>NZ_JBIWEL010000006.1:0-46062 GCF_044762525.1 Pseudomonas sp. NPDC096950 | reverse complement strand
GTGGGGCGGTGGCCGGCACTTTTTCGGGAAGTGGAACCACGCGCACCTTCACGCCGACGGCCGCCTGGACGCCACCGGGCGAGCAGACGGTCAAGATCGTACAAACAGTCGGCGGCGTGCCGTCGGACCCCAGCGATCTGGTCACGTTGAAAGTAAGGCCGCCCAAGCCTGGAATTGAGCCACCGGGTGCCCCGATAGAGGCGAGTCAGCCGCTCACGGTGATGGGCATTTATTCGGACGCTGTCACGCTGAAGATGCTTAATGATGACAACAATGAGGTGACGGGTAGTTTTACCGGGAGTGGCGGCCGGCGCGACTTTATCCCCGATCCAGCCTGGTCGGAGGGGGAGCACCACGTCAAGGTTGTACAGACCCTTCAAAATATAACCTCTGCCCCGAGCGAGCTGTGCTCCTTCATTGTCGAAGCGAGCCTGAAGCCGCCTGAGTTCGAGGTTCCCGTGGCGGGTTCGAACAGCCCATCCAGCCCGCAGATCAGCGGCACCAGCGAACCTTTTGCCGATGTGACGGTGCGTCATGTGGGTAGCCAGGAGCAACTGTTTCACGGCCCGGCCGACGCTGATGGTTACTGGGCCTTCGTGGTCAAGGCACACCTGCCGCTTGGGCCGCATTCACTCCAGGCGATGCAGGCGCTCCGAGGCCAGTCATCCGTTTGGGGCGAGGAGCATCCCTTTATTGTGATCAGAACCCCGGTCTCGGTGCCGACCATCGAGCGGCCACTGAAGGACAGCACCGTCAATCCCGTGCTGTGGTTTTCGGGAAGTGGCGTTGTGAACGCGCAGGTCAATATCAGGGTGAAACAGGACGGGGTGGAGAAAGGTACCGACAGAGTGCCCGTCAACGGGAGCAGGAACTGGACGTCTCGCCCCTCATTCCGTTTGCCGGCGGGCATCACTTACACCCTGGAAGTCCAGCAACAATATGGGGCTGACGAATCCGGGTGGACGGTGCCGGCAGTGCCTTTCAAGGTCAGTGCATCCACGTTCGAGTTCGCTGAGGCAGGCCCTGTGATCGGGCAGCCGGTGGTGAGTAACGAGGAAGGTGTATGGCTGCGGGTGCGGGCAGTGTCTGCGGATACCGGGTTGGGTGTCGGTGGACTTGAAGTGCGCTGGTATCTGGATGAACAGGTGGTTATTGCCACCACCCTCACGGATCCGAACGGCTGGACCCGCTATCGTTACCGCCCGGCCACTGCGGGTGAACATACCGTCTGGGCGGATATGAGCGCCGAGAATGACGACGTGTCGGTGGTGCAACCCTTCATGCTGACGGCGGTTGAGAACGATGTGTGGGCGCGGGAGTTTGATCTGCTCATTGATGGCGAACGGTTGGATCTGAGAGAAGATATTGTTGTTTCGTATGGCTCAATGCTGCTCATCTACGTTCTAACAAAACCCGGCAGCCCTCTCATCGGTACGACCACCGTTACTCTGCAGACCTTACCTGGTACCGAGAATTCTGACTTTACGGCCAGACCACCCTTGGGAACGCTTGTTCCTGTGGATCACGCCGGTATGGTTTGGTGGATTGAGCCAGACACGGAGTTCAGCGGTTTTTATGGATTGAAGCTCAGCAGTCCCAAGCTGCCGGACAGGCACTTGCCGATACGCGTCATCTCCAAGGACCTTGCCAATGAAGTGGAGGTTTTTTTCGATGGCGTTGTGACGGGGTTCGGGAAGGGGGCGGCTTATCTATGTCATGGCGCGAAGCATACCCTTACGCTAAAACCCAAGCCTGGTAGCCCGATGTTGAACAGAAATATAAGCATGACCTGGCAGGGCGACTCGGGCTACGGGCTGGGTATTGTTACTACACCAAGCGTTCAAGCTCCTCGACTCCTTGGGGAGCAAGGCCTTACGTGGGAATTTAATTGCGTCAACAGCACGCGAGATGGCAGTTTTTCCTTGCAACTGGTTTTCAACGCGTTCGTCTCCTCGGACTTCAACCTGTCGTTGGGAGATTACAAAGTCAACGTTATCGACCGTGATGGTCCCCGGGAAATTGGCGGTGCCGGTGGGCGTTGGAGGACGGGTATTCGCGTGGCCTCTGAATTCACGGGCAATGTCGTGAGCGTGCCGGTGACGGTGCACATTTCCGGCAAGGCACCGTATACCGCTTCGACTGACAGTACTGGTTGGTGTTACGTCTATCACGCAGAAGACGAGTCTGCCGGGTTCACGCTACATAATCGGTATCCAACCGGGTGAGTCACAGCGGTGAAAGCGTTCTTGCCCATCCGAAGAGCGCTTTCACCCGACACTAAAACATCCCGGCCTTTTTCCACTCCAGATAGCGAGTCACCAGTGCAGGACCTAATTCGCCGGTGGTGGCATCGACCACGGGAACCCCGTGAGTCTTCAGGCGCTCATGCAGTTCGGCCCGCGCATTCAAATAATCTACCGTCCCGCAATACATCAACGCCTCGGGCAAGGTTTGCACCGGCGTTTGCCGCAGTTCGTCGAGGGTGTCTTCGCGCAGGCTGGCGACCATCACCCGGTGCTGTTGTCCCAGGCGTTGCACGGCGTTGAGCAGTTCGTCGTCGTCTTCGTCCCGCAGGTTGGTGACCAGCACCACCAGTGATCGGCGTTTCTGCCGGGCGAGCAACTGGCTGACGGCGGCCTGGTAGTCGGCGGGGCGCTGTGTGTTGCCGAGGTCGTAGACGCCATTGAGCAACACCTTGAGCTGGCCGGGGCCTTTGACCGGTGCGAGATAGCGTGGTTGATCGCTGGCGAAGGTACTCAGGCCCACCGCATCGCCCTGGCGCAAAGCCACGTAACTGAGCAGCAGGCAGGCATTCAGCGCGTGGTCGAAATGGCTCAGTTCGCCATCCTGACTGCGCATCCGCCGCCCGCAATCGAGCATGAAAATGATCTGTTGGTCGCGTTCGTCCTGGTACTCACGGGCAATCGGCGTGCGCTGGCGTGCGGTGGCTTTCCAGTCGATCTGGCGCAGGCTGTCGCCTTCGCGGAATTCGCGCAACTGATGAAACTCCAGCCCCAGGCCACGGCGCTGGCGTTGGCGCACGCCGAGCTGGCTCAGCCAGTTGTCCACCGCCAGCAACTGGCCGCCGTAGAGTCGGGCGAAGTCCGGGTAGACCCGGGTGGTATCGATCACGTTCAGCAAGCGTTTGTCGGACCACAAACCCAATGGGCTCGGCAGGTTGATTTCGCAGTGCTCAAAAGCGAAGTGCCCGCGCCGCAGAGGCCGCAGGCGATAGTGGATCAGGCTGCGTTGGCCGGGTTGCAGTTCGACGGCTTGTGGCAGGTGTTCGAAGGTCAGGCCGTCGGGGGCGTGATCGAAGAGGTGTATGTTCAGCGGCTGGGCAAAAGCATGCTCGATTTCCAACTGCACTTCGCCCCAGCGGCCCAGCGCCAGACTGCCGGGCATTAACCGTTTGAGGCGTGGCGAAGGCAAGCGCTTGAGGCGGATGGCGTCGTAGACCGCCAGCACCAGCAGCGCCAGCAACAATGCCCAGCTGATCGATTGCAGGTTTTTCGGCATCGCGATGTCGAGCGCTCGCAGGGCTCCCAGCACGATGCCCAAGAAAAGCAGCACTGATAGCCAGATCAGCAGCAGACGCGAGGGTTTCACAGGCGCGGCGCCATGACTTGGTCCAGCATCTGGCCGAGCACCTGATCGACATCCAGCCCTTCAATATCCAGCTCCGGTGCAATCCGCACCCGATGGCGCAACACCGCCAGTGCACAGCCCTTGATGTCATCCGGAATCACAAACTCGCCACCGCGCAACAACGCCCGCGCCCGGGCGCAACGCACCAGCGCGATCGAGGCCCGTGGCCCGGCGCCGAGGGTCAGGCCGGGCCAGGTGCGGGTTGCGCGGGCCAGGCGGATGGCGTAGTCGAGCACCTGTTCATCGAGGGGCAAGTCGCTGGCAATCCGTTGCAACGCCATGACGTCCTTGGCCTGCAGTACGGTGCGCAGCGGTTGCACATCGAGCATGTCGGCCCGGGTCGAACGGGTGACCTGACGGACCATGTCCAGCTCTTGCTCGGCATCGGGATAGTCCATGCGCACCTTGAGCATGAAGCGATCCAGCTCGGCTTCCGGCAGTGGGTAAGTGCCCTCCTGTTCGATCGGGTTTTGCGTGGCGAGGACCATGAACGGTTGCGCAATTGGCAGTGCCCGGCCTTCGAGGGTGACCTGGCGTTCCTGCATGGCTTCGAGCAGCGCGGCCTGGGTTTTCGCCGGTGCGCGGTTAATTTCGTCCGCCAGCAACAGGTTGGTGAAAAGTGGGCCTTTGCGCAATTTGAACTGCTCGGTTTGCAGGTCGTACACCGCGTGCCCGGTAACGTCGCTGGGCATCAGGTCCGGGGTGAACTGGATGCGCGCAAATTCGCCACCGAAGCAGCGCGCGAGGGCGCGGACCAGCAAAGTCTTGCCCAGCCCCGGCACGCCTTCGAGCAACACATGGCCGCCGGCAATCAGCGCGGTGAGCACGTTATCGATCACGATGTCCTGGCCGATCACGGCTTTCTGCAATTCGCTGCGCACCGCCTGGGCCAATTGACTGGCGCGCTGGCGTTGCTGGGCGGCGTGGTTGGGTGTGCCGGGCTCGATGTCACTCATAAGGCATTCCTCAAGGTTTGCAGGTGGGCGACCTGACGGCTGAACTCAGCGCTGGACAGCCGCTGTTTCGGGCGCGGGCTCAGGGCCTGGCTGATGGCGCGGGTGGGTTGCCGGGTCAGGCGCGCGAGCACCAGCCATTGTTCGGCAACCGCCAATTGTTCGAAACCGGGATGACGGCGGCGGGCGCGGCGCAGGATGTCTTGCTGCAAGGCGTGCAACAGGCTGTCCTGCCCATGACGGCGCAGCATGAAATCGGCGCTGGCGCGCAGGTGTTCCTGAAGTTGTCTGCGCGCCCTCGGGGCCGGTTGCAGCAGCGGACCATGGCGCACGCCGACGTGCCAGCAAGCGAGGCCGATCAGGGCGGCGAGGGCGACCAGCGCCTGGGGGAAATAGCGCAGCAGCAAGGTCAGCAGCGAATCGTGATCGGTGTTGTACAGCAGCGTCACGCTGGTATCGGCGTTCAAGTACCAGAGCAGCCAGGCATTGTCGTATTGCTCGATGGCCGGGGTTTTCCACAGGTCGGCGTCGGTGACCACGGTGATTGAACCGAGCCCGTGGTTCAGCTGCATCATGTGCGTGCCCTTGCCGCTGTTGGCCCAGGCCTGGGCGAGGTTCTTCGGGTCGTCCAGGTGGAACGCGGTGTCGAAGCCGATGTAGGCTGGGGCGTTTTCGTCTTCGAGGTAAAGCTTGGTCAGGTTCGGATACGGATCGGGGTCTGGATCGGGTGGCAGGTCCTTGAGGTCCTTACTCAAAAATTGATGCAACTGCACTCGGTCGAGCAGCAGGTCATTGCTCTGGCCGGACTTCTCGTCCCACAGGGACTCGGCGACGAACACCAGCCGGCCGCCGGCCCGGGTCCAGTTCAGCACCTGATCAATCTGGCGCGGGGTCATGTTCGAGCGGTCGCCGAACAGCAACAGGCTGTGCTGGCGTGGATCGATGCCGGGCAGCACGTCGAGGCTGTTGGCGTGAGTGACGGGCACGCCGTGTTTGCGCAGGAACTGCTCCGCCGCCAGATAAGGATTGGCCCGGGCTTCGGGGGAAGGGCCGTGATCGACGATCTCCTGATAGGGCGTGGCCTTGAGGAACAGATAAAAGCACAACGCGCCGAACAGCACCGCGAACACCACGCCGAGGACCTGCCACCCACGCCGGTTCAACGGGCAGCTCCCGGATTGAACAGCGCTCGCCAGCCGTCACAGAGTTCCTGTTGCAGTTGCGCCGGCGGCAAGCGATGTCCGTAGGCCAGGTTCTGCCAGTGGCGGGTCAGGGTTTGACTGAAGGCCAGCAACGCCGGTTGTTGCAGTTGCCCAACGCGCTCCAGCACCTGGCCTTCGGTGTCGGCATCTTTCAAGGGCAGGTTGTAGTCATGCAACAAACGGCTGAGCAGCGCCCGGTAAAGCAGGCCGAGGGCTTCGCGAGGATGGGTTTGCCAGAGCGCTTCGGCACTGGCGGCGACATCGGCGGGCAAGGTTTCGTGATGCACGTCCAGCCCGAACAGTTGTTTCGGCACTGGTCGCTCCACCCTGCGGCGCACGGCCGGCCGGCGACTGACAAACGCCTGCAGCCAGTCGCGGTAGCGCCAGATCAACAACCCGAGGGCCGCGATCACCGTGCCCCACAGCAACACTTCAATCAGCGTGGCCAGGGCGCCGAAGCGTGGGTTGTCCAGCAGCCGCAACAATGCCTTCAACCATTCGGGCGTAGTGCCATCGTCCTTGGTTTTGGCTCCTTCGGGTTTGTCTTCGCCAAAACGATAGCGAGTGACGGATTCCTTGTTCTTGAACGGTGGCTGATCGAGGATCGCCTTGATGCTGTCCCGGGACGCCTGACTGGTCAGGGGTTGGTCCAGCAGGCGTGGCGTGTCTGGTGAAATCACCGGTTCGGCGGCCCAGACACTGTGCGTCGTCGGCATCAACACCACGACGGCCAGTAGTAGCATGACCGCCGCGCTGCCGAGGCGCTGGCGCATCCGGCGGAACACCAGTTCGATGTCCCAGGCTTCCAATGCCGTGCGCCGGTTCAGGTAGAGGCTGAAGCCGCAGGCCACATAGATCGGTTCCCACACCACCAGCACCAGCGCGTAGAAGGCGTTGGTCAGGTGCTCCAGCCAGCGCCAGTCGTGGGTGGTCGCGGCGATGAGGGTTTGCCAGTCCCAATCGAGTTCGATCTGTTGCGGCAGCAGCAGGTAGAACAGCACCATCAAGCCGATCCACAAGGCGCTTTCCAGCTGCACGCCGATGATCGTCAGCCATTGCGCGGCGCCGGCATTGCGTTGCAACAGCACGTGCAAACGTTGTTGGCGTGCCGTGCCGTCCAGACCTTCGAGTTGCACCACGGGCATCAGGAAGCTGCGGCTCAGGCTGAGGCGGCGCCAGGTCAGGCTGGCCAATAGTTGCGGCTTGAGCAAATGTGGCCATTGGCGCAGGGCTTGTTTGAGCGTTGGGGTTTCACCGAACAGGGTTTTCGACAGGATATACAGCGGCAGCCGTTCGAACGCCGGTTTGAGCCACCAGAAAATAAACACGGCCAGGGACGGCGAATCCCACAGCAACACGCTGAGCAAGGCGAACACCGGCAAGGTCACGATGGCCCAACTGGTCATCAACAGTCGACGATGTCGTTGGGTCAGCAGCACACCGAGGTCCATGGCTTCCCAGGTGTTGCGCGGACGAATCACCACCGTGGCGTCACTCAGGCGCATGGCGAGTCCGTCCGGCCAACAGCAGATACAACGCCATCACAATCCAGAGCCCGGCACCGACCAGGTATTTGGTCAGCGGTGTCAGGGTGGTCATGGATGACCAATAGGCTTCGATAAACGCGGCAATCAGCAGGAACAGCATCACCCCGCAAATCAACAGCACGCTTTTACGCGCGGCCAGGCGCAAGGCTTCGGCCCGGGGCAGGCGCCCCGGTGCAATCAAGGCCCAGCCCAATTGCAGGCCGGCGGCGCCGGACAGTGCGATGGCGCTCAGTTCGAAAGCGCCGTGGCCGATCACGAATGACCAGAAGGTTTGCCCGTAGCCGATGTGGGTCAGGTGCCCGGCCACCGCGCCGATGGTCAAGCCGTTGAAGAACAGGAAAAACGCACTGCCCAGGCCAAACAGCAAACCGCTGGCGAAGGTCTGAAAGGCGATGCCGATGTTGTGCATGATGTAGTAGCCGAACATCACCCAGTCTTCGCTGGCTGCCCGTTCGGCCGAACGCCCGAGGTGCCCGGCGACGGGGTCGTACATGCTTTGCATCTCACTGACCTGATCGGCCGGGATCAGGTTGTAGATCAGGTCCGGAAAGAAATACACCAGCAAACCCATGCCGACCAGGCTGCCAAAAAACATCAGCCCGGCGGCGAGCACGAAGGGCCACTGTTGACGCACCAGGCGCGGGAAGTCGGCCAGGATAAACGCCAGCGCGTTGGCCCCGAGTCGGCTGCGATACCGATAAAACTGCTGGTGCCCGCGCAGCACCTGATGCTGCAAGGAGTCCACCAGGAAACTGCTGTAGCCGCGCTCCCGGGCCAGGGCCAGGTGGTGGCAGAGGCGACGATAGTCTTTCGGGAAACTGGCGATGCGCGAGGCGTCCTTGCCCCGTTCCAAGCGGTCGAGGACCAGGGCGAATTGTTCCCATTCGGCCTTGTGGCGACTTTCGAAAAGGCTTTGCTTCATGTGGGGCCCAACAAGCCGCGGGCGATGCCGTTGAGTTCGGCCACGGCTCGTGGCGGCGGAACCTGCAACGGTTGGGCGAGGATGCTCGCCAGTTCATTCACCCGTGCGGGAGAGAGTTCACCCTGGCGTTCGGCGAAACCGAGGATGGCGCGTTGCTCGGTGAGCGTCAGGGCAAAGGGCGGGCGCCGGGGCGGGGCGTCGGGCAGGTCAGGGCGGGTGAGCGGTTTTTCGCTGTAGATCACCAGCGTGCCGGCGGCAAGGTCGCCGAGGCGCTTGAAGGTGGGATGTTGCAGGCAACTGATGGCGCCGAGGAAATAGCCGAACGGCAGCAGGTCGACAAACCGCAACAGGTTACGCAGCAGCGAGGCCGACCAGCCGACGGGCGTGCCGTCGTCCTGCACCACCCGCAAGCCCATCCACTGCTTGCCCGGCGAGCGGCCTTGGTTGAGCACTTCGAACAGCACCATGTACCACCAACTGATCCCGAACAGCAGGATCGAACCCAGCCCGGCGCCGAGTTTGCCGAGAAACGCGAGGACGATGAACAACAGGCCGAGAATCAACCCGCGCAGGCCAAGGTCGATGGTGAACGCCAACGCACGGACCATCAGCCCGGCCGGACGCAGTGGCAAGTCGATGCCTTCGGGCGTTTCGACTTGATACCGCGTGTCCAGGGGCGGGGACAGCGTCGCTTTCCTTGGCAGTGCTGTGGTCTCGAGCATGGGCAACCTGAATGATGTGGCCGGATCGGGATTCAATGTCTGTCCGATGCTAGCAGCCTCTCGGGGGAAAACGACATAACTATGTATTGCACGATGCAAAGCCGGAAATGATTGAATGACAAGATGACTGGCCGCAGCGACTGGTCTGCGCCTAGACTTCGCCGGTCTTCAGTTCAGGAATAGCCCGTGACCTCCATCTTCTGGTACGACTATGAAACCACTGGCATCAACCCCCGTTGCGACCGCCCGCTGCAAGTCGCGGGGATTCGCACCGACTTCGACCTCAATGAAATAGACGAGCCGGTCAATCTGTATTGCCAGCCCAGTGACGACATCCTGCCGCACCCGGCAGCCTGCGCGATCACTGGCATCACGCCGAGTCGTCTGGCCGAACAAGGTTTGAGCGAAGCCGATTTCATGACCCGGGTGCATGCCCAGCTCGCGGCCCCCGGCACCTGTGGCGCGGGGTACAACACGTTGCGCTTTGACGACGAGATGACCCGTTACAGCCTGTATCGAAACTTTTTCGATCCGTATGCCCGCGAGTGGCAGGGCGGCAACAGTCGTTGGGACCTGATCGATGTGGTGCGCACAGCTTATGCCTTGCGCCCCGATGGCCTGGCCTGGCCCACGGACGACGAAGGGCGGGTGACGTTGAAGCTGGATCGCCTGACGGTCGCCAATAGCATCGATCACGGCAACGCCCACGAAGCCTTGTCGGACGTACGCGCGACGATTGCCCTGGCGCGCCTGATCCGGGAAAAACAACCCAAGCTGTATGACTGGCTGTTCCAGTTGCGCAGTAAGCAAAAGGTGATGGATCAGGTTCGGCTGTTGCAGCCGATGGTGCACATCTCCGGGCGTTTCTCGGCGGCGCGCAGTTTTATTGGCGTGGTGTTGCCCTTGGCCTGGCATCCGCGGAACAAGAACGCGCTGATTGTCTGTGACTTGCACCTGGATCCCCAAGGCTTGCTCGACCTGGATGCCGAGTCATTGCGTCAGCGCTTGTATACCCGCCGCGATGATCTGGCGGAAGGCGAACTGCCGGTGCCGCTCAAACTCATTCATATCAACAAGTGCCCGGTGGTGGCGCCGCTGTCGGTACTTCGCCCTGAAGATCAGCAACGGCTTGGGCTGGATATGGCGCTATATCAGGCACGGGCACTGCGGCTAAGTGACGCACAACAAGTTTGGCGAGATAAAGTCATGGCGATTTATGCCAGCGAAGATTTCGCCGCGAGCCAGGACCCGGAGCAACAGTTATACGATGGCTTTATCGGTGATCGGGATCGGCGTCTATGTGAGCAAGTCCGGGCCGCCGACCCTGTGCAATTAGCGCAACAACAATGGCCGTTCGATGATGAACGTTTACCGGAATTATTGTTTCGATATCGCGCACGCAACTTCCCCGATACGTTGAATTTCGAAGAGCAAGAACGCTGGCGGATGTTTTGTCAGCAACGTTTGTCCGCTCCTGAGTGGGGGGCACCTAATACCCTCGAATCTTTTGCGCAGGCGGCGGCTCAATTGACGATAAGTGCTACACCGTTTCAGCAAGAGGTTCTGAATGAGTGGGCAAATTATGTCCAGGCATTACGCAAACGTTTGACTCTTTGAATTTGAAAATGAGATCGCCTGAAATCCAGGCATAAAAAAACGCCAGCATCAGCTGGCGTTCTTTTGTGTCACAGAATCGGTCTGCGACAGGCGTGCGGCTTAGCCCAGCAGGGTAGCCCAGCCTTCAACCACGTCACCGCCCCACTTGGCTTTCCACTCTTTCAGAGTTTTGTGATTGCCACCTTTGGTTTCGATGACTTCGCCGTTGTGCGGGTTTTTGTATTGTTTAACTTTGCGAGCACGTTTGGTGGCGGTAGTTTTTACTGCGCCGCCGCGTGGTGCTTTGGTTTTGGACTCTGGATCCAACAGCGCGATGATGTCACGCAGGGATTTGGAGTATTCACCCATCAGGGTGCGCAGTTTGCCTTCGAATTCCAGCTCGGTTTGCAGTTTGTCGTCTTGGGACAGATTCTTCAAACGGGCTTGCAGCTCTTTGATAGCTTCTTCGGTGGCGCGGTATTCGTTGATCAAGGACATTGAGGACTACCTTATGTAGGACGCAGGATGGCAGGGACAGTGCGGCAATAATAGTCAGGCTGTTTCATCAAGTAAACATTTAACCGGAGTTTATTTAATTTAGTTGCGGTGAGTCCGTCACAAATTTGATGTGTTGTTAAATAGTGTCAGGCGAATCAACACAGATATTCACAAATTGACTCTTGAAGATGGGCCAGAAGAACTCCATCGCGCGGGCGGCGACGCGACCAGAAATCCGGGGCGCTGGGCGGCGTGCGGGTCAAGACGTCATCAATACTGCAGTTTTGCGCCGCAATCGCTAGAATGGCGGCCTTTGCGAAGTTCTGGAGTTTTACCCTCATGCGCACTTTTCGGCTGGTGATTGCTTGCCCGGACCGCGTCGGCATCGTTGCTAAAGTCAGTAACTTTCTGGCGTCACATAACGGCTGGATCACTGAAGCGAGCCATCACTCGGATAATCTCAGTGGCTGGTTCTTCATGCGTCACGAAATTCGTGCCGATTCGCTGCCTTTCGGTCTTGAAGCCTTTCGCGAAGCCTTTGCGCCGATCGCCGAAGAGTTCTCGATGAACTGGCGTATTACCGATACCGAGCAGAAAAAGCGCGTGGTATTGATGGCCAGCCGTGAATCCCATTGCCTGGCGGACTTGTTGCACCGCTGGCACAGCGATGAACTGAACTGCGAAATTTCCTGCGTGATTTCCAACCACGATGACTTGCGCAGCATGGTCGAGTGGCACGGCATTCCGTACTACCACGTTCCGGTCAATCCACAGGACAAAGAGCCTGCCTTTGCTGAAGTTTCGCGTCTGGTCAAACAGCACGATGCCGAAGTGGTGGTACTTGCCCGTTACATGCAGATTCTGCCGCCTGAGTTGTGCAGCGAATATGCCCACAAGGTCATCAACATTCACCACAGCTTCCTGCCGTCGTTCGTCGGGGCCAAGCCGTATCACCAGGCTTCCCTGCGTGGCGTGAAGTTGATCGGCGCGACTTGCCATTACGTCACCGAAGAACTGGACGCCGGTCCGATCATCGAGCAAGACGTGGTGCGCGTCAGCCACAGCGACAGCATCGAAGACATGGTGCGCTTCGGCCGCGACGTGGAGAAGATGGTGCTGGCCCGTGGCTTGCGTTATCACCTGGAAGACCGGGTGCTGGTGCACGGCAATAAAACCGTCGTGTTCTAAACTACGCAATGATCGTTTCCACGCTCTGCGTGGGAATGTATCCCGTGACGCTCCGCGTCACTAAGCGGACGCAGAGCGTCCATGGCGGCATTCCCACGCAGAGCGTGGGAACGATCTGTGTAGCGAGAGGATATTGACCATGGCCGATCCACTGGACAAAGCTACGTCCAAGGCACCCGCCACATTAGGCGAGGGTTGTTTGAGTCGTTATGACCCGGACGACATGAGCCCGGAGGACGGGACGGAGTTTCCCGGAGCGGCGGAGTTGTGGGAAGAGTTGAAGCCGGAGTCTGACGACGAAGGGGTTAAACCCTGAAAAGATCGCAGCCTTCTGCAGCTCCTACAGTTGGAATGCGTTTCCCTGTAGCAGCTGCCGGAGGCTCGGGCCGCGATCGGACGATCTTTTGCTTTCAGGCTTGCTTGAACTTCATCAACTTCTTGAGCAGCGGCCGCCCGAGCATGATTAAAAACACCGGCCCGCCGACCACCAGATAAAAGTAATACGTGACCGCCCGCCAGATCAGGATCGCCGCCGCTGCGGTGGATTTCCCCACCATCGGCGCCAACAACGCCGCCGACGTCAATTCAGCCGCCCCGGCGCCGCCCGGCAACAGGCTGAACTGCCCCGCACTCAGCGAAAGCATCTGGATCAGAAAACTCCAGGCCCACTGCAAATCCGCCCCGAGCCCGCGCAACGCCAGGTACAAAACGCTGTAGCGCAGTAACCAATGCACGCAGGTCAAGGCAAACACCTTGATCAGCGTCTGATAGGGCAACTTCAACGTGTCGGTAAACGCCGCCAGGAAGTGCAGGAGTTTTCGCGCCCAGCGCAGGCGTGTGGTGGCTTTGACATTCAGGCGCGCCAACAGCCTGCCGCTCAGGCGAATCAACAAACGGTGATAACGCGCCACGACCACGCAACTGACCAACCCGCCGAACATCGAGATGGCGCTGACCGTCAGTAACCATTCCATGCGCTGACTGAGGTGCTGGAACAGCGCGTAAATCAGAATCCCACTCAGGGCGCAGAGGAAAAACAGCAGATCGCTTAGCTGGTCCATGGCAAACACTGCGCTGCCCCTGGCCGGGCGCACGCCGTTGCGGGCCAGCAGGGCCATGATTGTCAGCGGTCCGCCACTGCCGCCGGGGGTGGCGCAATAGGCGAACTCGGCGGCCATGACCACGCCGAGGCTTTTGACACGGCTGACCTTGTCGCGCTGATCGCCCAGCAACAGGCGCAAGCGCATGGTGTTCACGACCCAGCACAGCAAGATCATGCCGAACATGATCAGCAACCCGCTCAACGGGAAGCTTTGCAGGCGCGACCAGGTTTCGTTGCCGCCCAGCACCAGCGGGATCATCACCGCCGCGAGCAGGGCGAGGAACAGCAGAATCCCGCGACTCATGCGGCGCGGCCGATACGGTCTTGGTGCAGCGTTAGCCAGTTGGCCTTGGTCATTGGCACACGGCCCTCGTCGAGTAAGCGTTTAAGGGTTTGTAGCCAGTAATCGCGGGAAAATCCATGGCGCATGTCCACCGGGTGCAGGCCCAGGCGAATCACCGGCGCGTGCTGCCAGCGCTGTTCGCGCTGATCGCTGAGCAGTTTCGACAGTCCACGGCGCCAGGCACTGCGCGCACTCCAGACCAGTCCGGGCGCATCGATCACGCTGAAGTCCGGCAGACGATACAGGTGTTGCGCATCGCTGGTGTAACTCAATGGCAACTGACGCAACGCCTGGCGCGTGCCGTCGCTCATCAGCCAGGCCGGGGCGACGAAGCCCTGCAAGGGCCAACGGTAACGGTGAAACACCTCGATGCCGGCGCGCAGGCGGGCGAGGGCTGCGGCTTGGGACAGGCTGTAGAACTCGCCTTCGTGGGTGTAGATGCGCCGCATGAACCAGTCTTTCGGCGTGGTGGCCGGCGGACTGTCGTCGCAATGAAAGTAACCGTGCAGCGCCAGTTCATCGCCTCGATCGACGCGACCGCTCAACATCCGCCGAAATCCTGGATGTGCCTCCAGATCGTTGTGTTTGTGGAAGTCGGGCACCACGAGCCAGGTCATCGGCACCCCGCCCAAGGCATCGACGGCTTCGACGAAAGGTTGGTAATCGGCCCAGGTCTGCGGCGTCACATCGTGCAGCACCAACAGCAGCGCTGGCGTGGTTATAGAGTCAGCCATTGGCGGTCAGCGGCCATTGGCTGCCGAGCACGGCGTGATAATGGCCGAGCAGGCTGTTGACCACCGCGTCCCAGGCGTAATGCCGTTCGACATGCTGCCGGGCTTGTTCGCCGAGGGTGGTGCTGCCCTGGCTGAACAATTCGCGCACCGCATTGGCCATGGCCAGGGGATTGTTTGGCGTGCAGAGCAGGCCGCATTGCTCGGTGACAATTTCCTGAAAAGCCCCGGCCGCCACGGCCACCACCGGAATGCCGCTGGCCATGGCTTCGAGGATCACCAGGCCGAAGGTTTCCTGGTCGCCGGCATGCAGCAGTGCGTCGGCACTGGCCATCAGGCGCGCGACTTGTGGCGCCGGGCAGAATTCATCCACAACGGTGACGTTGTCCGGCACCTGCGCCGGCATCGAGGAGCCCACCAGCAGCAGGTGGTAGCGAGGACCCAGCCGTTTCATGCAGTCGAGCAGCACCGGCAGGTTTTTCTCCTTGGAACCACGGCCGGCGAAGATCAGCAGCCGAGTGTCTTCAGCAATACCCAATTCGGCCCGCAGACCGGGATCGCGAGCCGTGGGGTTAAAGGTTTGCAAGTCGACGCCCAGGGGTTGCACGAACACATTGCGCACACCGAGGCCGATCAGTTTGTCGGCCATGACCTGGCTCGGCGCGAGCACCCGGTCGAAGTTGCCATACAGCTTGCTGACATAGGCCTCGACATTGGTGGTCACCCAATGGCCCATGCGATTGCTGACCAGCAGCGGCAGGTCCGAATGATAGAAGCCGATCACCGGCACATCCAGTTGCCGCCGGGCATCCAGCGCCGCCCACGCGGTGAGGTACGGGTCGCCGACTTCGATCAGGTCAGGTTGCAGATCCTGCAGGACATTGCGCCATGGCGCCAAGCGGAGGGGAAAGCGATAACCCTTGCCGAAGGGCAGGGCGGGGGCGGGAACCTGATACACACCGTCCTGCTCGCTCAGGTGTTTACCCGGTATCAACAGGCTGTGGCGAATACCCGGTTTTACACTCAGGCGACGGTGCTTGGCATCCAGATAAGTGCGCACGCCACCGCTGGCCGGGGCGTAGAACATGGTTATGTCCGCGATATGCACGATGAACATCCCTCCGGTCCGGTCCTCTCCCTAGGTTGACCTTTATGAAGGATAGATGTTCGTTTGGGGTTTTGCGGTGGAGGGGCCGCGAGGGATGTGGTGTTAGTGAAGCCGTCTTCGCGGGCAAGCCCGCTCCCACACTGGATCTGTGGTGCACCCAATGGGTGTGTTCACAGCAGATCCCCTGTGGGAGCGGGCTTGCCCGCGAAGAGGCCCGAAAGGACGCCTCAGATCCGGAAACTGCCCACCAACTGCTTCAACCGCGCCGCCTGCTGCTCAAGGTCCGAGCACGCGCGCAAGGTCGATTGCAGGTTCTCCACGCCTTCCTGGTTCAGCGTGTTGATCTCGGTGATATCGACGTTGATCGATTCCACCACCGCCGTCTGCTCCTCGGTCGCCGTGGCCACCGACTGGTTCATGCCGTCGATCTCGCCGATGCGCAAGGTCACGCTGTTCAGGCGTTCGCCGGCCAGGTTGGCGATTTCCACGCTGTCCTGGCTGTGGCGCTGGCTTTCGCTCATGGTGCTGACGGATTCCCGGGCGCCGACTTGCAGCTCCTCGATCATGGTCTGCACCTGTTGCGCCGATTCCTGGGTGCGGTGCGCCAGGTTGCGCACCTCGTCGGCCACCACCGCAAACCCGCGACCGGCTTCACCCGCACGCGCCGCTTCAATCGCGGCGTTGAGCGCCAGCAGGTTGGTTTGCTGGGAAATGCTGGTGATCACTTCCAGAATCTGCCCGATGTTTACGGTTTTACTGTTCAGCGACTCAATGTTGGTGCTCGACGCGCTGAGCATGCTCGACAGCTGATTCATCGCCTTGATGCTGCGATCCACCACTTGCTGGCCGTCTTCCGCCAGGCTGCGGGCATCGCTGGCCTGGTTCGACGCTTGCGCCGCGTTGCGCGCAATTTCCTGGGCGGCGGCGCCGAGCTGGTTGATCGCGGCGGCCACGCTGTTGGTACGCGAAGCCTGCTGGTCGGAGTTGAACATCGATGAGTTCGAAGCTGCCACCACACGCAGGGCGACTTCGTTGACCTGGCCGGTGGCCGAGGACACTTCGCGTATCGACGTATGAATCCGCTCCACAAAGCGGTTGAACGCGGTGCCGAGGATGCCGAATTCGTCATTATTCTGAATGGTCAGGCGTTTGGTCAGGTCGCCTTCACCGTCGGCGATGTCTTCCATGGCGCGGGTCATGACGTGCAGCGGCTGGATCAGAATACGGATCAGCATGCCGAGCAGGGCGATGATGATGGCCACGGCAATCACCGTCGCAATCACCGCCGAGGCGCGGAATTCGCTGAGCATGGCGAAGGCTTTGCCCTTATCCACGGACAGGCCGATGTACCAGTTGACCGATGGCAGGCCTTTGATCGCGGTGAAGGTGACGATGCGGGTCTTGCCATCGACGTCCACTTCGCTGTAATCGCTGCTGATGCGCGGAGTGTTTTTCGGGTAGGCCTCGCTGAGTGACTTCATCACCAGCGCTTTGTCCGGGTGCACCAGGATCTTGCCGTCAGCGCTGACCAGGAAGGCATAACCCATGCCGTCGAAATCCCGGGCGCTGAGGGTGTCGATCAGGGTTTGCAGGCTCAGGTCGCCGCCCACCACGCCCACGCTTTGCCCGGCCTTTTTCGAGGCGGTGGCGATGGAGATGATGGTCTGGCCGGTGGCCGCATCGATGTAGGGTTCGGTCAGGGTTGGCGTGCTGCTGCTTTCGGCGCCTTTGTACCAGGGGCGAACCCGTGGGTCGAAGCCGTCAGGCATTTTCGCGTCCGGGCGAATGGTGAAGTGCCCGGTGGCGTCGCCGAGGTAGGACGCCATGAACGTCGACGTCAGGGCTTTCTGCTCGAGCAGGCTGGCGACGGTGGACGGTTCAGGGTTGATGGCGATGTTTTGCGCGAGGTTGTCGATCAGCAGGATGCGACCGTTCAGCCAGGTTTGAATGTTGCTGGCCGTGACTTCCCCCATTTCATTGAGGTAATTGTCCAGGTCTTCGCGGATCGCGTTGCGCTGCAAATAGTCGTTGTACAGGGTGAACGAGGCAAAGGCAGCGATAACGATCAAGGCGGCGGCAAGCAGTATCTTATGGCTGAAGCGCAGATTTTTATTCATGGCTTGGGGTGTCCGCTAAGGTCTTATATGTCCAGGGCGTGCTTTTATAAAGACGCGCAAAATGGGCAGTGTTGAAATCAAGCTGATATTCCGTCTCTCCTTAGGGAATTACCGACGCTCTTTTCAGTCTGGTCTCTCACCTCTTTTTATCGGCCGTGAAGGATCAAAGATTAACCATGGGTGACAAAATGCCTGACTCATCGCAACTCGTTATCGGCGCCGACCTCGCGGGGCAGCCGATCGCCCAGGCCATGCGCCTGGCGAACCGTCACGGTCTGGTCGCGGGCGCCACGGGCACCGGCAAGACCGTCACGTTGCAGCGCCTGGCCGAAGCTTTCAGCGATGCCGGCGTGGCGGTGTTTGCCGCAGACATCAAGGGTGACCTGTGTGGCCTGGGCGCCGCCGGCAACCCCCAAGGCAAGGTCGCCGAGCGGATCGCCGGGATGCCGTGGCTGAACTACAAGCCCCAGGCGTACCCGGTGACCCTGTGGGACATTCACGGTGAGTCCGGTCATCCGTTGCGCACCACGTTGAGCGAAATGGGCCCGCTGTTGATCGGCGCGCTGCTGGAACTGAGCGACAGCCAGCAATCGGCGCTCTACGCCGCATTCAAGGTTGCCGACCGTGAAGGCCTGTTGCTGCTGGACCTCAAGGATTTGAAAGCGCTGCTCAATCACCTGCGGGACAACCCGCAATTGTTGGGCGACGACGCGGCATTGATGACCACCGGCTCCAGTCAGGCCCTGCTGCGGCGCCTGGCGACCCTGGAGCAACAGGGCGCGGAAGCCTTGTTCGGCGAACCGGCGCTGCAACTCGAAGACATCCTGCAACCGACCGCCGATGGGCGTGGGCGCATTCATTTGCTGGATGCCAGTCGTCTGGTGCACGAAGCGCCGAAGGTCTACGCGACGTTCCTGTTGTGGTTGCTGGCGGAACTGTTCGAACAACTGCCGGAACGCGGCGATGCGGACAAACCGCTGCTGGCGCTGTTTTTCGACGAGGCGCACTTGCTGTTCACCGACACGCCCAAGGCGTTGCAGGAGCGGCTGGAACAAGTGGTGCGGCTGATTCGCTCCAAAGGCGTGGGCGTGTATTTCGTCACCCAATCTCCGGGGGATTTGCCGGACGACGTGCTGGCCCAACTCGGTCTGCGGGTCCAGCACGGTTTGCGCGCGTTTACCGCCAAGGAACAGAAATCCCTGCGCGCCGTGGCTGACGGCTTCCGGCCGAATCCGGCGTTTGACGCCTTGTCGGTGTTGACCGAACTGGGGATCGGCGAGGCGCTGGTCGGCACCTTGCAGGACAAGGGCACGCCGGAGATGGTCCAGCGGGTGTTGGTCGCACCGCCGCAATCGCGGATCGGGCCGTTGACCGAAACCGAGCGCACGCTGCTGATCGCCGGGTCGCCGTTCAAGGGGCGTTACGACAAGCCGGTTGATCGCGAATCCGCGTATGAAGTGTTGATGGGGCGAAAAGGCCTGGCGCCGAAGGCTGAAGTGGCTCCGGGCAAACCGGCCGCTGAAGAACCAAGCTTCACCGACAAGGCCGGGGAATTCCTCGGCACGGCGGCGGGCCAGGCACTGAAATCGGCGATGCGACAGGCGGCCAATCAATTGGGCCGGCAGTTGGTGCGCGGGTTGATGGGGTCTTTATTAGGCGGAAGCAAACGCCGATAACCAGCGGACACAATCAAAATGTGGGAGCGGGCTTGCTCGCGAATGCGCTGTGTCATTCAACAATAATGTCGACTGACACTCCCTCTTCGCGAGCAAGCCCGCTCCCACAAGGGATTTGGGTCAATCCTTGGGTTTGGCGTGCGCTGCAAGCCGTTCCAGTGCCGCGCGCAAATTCGGATCGCTGATCCCGTCAGCCGTCGCCTGGATCGTCGCCCCCGCATCGCTGGACAAACTGATGGTATGCCCTGCCGCGCCCTGTTGGACGGTCGGTGGTTGCACCTTAAACAGGATCCGGGTCAGGCTGGCGAACTCATCGAACAACTGCAATTGCCGTTGCAGGCGCTTTTGTTGATAACGCAGGCGTGTCGCCCAATGACCGTCGGTGACAATCAGCAACAAACTGCCTTCGCGCCACGAGGCCACGTGGCAATGTTCACGCGCGGCAGGCTGCAACTGGCTTTCCACCAGACGTTGTAAATGACCCAGGCGTTGAGCATGGCCGAAAATGGCTTTCAGCGGTTTGGCTTCGCGAAGCAGAACGGCGGGTGCTCTGGCCGTGAGAGGGCGAAATGCCATGATCAGACACCTGAAGTAACAGAGCGGCCATGGTAGCAGAAAGCACCCGATACGCCTGACCCATTGCTTTGCGAGCGCTTTACCCATTAAATCAACAAGTAACTTCTACCGTGAATGGCTTGAAGTTCAGCAAAAAGCCCTTATTTTAAGTGAGCCCCGTAACAGCGCAGTGCATGCATCGTGGAATAACGCCACTTTCCTCACCATCGTTTCCGGGTAGAATGCTCGTTCGCATGCGGCCATGAGGGCTGCACGGGCGACTCACGGGGCCGCCCTCCATCCCTTTAGTGTGGAAGATCCTGCCGATATGTTTGCGCCTTTGTTAAAGAAACTTTTTGGAAGCAAGAATGAGCGTGAAGTCAAACGCATGCTCAAGACGGTGCAACTCGTCAATGCCTTCGAAGAGCAAATGGTGGCCCTTTCGGACGATCAATTGCGTGCCAAGACAGATGAGTTCAAGGCCCGCATCGCCAAAGGGGAAACCCTCGACAAGCTGTTGCCAGAAGCCTTTGCGGTCGCCCGCGAAGCCGGCAAGCGCGTCATGGGTATGCGTCACTTCGATGTCCAGCTGATCGGCGGCATGACCTTGCATGAAGGCATGATCGCGGAAATGCGTACCGGTGAAGGCAAGACCCTGGTGGCAACACTGGGCGTTTACCTGAACGCGCTGTCCGGGAAAGGCGTGCACGTTGTTACCGTGAACGACTACCTGGCCCGTCGCGACGCCAACTGGATGCGTCCGCTCTACGAATTCCTCGGCATGACGGTCGGCGTGGTCACCCCATTCCAGCCGCCGGAAGAGAAACGCCTGGCCTACGCCGCCGATATCACCTACGGCACCAACAACGAATTCGGTTTCGACTACCTGCGCGACAACATGGCGTTCAGCATGGAAGAAAAATTCCAGCGCGAACTCAATTTTGCCGTGATCGACGAAGTCGACTCCATCCTCATCGACGAAGCCCGTACCCCGCTGATCATTTCCGGTCAGGCTGAAGACAGCTCCAAGATGTATGTCGAGATCAACAAACTGATCCCGCAACTGGAACTGCACGTCGAAGAAGTCGAAGGCGAAGTCACCAAGGCTGGCCACTACACCGTCGACGAGAAGACCCGTCAGGTCGAACTCAACGAAGCCGGTCACCAGTACGTCGAAGAAATGCTCACCCGTATCGGCCTGCTGGCCGAAGGCGAGAGCCTGTACTCGGCGCATAACCTGGGCCTGCTGACCCACGTTTATGCGGGGCTGCGTGCGCACAAGCTGTTCCATCGCAACATCGAATACATCGTGCAGGACGGTCAGGTTGTACTGGTCGACGAACACACCGGCCGTACCATGCCGGGCCGTCGTCTTTCCGAAGGCCTGCACCAGGCCATCGAAGCCAAGGAAAACCTGAATATCCAGGCCGAAAGCCAGACGCTGGCCTCGACCACGTTCCAGAACTACTTCCGTCTGTACAACAAGCTGTCCGGCATGACCGGTACCGCTGACACCGAAGCGTTCGAATTCCACCAGATCTACGGTCTGTCGGTGATGGTTATCCCGCCGAACAAGCCGCTGGCGCGTAAAGACTACAACGACCTGGTGTTCCTCACCGCGGACGAGAAATACGCGGCCATCGTGGCCGACATCAAGGAATGCATGACCCAGGGCCGTCCGGTGCTGGTGGGTACTGCGACCATTGAAACGTCGGAACACATGTCCAGCCTGCTCGTGAAAGAAGGCATCGAACACAAGGTTCTGAACGCCAAGTTCCACGAAAAGGAAGCCGAGATCATTGCCCAGGCCGGTCGCCCAGGCGCACTGACCATCGCCACCAACATGGCCGGTCGTGGTACCGACATCCTGTTGGGCGGTAACTGGGAAGTGGAAGTGGCTTCCCTGGAAGACCCGACACCTGAGCAAATCGCCCAGATCAAGGCCGACTGGCAGAAGCGTCACCAGCAAGTGCTGGAGTCCGGTGGCTTGCAGGTGATTGCATCCGAGCGTCACGAATCGCGCCGTATCGACAACCAGTTGCGTGGTCGTGCCGGTCGTCAGGGTGATGCCGGTTCCAGCCGTTTCTACCTGTCCCTGGAAGACAGCCTGATGCGCATCTTCGCCTCTGATCGGGTGAAGAACTTCATGAAGGCCCTGGGCATGCAGTCCGGTGAAGCGATCGAGCACCGCATGGTGACCAACGCCATCGAGAAGGCCCAGCGCAAGGTTGAAGGCCGCAACTTCGACATTCGCAAGCAACTGCTCGAGTTCGATGACGTCAACAACGAACAGCGTAAAGTGATCTATCACATGCGTAACACGTTGCTGGCCGCCGACAACATTGGCGAAACCATCGCTGACTTCCGTCAGGACGTGCTCAACGCTACCGTCAGCGCGCACATTCCACCGCAATCGTTGCCTGAGCAGTGGGACGTTGCCGGTCTGGAAGCCGCGTTGCAGAGCGACTTCGGTGTGGCGCTGCCGATCCAGAAATGGCTCGACGAAGACGATCACCTGTACGAAGAAACCCTGCGCGAGAAGCTCATGACCGAGCTGCTGGCGGCGTACAACGAGAAAGAAGAGCAAGCGAGCGCTGAAGCGCTGCGCACCTTCGAGAAGCAAATCGTCCTGCGTGTCCTCGACGACCTGTGGAAAGACCACCTGTCGACCATGGATCACCTGCGTCACGGCATCCACTTGCGTGGTTATGCGCAGAAGAACCCGAAGCAAGAGTACAAGCGCGAGTCGTACACGCTGTTCTCCGAGCTGCTGGATTCGATCAAGCGCGACTCGATCCGTGTGCTGTCCCACGTTCAGGTTCGCCGCGAAGATCCGATCGAAGAAGAACAACGCCTGCGTCAGGAAGCCGAAGCACTGGCCGCCCGCATGCAGTTCCAGCACGACGAAGCGCCGGGTCTCGAGCAACCGGAACTGCTGGGTGAAGAGGTCGATGTCGCCCTCGCCACCGCACCAGTACGCAACGAACAGAAGCTGGGCCGTAACGAACTGTGCTACTGCGGTTCGGGCAAGAAATTCAAGCATTGCCACGGGCAGATCCAGTAAAACCCGTTTCAACCGCTGAAATACCCGCGCCGCGACCGGCATCAGCCGTCGCGGCGTTTTGCCATTTAAACCACCGTTCTTCCTGAAAGCGGTGCAGACATCATTTATTAAGGAGCGCATTCATGGCTGTTGGTCTTGGTCCTTTGCCAACGTTGCACCCGGTTGCCGGTTTTGAACTCGGTATCGCTTCGGCCGGCATCAAGCGCCCGGGGCGCAAGGATGTCGTGGTCATGCGCTGTGCCGAAGGTTCCACCGTTGCAGGTGTGTTCACCCTGAACGCGTTTTGCGCCGCTCCCGTGATCCTGGCCAAGCAACGCGTGCAAGGCCCGGTGCGTTACCTGCTGACCAACACCGGCAATGCCAACGCCGGCACCGGCGAACCTGGCCTGGCAGCAGCCGAGCGCACCTGCGCGAAACTGGCTGAACTGACCGGCGTCGATGCCAGCCTGGTGCTGCCGTACTCCACCGGTGTGATCGGCGAGCCGCTGCCGGTCGAGAAAATCGAAGGCGCGTTGCAAGCCGCCCTCGACGACCTGTCGGTGAATAACTGGGAAGCCGCTGCTACCGGCATCATGACCACTGACACCCTGCCGAAGGGCGCCAGCCGCCAGTTCCAGCATGACGGCGTGACCATTACCGTCACCGGCATCAGCAAAGGCGCGGGCATGATCCGTCCGAACATGGCGACCATGCTCGGCTACATCGCTACCGATGCCAAAGTCTCCCGCGAAGTCCTGCAAAACCTGCTGCTGGACGGTGCAAACAAGTCGTTCAACCGCATCACCATCGACGGCGACACCTCGACCAACGACTGCTGCATGCTGATCGCCACCGGTCAGGCCGCACTGCCGGAAATCACTTCCGCCAGCGGTGAATTGTTCGCCAAGCTGAAGCAAGCGGTGTTCGAAGTGTGCATGGACGTGGCCCAGGCCATCGTGCGTGACGGCGAAGGCGCGACCAAGTTCGTGACCGTTGAAGTCAACGGCGGCGGCAATCACCAGGAATGCCTGGACGTCGGCTACACCGTGGCGCACTCGCCATTGATCAAGACCGCGCTGTTCGCCTCCGACCCGAACTGGGGCCGCATCCTGGCTGCTGTTGGTCGTGCCGGCGTGCCGGACCTGGACGTGAGCAAGATCGACGTATTCCTCGGCGAAGTGTGCATCGCCAGCCGTGGTGCCCGCGCTGAAACCTACACCGAAGCCCAAGGCTCTGCGGTGATGCAGCAGGAAGAAATCACCATCCGTATCGAACTGGGTCGCGGCGATTGCAGCGAAACCATCTGGACCACCGACCTGTCCCACGAATACGTGAAGATCAACGCGGAGTACCGGACTTAAGACCGAGTCGCTCCATTCGCGAGCAAGCCCGCTCCCACAGGATATTGAGGTGTACACAAATCCAATGTGGGAGCGGGCTTGCCCGCGAAGACGGACTACCAGACGCTAGAGATTCTGGCTGCTACCTTCTCCAAAAGGCGCCAAAACATGAGCCTCCACCTGATCATCGGCGACAAACTGCTTTCCTCCTGGTCCCTGCGCAGTGCCTTGGCCCTCGAACTGACCGGCGCACCCTACACCGAAGAGCTGATCAAACTCGGCCAGCCCGACACCCGTGAGCGCGTGCTCAAGCATTCGCCGACCGGCAAAGTCCCGCTGCTGAAAACCGAACACGGGGTCATCGCCGACTCCCTGGCGATTGCCGAGTACCTGGCCGAGCAGTTTCCCGACGCCGGCCTCTGGCCCAAGGACGTCGCCGCCCGCGCCCAGGCCCGTTCGGCTTGCGCGCAGATGCACAGCGGTTTCTTCGCCTTGCGCAGCAACATGTCGTTCGACCTGAGCCGTGACGAAGCGCTGCCATCAACCCCGCCTGACGTTCAGGCGGAAATCGAGCGCATGCTGGCGTTGTGGGCTGAATGCCGTGCCGTCGCTACTGAAGCCGGTCCGTTCCTGTTTGGCGGTGCCACCCTGGCGGATGCGTACTTCGCGCCGATTGCCGTGCGTCTGCGCACCTACCGGGTGAAATTGCCGGCGGTGGCTGAAGCCTACGTCGAAACCATTTACCAATGGCCAGCCTTCAAGGCCTGGCAGAAGGCCGGACTGGAGGAGGTAGGGCAGTGAAACGAGTACACGTCGCCGCCGCTGTTATCCGTAACAGCGCTGGCAAGATCCTTATCGCCCGGCGTGCCGACACCCAGCACCAGGGCGGTTTGTGGGAGTTTCCCGGTGGCAAGGTCGAGGCCGACGAATCGGTCGAAACCGCCCTGGCCCGTGAGCTTCAGGAAGAGTTGGGCATTGTCGTCGAAGCGGCGCGGCCGCTGATCAAGGTTCAACACGACTACCCGGACAAACAGGTGTTGCTGGATGTCTGGGAAGTCTCGGCGTTTACCGGCGAGCCCCACGGCGCCGAAGGCCAGCCGCTGGAGTGGGTCGCACCCCGTGATTTGCTGAACTACGAGTTCCCGGCGGCCAACCAGCCGATCGTCGCCGCGGCACGACTGCCGGCGGAATACCTGATTACCCCCGAAGACCTGGAAACCCCGGCTCTGCTGCGCGGTATTCAGAAAGCGATTGCCGGTGGTATCAAATTGATCGTGTTGCGGGCACCCAACGGCTACGACCCGAAGTATCGGGATCTGGCGGTAGACGCGGCGGGGCTGTGTGCCGGCAAGGCGCAGTTGATGATCAAGGGACCGTTCGAGTGGCTGGGCGACTTCCCGTCCGCCGGTTGGCACATCACCGCCGCGCAGTTACGCAAGTACGCGTCGGCCGGTCGCCCGTTGCCGGCGTCGCGCTGGTTGGCGGCGTCCTGCCATAACGCGGAAGAACTGGCGTTGGCCGAGCAGATGGGCGTGGACTTCGTGACCCTGTCGCCGGTGCAAGTGACTCAGACGCATCCGGATGGCCAGCCGTTGGGTTGGGAACAGGCTGAAACCCTGATCGCAGGCTCCAGCAAACCGGTGTTCTTGCTGGGTGGTGTTGGCCCGGCGGAGCGGCAGAAGGCTTGGGAAATTGGGGCGCAGGGTGTGGCGGGGATTCGGGCGTTTTGGCCTGAGGCCTGATTCTGCGTTGAGGCTGCTGGCCCCTTCGCGAGCAAGCCCGCTCCCACATTGGATCTGTGGCGTTCACAAATCCAATGTGGGAGCGGGCTTGCTCGCGAAGGCGTCCTTACATACGGCGACTAAACCTCAGGCTTTGCCGCCGGCTGCCAAAGAATCTCGGCAATCCCCTGGCGCTTGGCAATCAGCCGCGCCACCACAAACAGCAAATCCGACAACCGATTGATATACGCCAGGCCCACCCCGGCCAACGGCTCAAGCGCATTCAAATGCTGACACCGCCGCTCCGCACTGCGAGCCAGGCTGCGGCAAACGTGAGCCTGGGCAATCAAAGCCGAACCGCCCGGCAGAATGAAATTCTCCAGCGGCCCCAGTTCTTCATTCCACACATCGATCGCCGCTTCCAGCCGTTCGATTTCCACCGCATTCAGCGCCTGATACACCGGCATTGCCAGTTCACCGCCAAGGTCGAACAACCGATGCTGACACGGCGCCAGTACCTCGATCACTTCCTTCAAGCCTGGATAAGCAGCGCTTTCCGCTTCCAGCCCGGCCAGCAAAACACCCACCTGACTGTTCAGCGTATCGACTTCGCCAATCGCTTCGATTCGCGGGTGATCCTTGGGCACGCGACGGCCATCGCCCAGGCCGGTTTCGCCTGTGTCGCCGGTGCGGGTGTAAATCTTCGACAGGCGAAAGCCCATGGTTACCTCGATAGCTGATTGAGTTCTTGGGAGACGAGCGGGGTGCCCGCCAACGGCAGGCGCAAGGTGAAGCAGGTGCCTTGGCCGAGGGTCGATTGGACTTCCATCTGACCCTTGTGGTTGTTGGTGATGATGAAATACGACACCGACAGCCCGAGGCCGGTGCCCTGGCCGATTTCCTTGGTGGTGAAGAACGGCTCGAAGGTGCGTTTGCGCACGTTCTCGCTCATGCCGATGCCGTTGTCCTCGACCTGGATTTCCGCCCAGGGTGGATTGAGCTTGGTGCGCAGGATGATCCGACCCGGTTCGCGATCGTCTTCCCGTTGATGAATCGCCTGGGCCGCGTTTTTCAGCAGGTTGAGCAGCACCTGTTCCAATTCGTTGGCGGTTCCGGGCACCGGGCCCAGCGCTGGGTCGAACTGACGAATGATCGCCTGGCCCTTGAAGTCGAAACCGATGGCCAGATCAAAGTCGTTACCGGCGATTTCCACCGCTTGATCGATCAACGCCGGCAGGTCGCACGGCGCCATCTGGCGGGTGCTGCGACGGCTGAAGCTGAGCATGTGCGTGACAATCTTCGCCGCCCGCGCCCCAGCCTGCTGGATGCCATCGAGCAATTGCGGCACTTCCCGGGCTTGCAGGTACTGGTTGACCGTTTCCAGTTCGACGCCGACGTGTTCGGCTTGCTCCAGGTTTTTCGGCAGGTCCGGGGACAGGCGGCGGCGAATGTTTTGCACGTTGTGCAGGATTGCTCCCAACGGGTTGTTGATCTCGTGGGCCATGCCGGCGGCGAGACCGCCGACCGAGAGCATTTTTTCCGACTGCACCATCATTTCTTCCAGGGACAGGCGCTGGGTGATGTCGTCGATCCGGATCACCACACCACGCCCGGCGCCGCCCATCAGCGGGTAGAAGGTCAGGGCGTAGTGCTTGGCTTCATCGTCCTTGAACCACGTCACCCGCTCGATCTTGGCCACGGTGTGCTGTTCGACGGTTTGCTTGAGTTGCGGCAGGAACGGCTTGAGCGGTTCGAACGCGAGGAAGATCGGCTGGTTCAGGGCTTCATCCAGGCGCGTGCCGGACAAGGCACTGGCCTCCTGATTCCACTGGGTGACATAGAGCTGTTCGTCGAGGGCGATCAGGGCCGACGGCATGGAGTCGATGATGCTGTTGAGGTAATTCTGGAACCCGGTGAGTTTCTTCTCGATCTTGCTCCGCACCTGGACTTCCAGTTCCAGTTTGCGGTTGGTGTGACGGGTTTCTTCCGCCAGGCCCTGGGCCTGATCATAAGCGGCCTGGGAATCGTCCCGGGCGCGCTTGAGCTGCTGTTCCCGGGCTTCAATGCGCGAAAGCATCGTGTTGAACGCCTCGGCGAGGCTGCCGATTTCGTCATGGTTGCCCCGGGAGGCGCGCAAGGCGTAGTTCTCTTCCCGGGTGACCTGCCGGGACAACTCTTCGAGTTCATGGATCGGCCGGGTGATCAGGCGCTTGATCTGCCGGGCGATCACCAGCCACAGCAACACGCTGAAGATCAGGATGCCCAGGCTGGCGGTCAGAGTGCCGGTGTAGAACGCCACTGGCAGTTCGCTACTTGCCACCAGCAACAGGTGGCCCGGCTCGGTGCCGGGGCGGGGCAGGGTGATGATTTGATTGCTGCGAAACTCCGTGGCTTGCCACGCTTCGATATGCCGGTAGCGCTCCGGCAACTTGAGCTTTTCGCCGTGCTGCAACTGGGCAAGGCGCACACCATCGCCGTCATACAGCGCTGCTGCGCGCAACGGCGAGTAGCTGTTGAGTTCGTTGAGCAGACGTTCGGCGCTTTGCGGCGATTTCAATGCCTCGGACACCAGGCTCGGGTTCGACACCAGCCGGCCGATGGTCTGCAGGGCTTGGGGCGCCATGCTTTCCTGGGAAATGTAGTACGCGGCGCTGATAAAGGTCAGGTTGGCGACCAGCAGGACGGTGATCAACAGCACCAGCAGGGCGGCCAGCAGTTTCTGGCCGACAGGGAGGTTTTCGAGGCGCTGGCGCAGTGGCATCAGGTTCATCGCTGCAAAGGAACAAGTGGCCAGCGTAGCCGCTGCTCAGTCGCTGGGCAATCCAAGGCTGTGCAGATGGGCGGTCAACCTTGCTTCAAGCTGATTGAGATGCGGCAGGTTCAACTGGTGCCGCGCCGCGACTTTGCAGACATGGCCCAATAGATAGCTGATTTCGGTGCGGCGCTGGTTGGCGACATCCTGATACATCGATGAGTAATTGGCGGCGGTGGCCTGGATCACCCGTTCAACTTCCTGTTGCAGATGTTCGGCGGCAGCCGGTTGCCCGCAGCGCTCCAGCAATTCGGTCAGCTCGGCGCAAAGGGTGGCCACTTCGCAATGGTGCTGCTGCAAACCGCCATTGCGACAGTCGTGCAGCACGGTCAGCGGATTAATCGCACAGTTGAGCGCGAGTTTTCGCCACAGACGGGTAAGAATGTCGGTCGTCCACTCGTGGGGGATTCCGGCGGCCGTCAGGTCTTCCAGCCAGATCGGCGCCACCGGATGGCTGGCATCCCCCAGCCAGGTGTAACCGTGACCGGCGAACACCACGCGCCAGTCGCCATCACGAAATGCGCCTTCGGTGCTCGAAGCGCTGATGCAGCGGGCCTGGGGCACCTGCGCGGCGACTGCATCCTGACTGCCGAGACCGTTCTGCAACAGAATCAGCTCGGCACCGGGGGCCAGGCGCGGCGCCAGGCGGGCCACGGCGTGCACGGCGTCGTAGGCTTTGCAGGCCACCAGCAGGCGATTGATCGGTTCGCTGCTGTCGGACGTTTCGCCGGGGATCTCATAGATTTTTGCTTCGCCGTGCTCCACCAGCGTCAGGCCACCGGCCGCCCGATACGCCTGCAAGCGTTGCTCATCGCGCACAATTAACCGCACCGGAACGCCGGCCCGCGCCAGGCGGGTGGCCCACAAGGTGCCAAGGCTGCCGGCGCCGAGGACATGCCAGGTCATGGACATCAGCTTTTTGCTCGGTTTGAGGCTGGCATGTGAGGCTCGCAGTATCGGTGGGGAAAGACCCGTTATAATGAGCCCGATTTTAACCGCAAGCCAAGCGCGCGCCATCGTGATCGCGCGCGCCTTTTTATTGGAGAAACTACATGCCGTCGTTCGACGTGGTATCCGAACTGGACAAACACGAAGTCACCAACGCGGTCGAGAACGCCGTCAAGGAACTCGATCGTCGTTATGACCTGAAAGGCAAGGGCACCTTCGAGTTCAAGGAAAAGGACCTGACCGTCAACCTGACCGCTGAAGCCGACTTCCAGCTTGAAGCGATGATCGAGATCCTCAAGCTGTCCCTGGTCAAGCGCAAGATCGACGTGCAGTGCCTTGAGGTCAAGGACGCCTATGCGTCGGGCAAGCTGATGAAGCAGGAAGCCGTCCTCAAGGAAGGCATCGACAAAGAGCTGGCGAAGAAAATCGTCGCTCACGTCAAGGACGCCAAACTCAAGGTCCAGGCCTCCATCCAGGGCGAGCAAGTACGCATCACCGGCAAGAAGCGCGACGATTTGCAGGAAGCCATCGCGGCCCTGCGCGCCAAGACGTTCGACATGCCGCTGCAGTTCAACAACTTCCGCGACTGACCATTGTGGGAGCGGGCTTGCTCGCGAAAGCGGTGTGTCATTCAGCAATGATTTCGACTGACACGGCCTTTGCGAGCAAGCCCGCTCCCACACTGGATTGTGCTTAACCCCGGCAGTCCTTTATGCCGCTTATTTTTCGCGTGCCGGATGGCCGGGAATCAGGAGAAAGTAGATGGATTTGAATGCTGAAGTAGACAATCTGGTCAAGGCGTCTCAAGCCTGGATCCCGATGATCATGGAATATGGCAGCCGTGTGCTGCTGGCGGTGATAACTCTGGGCATCGGCTGGTGGCTGATCAATAAAGTCACGCAAAAGCTCGGCGGTCTGCTGGCCCTGCGCAATGCCGACTTGGCGCTGCAAGGCTTTATCAGCAGCCTGGCCAACATCATTCTCAAGGTTTTGCTGATTGTCAGCGTGGCTTCGATGATCGGTGTGGAAACCACCTCGTTCGTCGCAGCCATCGGTGCGGCCGGCCTGGCCATTGGTCTGGCGTTGCAGGGCAGCCTGGCGAACTTCGCGGGCGGCGTGCTGATTCTGTTGTTCCGTCCGTTCCGCATTGGTGACTGGATCGAAGCCCAAGGCGTTGCCGGTACGGTGGACAGCATTCAGATTTTCCATACCGTGCTGCGCACTGGCGACAACAAAACCATCATTGTCCCGAATGGTAATCTGTCGAACGGCATCATCACCAACACCAACCGTCAGCCAACCCGCAAAGTCGTGTTCGATGTAGGCGTGGACTACGAAGCGGACTTGCAGAAGGCCCGCGAAGTGTTGTTGGAACTGGCCAAAGATGAACGAATCCTGGCGGAACCTGCGCCACAAGCCGTCATTTCTACCCTGGGCGACAGTTCGATTACTGTTTCCCTGCGAGTGTGGGTGAAGACCGCGGATTACTGGGATGTGATGTTCATGTTCAATGAACAGTCCCGTGATCGTTTGAAAACGGCTGGTATCGATATTCCGTTCCCGCAGCGAGTTATTCGTGTGGTTCAGGAAGCATCGGTGAATTGAGGTGAGTGCGACTCATGCCTGACTTAACAGTCAGGCTTATTGAGTAGCAAGCTAATCAATTAAGCGTAAACCGCAGTCAAATAAAAAAGGCCCATCCGAAGATGGGCCTTTTTGTTTGTTACCGCAAACTAACTGGATGCGATTACAAAACCGACAGCGGGTAGTCAACGATCAGGCGGAACTCTTTAACGTCGCCTTCACCTTCGTCGGCGTTAGCTACGTGCCAAGCTTGACGCAGGCGGAAAGACAGGTCTTTCGCTGGGCCAGATTGAACTACGTACTTGGCTTCGAAGTTGGTTTCGTGGTGCTTGCCGTCTTCGCCGTACAGGCCAGTGTAAGCACTGCCAGCCGGGGTGTGGGTACCGTCGATGTCCCAACCGGTTACGTAACGGGTCATGAAGCTCAGACCAGGAACGCCGTACTCAGCCATTTTCAGATCGTAACGGATCTGGGCAGACTTCTCGCCAGGGGCGTTGAAGTCAGAGTACTGGATGGAGTTGGCGAGGAAGATCGAGTCGCCGCCACGGTTGTTCTTGCCGATACCGATGTAGTCGAACGGGGTATCGCCATTAACCTTCTGGAAGGCCAGGGTGATGGTGTGTGCTTTCAGGAACGAGAGAGCAGTAGCCAGCGAGAACGCGGTGTTGCTGATGTCACCGGCTTTCGCGTCACCGGTGTCGGTGGTGCGATAGATGTTGAAGTCAGTGTTCAGCGAGGTGTCACCACTGATTGGGGTGGTGAGGTTCACGTTCGCGTAGTACTGGTTCCAGATATCTTCCAGCTTGGCGCCATACAACGATGCGCTCAGGTTTTCGGTGATGCCGTATTTGCCACCGAAGTAGTCGATGGTGTCAGCTTCAACGCCTGCGTAGGTTGCAAACACGCCGCCGTCATGGGCGTTTTTGTCTTGGCTGGTACCCGAGTAGAAGTGACCGGCTTCGAGGTCAAGATCTTTGACTTCGCTGCTTTGCAGTTGGAAACCGCTGGCAGTTTGCGGAAGGATACGGGAACCGCCTACAGCGAACACTGGAGCAGTACTTGGCTGCATGTCGCCGACTTTCAGCTCGGTTTTGGAGACGCGGAATTTAATCGCTGCGCCTGCTTTACCCTGGCTGTCATTGACGTCGCGGCCGCCGTTAGCGTTAACGGTGTCGCTACGGCTCATGTTACCCGAGCCGGAAGTGCCATCGCCGCCATCCAGTTTGATGGCCAGGTAGCCGAATGCGTCAACGCCAACACCAACAGTACCCTGGGTGTAACCGGAGCTGAAGTTGCCCCAAATGCCCTGGGTCCAGTCTTTTTGGTCGCGGCCGCCATTCTTGTTGTCACGGTTGAAGTAATAGTTGCGAACCAGCAAGTTCAACTTGGCGTCGTCAACAAAACCCTTGGCTTCAGACTGGTCACTTACGAAAGGTGCGGCCGTAGCCAATTGAGTACTGGCTGCTGCTGCAACTGCCAGTGCGATCATGCTCCACTTCATCACGCGCATCGTGATTTGCTCCTTTGGTTTTAGAAGAGTACTGCCGTCCCACCTGTTTTATTATCTGGGCGGCTCTTTCTTTTTGTGTCGGCGCAAACTTATATCACGCCGACAATGTTGGCGATACTTGCGTATCTATCCTTTCAGCTTCTTTACGACCCTGTCGCAAATGGCTTGGTAGATGTCGCAAATTCACTGCCCCAATGCAAGCGGATTGACAACTTTAGCGTTGTTTTCCAAGCCTTGAGCACTGGTAAAAAGAGTCCCTGGTGAAACGTTTGAATCTCCATCGGGCAACCCTGCCGCTGTTTTTATTTGCCTGAGAGCTTCCACTTCCAGCGGACGCTTTGCAGGCGATATAGGTGTGAATGCAACAAGCGTGCTCAAATCAGAAATCTGTCACTGTTTTTTTCCGAAGGCCCGTTTGCAGCTGTAAAAACCTCATAAAACCGGGGGTTTCAAGCGCGTTTTGTTTGCACTTGACGCCGTCCGTTGCATGGTGTTGCGCCATCATGACAATAGCGCGACCACAAAAAACGTTACCGGTTCACCCCAAAAGTGAGTAATCGGCGGATCCCCGACGCTCTCAGCGTAGACGTGATGTGCGGTTTTGGTGCAAAAAATTTTAATCGCTGTGCTGAATTCATACAGTGCGGCGATCGGTAGCCTGCGAACCGATGAGTGTTCATCGGTCACTTCGGCATTTTTTGTCGCAGCAGCGGTTCTGTAATGGTGCGCTCCGGCGAAAAATGTCTCATGTCGGGGCGCGAGCTCCGCTCAGCAGAATTATTCGCGCGGACGTCGACCAAGGTTGGTCGTGAAGCTCGGTGCATTCGCAGGTATGCTGCGGTCCTGTCGCTTGGCGCGCAGCCTCAATTGAGGGGCGCTAAGCTGAAAAATGATGAAACCGGCGGGAGTGCGCACAGTGTTCGCTTTAGATCCACGACTTCAACAAGACACCTTACCGATCGGAGACTTCCCACTCTGCCGGCTGCTCTTGTCCAACGATTCGAACTACCCCTGGTTCATCCTGGTGCCGCGCCGCGAAGATATCAGCGAGTTGTTTCAGTTGGATGTCGCCGATCAGCAGCAGCTGTGGCAGGAAACCACCGCCCTGGCGGAAATGCTCAAGGACTCGTTCGACGCCGACAAGTTGAATGTCGCGACTCTGGGTAATGTCGTCAGCCAGTTGCATATGCATGTGATTGTGCGCAAACGCGAGGACGCCGCCTGGCCAGCCCCGGTCTGGGGCAAACACCCGGCCACGCCCTACAGTGCCGAGCAGGTCGCGGTGATTCGCGAACGACTGCGCCTGGTCCTGACCGATCACTTCACGTTTCTGGAGGGCTGAGCCATGAGCCTGGAAGAACGCGTCAACGATCTGGAAAGCCAACTGGCGTTCCAGGACGACACCATTCAGTCATTGAACGATATCCTGGTGACGCAACAGCGGGTGGTCGAGCGCCTGCAACTGCAAATGGCCGCGCTGCTGCGGCGCCAGGAAGAAATGGCCGGGCAGTTCGAGTCCTCCGAGGAAGAGGCCCCGCCGCCGCATTATTGAGTGGGCCGGCGAAACGTCGGGCAATAAAAAACCGCGAACAGCCAGGCTGTTCGCGGTTTTTTTATCGCTCGGGATCAGCGACGGGGCAGTGCGGCAATCACATCTTCGGCTTGCAGGCCTTTGTCACGATTCATGACGGAGAACTCCACGCGCTGGCCTTCGACCAGGACGCGGTGACCTTCGCCACGAATGGCCCGGAAGTGCACGAAAATATCATCGCCGGAATCCCGGGAGATAAAGCCGAAGCCTTTGGAGGTGTTGAACCACTTGACGGTGCCGGTATCGCGGTTGCTCATGTCATAGCTAGGCGAGGCGGCGGCCGGTGACGATTTGTAGAAGCTGATGGCCAGGTGCAGAAGGACGGCGACCACGGCAGTCAGCAGGCTGAACAGAACGGAAGGTTGGCCGGCGATAAAAGGCATCTTCGCGATCAGGGTCAGGGTTTGCAGGACAACAGCCAGGACCAGCAGGGCACTGACCAGGTTTTGCAGTTGGTGACGAGGACCTTTGTTCCAGTATGGGATAACCGGAGCGAGGGTCAGGTTGAGCAGGCCGAAAAAGGCCAGGTACAGCGCATCGGGTTGTTGCAGGTAAGGAACAGCTTCGGGTTGCAAGCTAGGGAAGAAGGACAGCAGCAAAGCAGCTGCGCCCATTAGCAGGTGGACGATTTTCAACATTTTGATTGACTCACGTTAAGACGGATCACAAGGAAGAGCTGATTGAGCACGGTCCGCTTCAAAACAATAAGAGGCGGTGGACACGTACCCGCTATCAGCCTATGCGCTGCACCCCGAAAAATAGGGGCGTAGCGACACACTGCCTATTTAACAGCAAAGCCCGCGGCTACTCAAATCAGGCGGTCCGGCGGTGTCCCCGGGGGCGATTTGTCGCAGGTTGGCCGGCCATCCATGGCTGCAGGGTGTGGACAGCCTTGCTACAGTGGTCTTGCACTTGTCGGATGAATTTCATTAGGGGATAAGCATGGCAATCGATATCGGTATCAGTGAAGAGGATCGCAAGTCCATCGTCGACGGGCTGTCGCGGCTGTTGTCGGACACTTATGTGCTGTATTTGAAAACCCATAACTTCCACTGGAACGTCACGGGCCCGATGTTTCGCACCCTGCACTTGATGTTCGAGGAGCAATACAATGAGTTGGCCCTGGCGGTCGATTCGATTGCCGAGCGCATTCGCGCACTGGGCTTTCCAGCACCCGGCGCCTATTCGGTGTATGCCCGTCTTTCTTCTATTAAGGAAGAAGAGGGCGTACCCAGCGCCGAAGACATGATCAAGCAGTTGGTCGATGGGCAGGAAGCGGTGACCCGGACCGCCCGCGGGATCTTCCCGTTGCTGGACAAGGTCAGCGACGAGCCCACGGCGGACCTGCTGACCCAGCGTATGCAGGTTCATGAAAAAACCGCGTGGATGTTGCGCTCGCTGCTCGATCAGTAATCACGCCAGTGTGCGAATGGCGCCGGGGGCGTTGTTCGCACACAGCTTTTTCTCTCAGATAAACGCCCTTTCGGCTGAAGAAAATTTCCCGGGTTTCGTAGGAAATGGTCCGACGTAGGACCGTGTCCATGATCCTCACTTCATTGTTGGCTTATCCTACGTTGATGGTCATAAAGTCATCTGGATATAACTTTGCGCCTGCGTTTTTATAAGGAAACAGGAGATTGCTCTTATGAAAATCAGGTATGACAAAGGAGTGTCAGCGCGATGGTTTATGGAGAAAGTGGCAGCGAATGGAGGCTCGGTGCGCAACCGGCGATAAAGATTGACCCGTTCGTCAGTGAATTCGATATGGGGTTGGCCAAGCCCTTAGCCCGATCGGTACGCCTGAACGGTTTTGCGACGTGCCTGCGGCTTGAGCAGGTGTATTGGGAAATCCTCGGCGAAATGGCCACGCTCAATGGCTGCTCGGTCAGTGCACTGTTGTCCCACGTGGATCGCGAAGTGCATTTGCGTCACGGCGGGGTGAAGAATTTCACCGGTCTGGTGCGCGTCGTGTGTGTCGTGCACAGCTTGAAGTAACGTCGGGCTCACAGGTTTCGGCCTGGAACAGGTGGTATGTCAGTCTGTGCAGTCTTACGGCTGCACAGGCTGCATTTAATGGATATAATCCCGCTCTTTGCCGCAAAACCCAGCGTAAGCGGTAGCAATCTGATCGCCGAGACAACCCCCATGCCGATGTACGACTATCAATGTGCTTCCTGTGGTCATCAGTTGGAAGCCATTCAAAAGATCAGCGCAGCACCGCTGGTCGACTGCCCTGCGTGCCAGGCGCCAGAGCTCAAGAAGATGCTGTCCATGCCGGGTTTCCGCCTCAGCGGCACCGGTTGGTATGAAACCGACTTCAAGACCGGTTCCAAGAAGAATCTGGCCGGCGGCGACAAAGCTGACTAAGGTCTGGAACCTGAGTTGAACGACACGCGCGAGCTCTTGCATCATCTGCAAGGCCTCCAACCGAATTTCGATTACGAGAAGTGAAACCACTACCATGATGCGCAGCCATTATTGCGGCCAACTGAACGAAGCCCTGGAAGGCCAGGAAATTACCCTTTGCGGATGGGTTCACCGTCGCCGTGACCACGGTGGGGTGATTTTCCTCGATATCCGTGATCGTGATGGTCTGGCCCAGGTTGTGTTCGACCCGGACCGCGCTGAAACCTTCGCCGTCGCCGACCGTGTGCGCAGCGAATACGTGGTCAAGGTCACTGGCAAGGTGCGCCTGCGTCCGGCCGGTGCCACCAACGCCAACATGGCGTCGGGCATGATCGAAGTGCTGGGCTACGAGCTTGAAGTGCTGAACGAATCGGAAACCCCGCCGTTCCCGCTCAACGAATTCTCCGACGTCGGCGAAGAAACCCGCCTGCGTTATCGCTTCCTCGACCTGCGTCGCCCGGAAATGCTCGAGAAGCTGCGCCTGCGTTCGCGCATGACCACCAGCATCCGTCGCTTCCTGGACGAGAATGGCTTCCTCGACGTCGAAACGCCGATCCTGACCCGTGCCACACCAGAAGGCGCTCGCGACTACCTGGTGCCGAGCCGTACTCACGCCGGTTCTTTCTTCGCCTTGCCGCAATCGCCACAGCTGTTCAAGCAGCTGCTGATGGTCGCCGGCTTCGACCGTTACTACCAGATCGCCAAGTGCTTCCGCGACGAAGACCTGCGTGCCGACCGTCAGCCTGAGTTCACCCAGATCGACATCGAGACCAGCTTCCTCGATGAAAAAGAGATCATGGCCATCACCGAAAAAATGATCCGCAACCTGTTCAAGGAAGTGCTGGACCTGGAATTCGGCGACTTCCCGCACATGACCTTCGAAGAAGCCATGCGCCGTTACGGTTCCGACAAGCCAGACCTGCGTAACCCGCTGGAACTGGTTGACGTTGCCGACCAACTGAAAGAAGTCGACTTCAAGGTGTTCAGCGGTCCGGCCAACGACCCGAAATGCCGCATTGCCGCTCTGCGCGTTCCAGGCGGGGCGAGCATGCCACGCAAGCAGATTGACGATTACACCAAGTTCGTCGGCATCTACGGTGCCAAGGGCCTGGCGTACATCAAGGTCAACGAGCGCGCCAAAGGCGTCGAAGGCCTGCAATCGCCTATCGTCAAGAACATCCCTGAAGCCAACCTCAATGTGATCCTCGATCGCGTTGGCGCGGTTGACGGCGACATCGTGTTCTTCGGTGCCGACAAAGCTAAGATCGTCAGCGAAGCCCTGGGCGCGCTGCGGATCAAGGTCGGTAACGACCTGGACCTGCTGACCTGCAAGTGGGCACCGATGTGGGTTGTCGACTTCCCGATGTTCGAAGAGAACGAAGACGGCAGCTTCACCGCCTTGCACCACCCGTTCACCGCGCCGAAGTGCACCCCGGAAGAGCTGGAAGCCAACCCGGCCATCGCTCTGTCCCGTGCCTACGACATGGTCCTGAACGGCACCGAGCTGGGTGGCGGTTCGATCCGTATCCACCGCAAGGAAATGCAGCAGACCGTGTTCCGCCTGTTGGGTATCAATGAAGCGGAACAGGAAGAGAAATTCGGCTTCCTGCTCGACGCCCTGAAATACGGCGCGCCGCCCCACGGTGGCCTGGCCTTCGGTCTGGACCGTCTGGTAATGCTGATGACCGGCGCCCAGTCGATCCGTGAAGTCATCGCGTTCCCGAAAACCCAGAGCGCGGCTGATGTCATGACTCAGGCACCGGGTGCTGTAGATGCCAAGGCATTGCGCGAATTGCACATTCGTCTGCGCGAAACGCCAAAGGCTGAGTAAGGCTGACCCTGAAGGCGCATCCTCATGGGATGCGCCTTTTTTACAGGTCGAGATTTTTTTGTTGCTGGCTGGCGCTCAACGCGCGGCGGGCAATGTTTCAAAGAGAATTCGGAGCGAGATATGGCGGGTCATTCCAAGTGGGCGAACATCAAGCACCGCAAAGAACGTCAGGATGCCAAGAAGGGCAAGATTTTCACCAAGTGGATTCGTGAGCTGACCGTTGCGGCCCGTCAGGGCGGCGGCGATCCGGGTTCCAATCCGCGTCTGCGCCTGGCCCTGGACAAGGCCCTCGGCGCGAACATGAGTCGCGACATCATTGATCGCGCAGTGGCCCGCGGTGCCGGTGCGGCCGATACCGACGACATGGTCGAGCTGACCTATGAAGGTTACGGCCCGGGCGGTGTGGCGGTGATGGTCGAGTGCATGACCGACAACCGTAACCGCACCGCAGCCGCGGTTCGCCACGCATTCAGCAAGTGCGGCGGCAACCTGGGCACCGACGGTTCGGTGGCCTATCTGTTCGAGCGCAAGGGCCAGATTTCCTTCGCTCCGGGCGTCGATGAAGACGCGCTGATGGAAGCGGCCATGGAAGCCGACGCGGATGACGTGGTCACCCATGAAGACGGCTCGATTGATGTGTTCACTTCGTTCGCCGGGTTCTACTCGGTGCGTAACGCCTTGGAAGCCGCCGGTTTCAAAGGCGATGACGCGGAAATCGTGATGCTGCCGACCACCAGTGCCGAACTGGACCTGGAAGGTGCAGAGAAGGTGCTCAAGCTGATCGACATGCTGGAAGACCTGGATGACGTGCAGAACGTCTACTCCAACGCGGACATTCCGGAGTCGGTTGCCGCGCAACTGGGTTAAGGGCGACCAGGATTCAATGTGGGAGCGAGCCTGCTCGCGAATGCGGATTTTCAGGCAACATCGTTGCTGAATATGAAACCGCTTTCGCGAGCAGGCTCGCTCCCACATTTTATTTGGTGTATTGGATATCTTGCTTTTACTGAACCCGCAGGCGTTATGACTTTAATCCTTGGTATCGACCCCGGTTCGCGCATCACCGGTTATGGCGTGGTACGCGATACCGGGCGCGGCTGCGTCTACGTGGCCTCGGGCTGTATTCGCACCGGCTCCGGCGAGTTGCACGAACGTCTGCAAATCGTCTATCGCGGCGTGCGGGAAGTCATCCAGACCTACGGCCCGACGACCATGGGCATCGAAAAGGTCTTCATGGCCCGCAATGCCGACTCCGCGCTGAAACTGGGCCAGGCCCGTGGTGCCGCCATCGTTGCCGGCGCCGAAGAAAGCCTGGAAATCGCTGAATACACCGCGACCCAGGTCAAGCAGGCGGTAACCGGTACTGGTGCGGCGAATAAAGAGCAGGTGCAAATGATGGTCATGCATATGCTCAAATTGACCAGCAAGCCGCAAATCGATGCCTCGGATGCCTTGGCCATCGCGATTTGCCACGCTCACACCCGTTCCAGCCTGCTGCCCCATGGCTTGGGCACGGCACGCAGTCGTGGCGGGCGCCTGCGTCTCTGATAGCATCAGCAATCATTTTTACGGGATGAGGGTTTTGCGCCTGGGTTGTCGGCGCAAAACCCTTACTCTGTCAGTCGCTGGCCTCAGGCTGGCCAACGCTCAAGGATTCGAAACGTGATTGGACGCTTGCGCGGCACCCTGGCTGAGAAACAGCCGCCGCACCTGATTCTGGATGTAAACGGCCTGGGGTATGAGCTGGAAGTGCCCATGACCACGCTGTATCGCTTGCCGTCGGTCGGTGAACCGCTGACCTTGCACACCCATTTAGTCGTACGCGAAGACGCGCAGTTACTCTATGGCTTCTACGGCAAGCGTGAGCGAGACTTTTTTCGCGAGTTGATCCGTCTTAATGGTGTGGGGCCGAAATTGGCCCTGGCCTTGATGTCGAGCCTGGAAGTCGATGAGCTGGTGCGCTGCGTGCAGTCCCAGGACACTTCGGCGCTGACCAAGGTGCCGGGTGTGGGCAAGAAGACTGCCGAGCGTCTGTTGGTGGAACTCAAGGACCGCTTCAAGGCTTGGGAAACCGTGCCGGCGATGTTCGCCCTGGTGCCCAACCAGCCGGGTGGTCCGGATGCCCCGGCGCCGGTGGCCACCGCCGAAAATGACGCGGTCAGCGCGCTGATTTCCCTGGGCTACAAGCCGCAGGAAGCCAGCAAGGCGATTTCCGCGATCAAGGAGAAAGGTTTGAGCAGTGAAGACATGATTCGTCGTGCCCTGAAGGGAATGATTTAAGTGATTGAAGCTGATCGTCTGATTGCCGCCACGCCTGGCCCTCGCGACCGCGAGGAAGTCCAGGACCGGGCGATTCGTCCCCTCAGCCTGGCCGAGTACATTGGCCAGCCGACCGTTCGCGAGCAAATGGAGTTGTTCATCCAGGCCGCCCGTGGCCGCAGCGAATCCCTGGACCACACGCTGATCTTCGGTCCGCCGGGCCTGGGTAAAACTACGCTCGCCAATATCATCGCCCAGGAAATGGGCGTGTCGATCAAAAGCACCTCGGGCCCGGTCCTTGAACGTCCGGGTGACCTGGCGGCGCTACTGACCAACCTTGAGCCCCACGACGTGCTGTTCATCGACGAAATCCATCGGCTGTCGCCGATCGTCGAAGAAGTGCTGTACCCGGCCATGGAAGATTTCCAGCTCGACATCATGATCGGCGAAGGGCCGGCCGCGCGTTCGATCAAGCTGGATCTGCCGCCGTTCACCCTGGTCGGCGCGACCACTCGCGCCGGCATGTTGACCAACCCGTTGCGCGACCGCTTCGGGATTGTCCAGCGCCTGGAGTTCTACAGCACCGCCGACCTGGCGACGATTGTCAGCCGTTCGGCGAACATTCTCGGCCTGCCGCTGGACCCGGAGGGTGCTTTCGAAATCGCCCGTCGCGCCCGTGGTACGCCGCGGATCGCCAACCGGTTGCTGCGCCGGGTGCGGGATTTCGCCGAAGTGCGCGCCAAGGGTCACATCACCAAACCGATCGCCGACTTGGCCCTGAACCTGCTGGACGTCGACGAACGTGGCTTCGATCATCAGGACCGGCGTCTGCTGTTGACCATGATCGAGAAATTCGACGGCGGTCCGGTTGGCGTGGACAGTCTCGCGGCGGCTATCAGCGAAGAGCGTCACACCATTGAAGACGTGCTGGAACCGTACCTGATCCAGCAAGGCTATATCATGCGTACCCCGCGGGGGCGGGTCGTGACCCGGCACGCGTATCTGCATTTCGGTTTAAACATTCCGTCACGATTGGGCGAGATGCCCGTGGTAGACGAATTTCTCGATGCAGTGGACGATTAATTAACGTTTGCGGGCTGATCGATTGGGGGTTTGTGTGGTCCTACTGGCTCACATGACGAATCTTTCACTAGAAAGCCGCAGAACAATGAAAAACAGTTGCCTCGCCGGATTGGCAACCTGAGGAGTAAGCACTAGAGTATGCGCGCGCAAAACGGGCTTGAGCCTTTCGCACATCGTTGTCGCGTTTATTACGAGGACACCGATGCGGGCGGCATCGTGTATTACGTTAATTACCTCAAGTTTATGGAACGGGCTCGAACCGAGCGGCTCCGGGAACTGGGCTTTGCCCAATCCCAGCTGGCAGGGGAGGACCTGTTGTTCGTCGTGCATTCCAGCGAAGCGCGTTACCACGCGCCGGCGCGACTGGACGACGAGCTGCTGGTAAGCGCTGAAGTAATCGAATTGAACCGTGTCAGCCTGCGCTTTAAACAGCAGGTCAGGCGGGCTACGGATAATGCGCTGCTCTGTGAAGGGCAGTTTTTGGTGGCCTGTGTGCGCACTAACAGTTTGAAACCCCGGGCCATTCCCGAAGCTCTACGTGCGGCCTTTGCCGACGTGAGCGGCGCGGGTACACACTCAAAGCAGGAGATAAAGCGTGGAAGCTAACGTCGTCGACCATTCCTCCATGTGGAGCCTGGTCAGCAATGCCAGCGTCGTGGTGCAGTTGGTAATGCTGATTCTGGTAGCCGCATCGGTGACCTCATGGATCATGATCTTTCAGCGCAGCAACTTGCTGCGCGCCGGTCGACGTGCCCTGGAGAGCTTTGAAGAGCGCTTCTGGTCGGGTATCGACCTGTCCAAACTCTACCGTCAGGCCGGCAGCAACCCTGACCCGGATTCGGGCGTCGAGCAGATCTTCCGTGCCGGTTTCAAGGAATTCTCCCGTCTGCGCCAGCAGCCAGGCGTTGACCCGGAAGCGGTCATGGAAGGCGTGGCCCGTGCCATGCGCGTCGCCATTTCCCGCGAAGAAGAAAAGCTCGAGCAGAGCCTGCCGTTCCTCGCCACCGTCGGTTCCGTCAGCCCGTACATCGGTCTGTTCGGTACGGTCTGGGGCATCATGAACTCCTTCCGTGGCCTGGCAACTGCCCAGCAAGCGACCCTGGCCACCGTGGCCCCGGGCATCGCCGAAGCACTGGTGGCCACCGCCATCGGCCTGTTCGCAGCGATCCCGGCCGTTATCGCTTACAACCGTTTTGCTGCTCGCAGCGAAACCCTGCTGAGCCGTTACTACACCTTCGCCGACGAATTCCAGGCGATCCTGCACCGCAAAGTGCACACCAGCGAAGAATAAGCAGGTAATTTCCAATGGCTTTAATCGCTCGAGCTCGCAAAAAGCGCAAGCCGGTCGCCGAGATGAACGTAGTGCCTTACATCGACGTGATGCTGGTACTGCTGGTCATCTTCATGGTGACCGCGCCGATGCTCAATCAGGGCGTGAAAGTTGATCTGCCCAAGGTTTCCAGCGAAGCCTTGCCGCAGGACAACAACACCCAGGTCCTGACCATTTCGATCAAGTCTGACAAGACCTACTACTGGAACCTTGGCAGCGAAGTCGACACCGACAAGCAGCAGGACAAGGCCATGACCTTGCCGCAGATGACCAGCGCCGTGACCAAAATCATCAGCGCCGGCAACGAAAACGGCAAGCACACCCAAGTCTTCATTCGTGGCGACAAGACCGTCGACTACGGTTCGGTCATGGGCGCCATGGGCGGGTTGCAGAAGGCCGGAGTCGGTAATGTTGGCTTGATTACCGAGGCGCCCTGATGCAGCAACAACGAGAGCCAACAGCCTCGGAAAGCTACTTCTGGCCTAGTGTCTGGGCGATTGGCTTGCACGTGCTGGTTTTCGGCATGCTGTTCGTCAGTTTCGCCATGACGCCTGAGTTGCCGCCGGCCAAGCCGATTGTCCAGGCGACCCTGTACCAGCTGAAATCGAAAAGTCGGGCGACCACCCAGACCAATCAGAAGATTGCGGGTGAAGCGGTGAAGTCTGCTGCGCGCCAGACCGAAGTCGAACAGATGGAACAGAAGAAGGTCGAGCAGGAAGCGGTAAAGGCTGCGGAACAAAAGAAAGAAGAAGCGGCTCAAAAAGCCGAGGAAGCCAAGAAGGCCGACGAGTCCAAGAAGTCTGAGGAAGCGAAAAAGGCTGATGAAGCCAAGAAGGCCGACGAAGCGAAGAAGACCGCCGAAGCCAAAAAGGCCGAAGAGAAACAATTGGCTGATATAGCCAAGAAGAAATCTGAAGAAGAAGCCAAGAAGGCTGCTGAAGAAGAGGCCAAGAAAGCGGCCGCTGAAGAAGCGAAGAAAAAGATCGTCGAAGACGCGAAGAAGAAAGCCGCGGACGACGCCAAGAAAAAAGCTGAAGCTGAAGAGGCGAAGAAGAAAGTCGCCGACGAAGCGAAGAAGAAAGCTGCTGCCGATGCTGCGAAGAAGAAATCGCAGGATGCGGCACGTAAATCGACCGAAGACAAAAAGGCCCAGGCCTTGGCTGATTTGCTTTCCGACACGCCACAGCGTCAGCAGGCGTTGGCCGATGAGCAGGGTGACGAAGTCGCCGGCAGTTTCGATGACCTGATTCGTGCTCGTGCAGCGGAAGGCTGGGCTCGTCCACCTTCGGCACGCAAAGGCATGACGGTCGTGTTGCAAATCGGCATGTTGCCGGACGGTACGGTGACTTCGGTCAGCGTTGCCAAGTCCAGTGGCGATGGTCCGTTTGACTCGTCCGCTGTGGCCGCGGTCAAGAATATTGGACGTTTGACAGAAATGCAGGGAATGAAGCCGAGCGATTTCGCTCCGTATCGTTCATTCAAGATGACATTCACACCTGAGGATCTAGCCTTGTGAGAAACCTTCTTCGAGGAATGCTTGTCGTTATCTGCTGCCTGGCAGGGATGGCGGTAGCAGATGAAAAAAACATTCTGGTCACCAGCGGCAGTGATCGGGCTACCCCGATCGCGGTAGTGCCGTTCGGTTTCCAGGGCGGCACTGTCCTGCCGGACGACATGGCCGAAATCATTGGTAACGATCTGCGCAACTCGGGCTACTACTCGCCGATTCCAAAGCAGCAAATGATCAGCCAGCCGAGCCAGGCCAGCGAAATCATTTTCCGTGACTGGAAGGCGATCAGCGCCCAGTACATCATGGTCGGCAGCATTGTTCCGGCGGGCGGTCGCCTGCAGGTCCAGTACGCATTGTTCAACGTCGCCACCGAGCAGCAAGTGCTGACCGGCAGCGTGTCGGGCAGCGTCGATCAGCTGCGCGACATGGCGCACTACATCGCGGACCAGTCGTTCGAAAAACTCACCGGTATTAAAGGTGCGTTCTCGACGCGTCTTCTGTACGTGACAGCCGAGCGTTTCTCCGAGAAGAACACGCGCTACACACTGCAACGTTCGGACTATGACGGTGCCCGCGCCGTGACCCTGCTGCAATCGCGCGAGCCAATCCTGTCGCCGCGTTTCGCACCGGATGGCAAGCGCATCGCCTATGTTTCGTTCGAGCAGAAGCGTCCGCGCATCTTCATGCAGAACATCGACACCGGTCGCCGTGAGCAGATCACCAACTTCGAAGGCCTGAATGGCGCGCCAGCCTGGTCTCCGGATGGCAATCGCCTGGCCTTCGTACTGTCGAAAGACGGCAACCCTGACATCTATGTGATGAACCTGGGTTCACGTCAGATCTCCCGCGTCACCAACGGTCCCGGCATCAACACCGAACCGTTCTGGGGCAAGGATGGTTCGACCATCTACTTCACCTCCGACCGTGGCGGCAAGCCACAAATCTACAAAACCAGCGTCGGTGGTGGCGGTGCGGAACGCGTGACTTTCATCGGTAACTACAACGCCAACCCGAAACTTTCGGCCGATGAAAAGACCCTGGTGATGATTCACCGCCAGGATGGCTTCACTAATTTCAAGGTGGCGGCCCAGGATTTGCAGCGCGGAAGCGTAAAAATCCTCACTGATAGCACTCTGGACGAGTCGCCTACTGTTGCGCCCAACGGCACCATGGTAATCTACGCCAC
>NZ_JBIWEL010000005.1:210020-280515 GCF_044762525.1 Pseudomonas sp. NPDC096950 | reverse complement strand
TGCATCTATGTCTGCGCCGACGACGCCCACGGTTCGGCGATCATGCTGCGCGCGGAAAAGGAAGGCATCACCCCGGAACAACTGATCGCCAACGTGCAGGCTGAACACAGCGCCGACTTTGCCGAGTTCCTGGTCGACTTCGACAACTTCCACTCCACTCACGCTGAAGAAAACCGTGAGCTGTCGAGCCAGATCTACCTGAAACTGCGTGACGCCGGGCACATCGCCCAACGTTCGATCACCCAGTATTTCGACCCGGAAAGGAAAATGTTCCTGGCCGACCGCTTCATCAAGGGCACTTGCCCGAAATGCGGCACCGAAGACCAGTACGGCGACAACTGCGAAAAGTGCGGTGCGACCTACGCCCCGACTGACCTGAAGGATCCGAAGTCGGCGATCTCCGGTGCCACGCCTGTGCTCAAGGATTCCCAGCACTTCTTCTTCAAGCTCCCTGACTTCCAGCAGATGCTAGAGGTTTGGACACGCAGCGGTACCCTGCAAGACGCCGTGGCCAACAAGATCGCCGAATGGTTGGACGCGGGCCTGCAACAGTGGGACATCTCCCGCGATGCGCCGTACTTTGGTTTCGAGATTCCGGGCGAGCCGGGCAAGTACTTCTACGTGTGGCTGGACGCGCCAATCGGCTACATGGCCAGTTTCAAGAACCTCTGCGACCGCACGCCGGAGCTGGACTTCGATGCGTTCTGGGCCAAGGATTCCACCGCCGAGCTGTACCACTTCATCGGCAAGGACATCGTCAATTTCCACGCGCTGTTCTGGCCAGCGATGCTTGAAGGCGCGGGCTACCGCAAGCCGACCGGCATCAATGTGCACGGCTACCTGACCGTCAACGGCCAGAAGATGTCCAAGTCGCGCGGCACCTTCATCAAGGCCCGTACGTATCTGGATCACCTGTCGCCGGAATACCTGCGCTACTACTACGCGGCCAAACTGGGCCGTGGCGTCGATGACCTCGACCTGAACCTCGAAGACTTCGTGCAGAAGGTCAACTCCGACCTGGTCGGCAAAGTGGTCAACATCGCCAGCCGTTGCGCCGGCTTCATCCAGAAGGGCAACGGCGGCCTGCTGGTCGACACCAATGCTGCGCCTGAGCTGACCGACGCTTTCCTCGCTGCCGCGCCAAGCATCGCTGACGCGTATGAAGCCCGCGACTTCGCCCGTGCCATGCGTGAAACCATGGCCCTCGCCGACCGCGCCAACGCGTGGATCGCCGACAAGGCACCTTGGTCGTTGAACAAGCAGGAAGGCAAGCAGGCTGAAGTCCAGGCGATCTGCGCCACCGCCATCAACATGTTCCGCCAACTGGTGATCTTCCTCAAACCGGTGCTGCCGTTGCTGGCCGCCGATGCCGAGGCGTTCCTCAACGTCGCCCCGCTGACCTGGAACGACCACACCACGCTGCTGGCCAACCATCAGCTGAACGAATTCAAACCGTTGATGACCCGCATCGACCCGGTAAAAGTGCAAGCCATGACCGACGCCTCGAAAGAAGACTTGACCGCCAGCCAGACCGACACCGGCGCTGCCGCACCTGCGGGCAATGGCGAACTGGCCAAGGATCCGCTGTCGCCGGAAATCGACTTCGACGCCTTTGCCGCCATCGACCTACGCGTCGCGTTGATCGTCAAGGCTGAGCACGTGGAAGGTGCCGACAAACTGCTGCGCCTGACACTGGATATCGGTGGCGAGCAACGCAACGTGTTCTCGGGCATCAAGAGCGCTTACCCGGATCCATCAAAACTCGACGGTCGCCTGACCATGATGATCGCCAACCTCAAGCCACGGAAAATGAAGTTCGGTATCTCCGAAGGCATGGTGATGGCGGCCGGCCCTGGCGGTGAAGAGATTTACCTGCTGAGTCCGGACAGTGGCGCGAAACCCGGTCAGCGCATCAAGTAATTTTCTGCTGATCGAAATCAATCCCACGGCCACTCAAAAACGGCTGTGGGATTTCGTTTTTACAATCTGTCCTCAGACCGACCTTGCCCGATGTCCCATACGGCGATCACCCCATGCGGCTAGAGATGAGCCATCACAGATGACTCTAACAAGTTCGACGGTTTCTGAATTGAATCTGATTACCCTCATTCATGGACTGTTGCCACAAACGCAATGTGGGAAATGCGGCTATTCCGGTTGCAGACCCTATGCCGCAGCGATAGCCAGCGGGGAGCCCATCAATAAGTGTCCGCCAGGTGGGAACGAAACCGTAGCCGATTTGGCTGGGCTTTTGAATGTACCGGTGTTGGCGCTGGATATAAGCAGGGGGGCTGCACCGCCGCTGGTTGCCTATATTCGCGAGGCTGAATGTATCGGCTGCACTAAGTGCATCCAGGCATGCCCGGTAGACGCAATCGTCGGCGCGGCCAAGTTCATGCACACAGTGATCGTTGATGAATGTACCGGTTGTGACCTGTGCGTTGCACCTTGCCCTGTTGACTGCATTGAGATGCGCCAACCCCTTCCGGGTACCGTGACCGTGAGCACCGGTCAATTGAATAGCATCGAGCAGCAGCTGGAGCGCGCAGATAAGCGTGCGAAGGCCCGGCGCAGGTCTGAACAGAAGACCGCACGATTGCTCCATGATGAGCAGCTGAAAGCAGCTGCACGCACAGCGCGAGCGAACGCCATTGCACTCCAAGACGACTCATTGGTAGATCCGGTGCAGGCTGCGTTGTTACGCGTGCGCTCTCAGAGTGAGTCTTCCACCGAACAATCACTGAAGAAAGCCAAAATCAATTTGGCGATGAGCAAGACCCAACTCCACAAGTCGATGAAAGCCTTTGGTCACCCGCCGACGTTAGAGCAGCACAGCCAATTAAGTCAGTTACAGAAGCATCTTGAAGCCGCCGAAGCACAGATTACGCTTTTGATGTCCTTGGCTTAAAGCATCGGCTGAACCGCCGATAACAACACACGAGCGTTGCTATCACCGCGTCAGATGGAAATATATTTCTTTACATGAAAGGAAGTATATTTCACAATCAGCACCATCAGAATAGAGAACAACCGAGGCAGTATGATGGATCACAACAACCTAACCTTTTTAGCAGCGCTCGACGCCTATATCGAAGTACTGCGCGACCAGCCGGGTAAGGCGCTGCGTGTAACGGACGGTGAAGCGGTGTTCCTTGAACAAGGGCAGATCTATTCTGTAGCTCTCAACGATGCAGGCGAGGTTGAAATCGATACCGCCGGCTGCTTGAGCCAAGTGGTGTGGGATGAATGCGAAGATAGCGCCGAATTGTGCGTCTCCGCGATCAATGCGCGGAGCTTCATCGACATCCCCGCGACCTGATTGCGATCGCCCTTTTACAAGAGCTGGAAACTGAAGGTACCCGTGTGAATAACGCTCCAGAACGCATACCAGCCCTTGAGCTACCTCTGACCCGTGCAGAAGTTGAACGACAAGCCATTCAAAACCTGCAACGGCTGAATCGTACTACCGATTTGGCTGAGCTGCGCGCTCAGCTATTGGCCACGTTTCAGCTTCCCATCGCTCAGAAAGGCCGGATGAATCGGGCCTTGAAGATCGCTCAGGCAATGTCTAAAGCAATTGTTCCTCATTCGGCGTGCCGATCTGGGTGTAGCTACTGCTGTCACACCTCAGTAGCGGTCAGCCAGCTGGAAGCTCAAATGATAGGGGACGCAATTGGATTGGCCCCACTCAGCGTTGCACCTCGCCAGTCACGGGAGGAGATTGAACAATACCATCGCAAGCCATGCCCTTTCTTGAAAGATTCGAAATGCTCGATTTACGCAGTCAGGCCAATGGCTTGCCGCTTGATGTTCAACATGGCGAACACCCCTTATTTCTGTAACACGGATATCAATCCGGAAGACAGTCATGTGACCCAATTGAACCTAAAGGACATTGAGCTCGCATTCACCGGCACCTTCCTCGACGCCGGTTTTGCAGACATCCGAGACTTTTTCCCGGAAGGGGGCACATCAAAGTCATCAAGCCGACGCAATTGAAGTACGCCGATTCTCGTTCACCCGTAGCCGGCGCACTGCGTGCCTGGCAAACCCGTAGATAAGGGCATGAAAATGGCAATTGAAAAAAATGGAGCGGCCGCGTGGCCTGAAGCTTGGCAGGAAATTGGTGCAGTGCCGCACCAGTTGATCATCACCATGCCTGAATATACGTGGGTTGCGCTCGCGCAGTTAGTGACGCTATTCGTAGCTGTGACAGCGCTGGTGATCTACGCCGTCCGGAAGAGAACCGGTTTCGGTTGGGGGACTGTTGTCGGGCTCATCATCTCCGCCATAGCCTGCATTCCATTGTTTATGACGATTGACTTTGGGCCGGAACGGTTTGAGAACACAGCACGGATCGAGAGGCCAGAACCGTATCCGATTAGCGAGAGCGAAAAAGCATGGGTATGCGGCGACAGTACTGGAAAGGTCATTAAGTACTTTGAGAACTACTGCGAACGACGTCGCGCTTGGATTGATCAACAAGGCCAATCCGAGAACATTTAATCAAGCGTAACCGTTCAAGACAGCAGCCACCTCCGGGCGGGCGCCTCCCGCAGTGGAAGATTGTTTCGACATTCTTGAAATTGCCAGAAGAGATCTCTGATGCCAAACCGAATCACCCTTAAGATGTTGACCTCAGATAACGATGAAAGCAATTTACCGGGACGGTTCGTGCCTGGTGCAGGTGCTGGGCGCGGGAGCTTCCAAATCGAATGCAATCGACATGGTTATCCTCGACGAAACATCTTGGTTCATGCACTCACAAATTGGGATAGCGACAGTGTTCTCAATGAGTACGACGAACAAACAGGAAGGGGCCTTTTTGTCATCGTTGACGGTTGCGTACCGGATCCTGGCTCTGTTGTAGAACTTCAGGACACGGTCACTCCCTGTCACGACTCCTCTTTAACGCTGACACTGGGCGCTGAAGGTATTGCGGCCCTCCAAAATTATTTGAGCGCGCTTGAGCATTTTCGAACGCTTTCACCTGGGGACATGGATTCGTGGTCGCGCGGCCTAGAAAATAATTTGCGTGAAGGGGCCCAGTTGGCGAAATGGGTCGTGGAGGCGCTACATGCACAAAAGGTCAAACATAACCCAACTGACAATGCCGAAGAAAAAATACCGGAAGAGACCAAGCCGGGCGCTACAGAGTTTGAGAGTGGCCGGACAGCTGAGCATGACTCACTTATCGCAGAGCTTTTCAGACGTGGAGGTTTCGGGACGTTGCAGTTGAACAAAGATCCATACGGAATCCCCCGGATGAGATTCGTAGACCCGGACAAAACACACCCGGTCGATGCTGCACTTCTCGCGTCGGGTATTTTGTTGCTGAAACCGCCAAGCTGAGCGGCTATGTGACACGGATCTAATCACACAATATTGAGAGAGGCGCGGCCTCAGATCAGGAGCTTCAAATGGTAGATGTTTTGTTCTCGAAGTACCTTGTCCCAATCTGGTTTGGATTGATGGTGATGTTCATCTGCAACTTGATCCACTTCGGGGATCTCCTTGGCGCATACAACACCATCGGAGCCGCAGTCTCGGCTGCTCTTTTCATGTTCGGCTTCATGATGTTCTTGATTGAAATGTTCTCTGGCATCGCTCGCTCAGTGACTCAAGCTCGGTCGCAAACTATTAGCGCCGTAAAGGATGAAGCTCCATGAACAGGGATTTATCTATCACTTTCGCATGATTCTGGTCTGCCGTGGTGCAACCTGTTTCGGAGATATCAATGAAAGCTAAATTATTCGCAGCATGTTTTGTACTAATAGCAATTTTTGCAACCGCCCTTTTTTGGCTTGCTTTTAACCATATTTTGCCGCTAGGCCACCCAACGATTCCGACCAATCAGTTAGACACGTTCCGGGACTTTCAGACAAAATCCCCATTCATCTTCGGGCCATTGATAGCATTGGCAGTGTCTTTATTTATTATCAAAGAGGCTCTGCCTAGAAATCATGAGCGGGGATTTCAATGAAGCGGTTAGTTATTGGCTTAGCAGTTGATCGCGGTCGCAGCGTCGACGTGCCTTACTGGATCAAGACGGGCAATGAATTTAGGTTTCTTTCACGGCGAACCAAATAAAGCGACTCGTTGCTCCACTTGTATCCATTCGCCCTTGGGTTCGTAGATGCTGAAATCAACGCATTCAACGTCGAAGGGCATATTGAGAAAGGACGGCGCTGACTGGTGCGGGTCAAAGATGACTATCCCGAACTCTGGATGACGGAAGGACACTGCCCAGTGCCATTTGCCTTTTGCCCCCCGCCAATCGTCCCGCACCTTCAAAATCCCCAGGCCGCTGAAATTGCTCCATCCATTCCAGCGCCTGGCATTGATGATCAGCCCGCTGCTGGCGACCGCCATACGCATTTCGCCAGAGCTTGTCGAAAAGGCCGGGCGACATCCTCTCCGGATGCCGAGACCATTTGCAATGAAATGCTGTCGCGCTTGCTCGTAACTGGTGCCCAGCACCATCGCCAAACATGCGACCCCACAACCGTATCCATCCATTTGGGTCAATTTCGTGATCCCGCACCGGCTCTGCCAATCACTGGTCATGTGCTACTCGCTCTGATGCCGCTGGCGCGGCGCAAGGTCATTAAGGGGCCAATGCCACCATTGCACGCAAATCAGGCTAGAACCACGTAGGGAAGGTCTCACGCAACCATTCCATGCCTCGACCTGCGCCTATGCCAACCAGAAAGAGAATTCCATACATGGGATAGTTGATGAAGGACACAGCTATCCGCATCCGCCCATGAAAATGGTTGATCTTCCGGCGGTAGTATCGGTTGGCAGCTCTCAAGCCTTTCACCTGGTCTTTAGCCAGAGCAAGTTCGCGCCAAGTACTCTCGACTGCCCCGAGGTGATAATCGCGCTCGATGTTGGGCCAGTATTTGCGCAGCTTCAGATCTGCGACGGTTAGACGCGGATCGCTTCTCCCCTCAACGCCGTGTTTGCCTTCACTCCAGATGAACTTCAGCCCAGCGTTCTCGTAGAACGTGTTCCTGATGCCCTTGTCTTCACTCGTCATGGCATCGGCCGCAACCACACTGATTGGAACGATGGTGTAGTTCTCGTCGAACTCCTGAGCCCAGGCAATGATTTTGTTGAACATGAACGAGCCGATGTGAAGGTTGCGCAGATGGCTCGGAATCATCACGCCGCCGTTGGTGAGTTTCACCGAACGACCATTACTGTCCATCCGCCCGCCCATATCCCCAACGAACTCACCAGGGCGCATTGCATCCCCGGACATGTAGATCGCACGCACTAAAACTGATGCCTTACCGTAATGCCGATCACCACAGTACTCCAGGTGATTATCACGACTTGTCTCGATGAGAATGACGTGAGTCCGCTCGTACGCGCCAGCCTTCACTTGGATGATTTCAAAGTCCCTTGTTTTGTCCGTCGCCCGGACATTGCATGGCACTGGTGGTGGGATCTGTTCTGACATAAAAGTGCACTCGAAGGTGGAGCGTTGGCGCGCCGAGCAATCGACATCGGCGGCAATTTTTAGGCGTTTGCGGGCAACTCGCTTTCAAGCGCTTCTGGAGACGGCATTAGCTGGTTTAAGCAGAAGATTTGTTCAAACTCTTTCCCGCGCCCGGCGCGCTTATGCCACTTAACCCTCGCATTCACAGTGGTCGAGCCGAGCTGAGTGAAAACGCGCAGAACCGTCCCTTTTCTGCCCTGAAACTTCTTCGCCTCACTCACCAGCAACCGCCGAATTTCGCCGGTTTTGACCTCGACGATCATCCCCTCTCGGATGCGATGCTCATTTTCATCCGACATAAATCTAAACCCCTTCAATGGGGCGGATTTTGTCGTAAATTTTTCGTACTTTCAGCGGTGCCGATCCCTCGTGCGCACCGTGACCGGAATAGTAACGATCAACAGCGAGCCAAATGTCACTCGACTCATTGCCACCGGCTCTGCTCATCAACCACCAAGCAGCCCCGCGATAATTCGTACAGGGGTCATCAGTCAGCGAAGACTGAGATACACCGAGTTCACGCGCAATAAGTGGAATTACAGGCTCAAATAGCCCCATTGGCCCAAATTGCCCACGCTGCCGCGCTTTGGTCTTTGCTTCATTGCTTGCGTCATCCCAGCCGTACGCAATGGCCATGGACTGAAGCACCAGGGCAGGCACTTTAAACTCCTCAGCAGCGTCTGAGGCGCATTTTGGAAGCTCACTTGCGGATATCAACGGTGGTAGCGTGAGCGCCGTGATGAGCATGAACAACCTTGCAGACTTTCCTCTCATTACAATTCCTCGATAAATTATTTCTGCGCCAGTGCTGAACCGAAGAGGCGCTGGAAAAGAAAAACGTACGAAAACAAAGCGTGGCCATTGTCACCAACGACACTGACCACTACTCCTCAATTACCTGCCAGCTGTTTCATGTCTTCGATGTGATCCCAACCATCGGTGCGGAGCCGATTCTGGAAGTTTTCAACGTTCACGCCTTCCAGGTCGTCAGGGCTGAACAAAACGACTGCATAACCCTGCAAGCGAAGCGAATCGATGATCACGTGCTGCTCGGCAGTCAAAGGCAACACCGACTTCGGGAACAACGCTACGACTTCTGGGTATTCATTCAGAACATCGACAGGGGGCATTGATGGCTTGAAGCCGATATCAGGTGCATCCGGTTGATTCAGATAGAGCGCGTTGTTCACCGCCGAACCATGCACATCACGGAGCACGTCGACGGAGGTCTCAGCATCAGAGAACGCGGAATAATTACCGAAAGTCACTTGCCAGCGCCTGCCATGGTTAGTGAGGGCGACAACCTTCGCGCGCTGTGAAAAAACCGCGAAGGTCACTTCATGGGGCTGACGATGCACCAGATCGAACTCTGCCTGCTGCTTTTGAACCTTCGCCAAGAGAGACTCAAGGCGGGCGACCTGCCCTTCGGTCTCGGCATCCTGTGAGCAAAAGTCTTTCTTGTCGGCGATCAGGCTGGTCATAGCGTCGGCCATGTCGCACATTTCGTCTTGAGTCAAAAGTTCGGTGAGCATTTCGTGGGATCCCGAGGCGGTAAAAAAGATAACCAATTGTGAAATATGCTTCACTTTAAATCAAGCAATATATTTCTCAATTAGACACTCAAAACTCACCTCCGCATCTGCATCGGGATGTGCACCGGGTTCAAGTGTTGCCTATGAGCCACCTGCTCATGGAGCGTGCTGAGACACTGCGAAATTGCTGAGCGCATGGCTTCAACTGACATGCTCGGGGCAGAGACCTTCCACCCTGCACTGGCCGCCAGTTGCGGTAACCCGGCCTGGTACTCGGCAATCGTCTGCTCACTGTCAGGTTCTAACGCTGGAGGCGTCCTAACAGCACCAGGATTGATGATCACTAGTCTGCCACTGGGAAGCCTTCCGAGATTGTCGGTGCCTGCATCAACGAGCTCACAGCTCTTTTCCGCCAAACCCTCGGAAACAATGTCGACGTCCGACTCCGTGATAGTGGCGGTATCAACTTTGGGCAATACCTCCCAGCGAACGCTGCCAGTTTTTCCATACGCTGGCGCTTGAAGCAATTCGGCTATGAATGGTCGCGGTATGCACTCGCCCGCACCAAGGCGAACGACGAACTTCCCCGCGTCGAGCACGATTGAGCTGGCTCCTGCGCCATGCACACCTACAACCTCAATTCCGAGATCCCAGAGTTTCGTTTCGAGCAATCGGAGGTCATTCGCTATCCCGATATTGCCAAGCAACTGCTCGGCAATCGGATCAGGTTGTAGCCCAAAGCTTGTGTTTCGCATTGCCGAGTGGAGTACGTCTGAAAGTGACTTTGCAGTTCCCACGCCTAAGCTCAGCGCAGGGCCGGCGCTATGGGCAAGCGCAAAGGTTACCTGATCAGCACTGAATACCCTGTACTCTTCAACCCCCGAAGTTTCGCCGTTGCCGCAATGAATCGCCCCGTCGAACCCTTTGGACACCAGAAGCGAGATAACTTCCGGATCGTCATAGAACGGGTAGGCGTCAAAATACAGATCTTGCAATCGATCCGGATGGGCGGTCAGAAATTCCTCAACGGAGTCGTACTCGTCGTCCGAATTGATTTCTTCCATCCAGTTGCCGGTGTTGTAGATGTGCTGAGAAAACTTGATAGCGATCCGCGCCGCCGCCTCATACCCGAGATGCTCCTCGATCAATGCCAGATCTAAAAATGGGTCATCCCCATCGCTAGAAAACGGGTTGTTGATTGAAAGGTAAGCGGGGTAGATACGCGGTTGATGCGCTTTGTCCGTATTGTTGTTCGGTGCAATCGCATAGAGGCTTGCCGCCTCAAGCGTGCTGAATGTGTAACTGCCTCCCCGCGTCTGCAATGGCGCTTCATGGGAGTCAGCAATGCCGTGCTCGCCACGAAAGACCAGCAAAGGCAACCCATCTTTACCCGCTAGAACGGAGCTATTGGCGCGAAAACCTTCTGCATTCTCATACCCAGGTAACTGAACGCGCGGAATCGGGGGTAGGTGGACGTGGGTCATCTGGGCGTTTTGTTCCTAAATCAAGGATAGGCACTTGCGAAGCGTGAATTGCAGGACTCTGCGATCAGTTGAAGACGTCTCCGCTCGCGTACTCGCAGGAGCGATTCTCTCAAGCTGTATCCATTACGCCGCCAGCAACTGAACCACACGAAGTTCTTGTACCCATAGACCCGGCATATGTGCGCTGCTGTTCGGTCGCACACCATCGCGTAACGTGGCGCTTTCCTCATTGCAAGGCTCCCTATTGATCAACGGTCGGTGCTTCGAGCCCGCTGCGGGCTTAGCTCTTCATGACCGCCCTTCAATTCGGTTGCTGAACGGTTTTCAGCGACGAGGTCAGCATCGCGCAGTCGGTCACGCTGCGGTCTATCGTGAGCTGGCGCGTCACTGAAAAACGCGCCAATTTGTTGCTCAATACTCGCGAGTGAAAGATTCATTACGGCTCCTGGACTTGATGTCTATGAGTTGGTCAGGCTTTCAAGGAGCTGGTCTGCGGCGGCCTGGCCATCTCGTTCGGCGTACACCTTGAACAGCACCGCCAACGTCATGGTGTCCTGATCGCTCCCACTACTTGAAGACCCCACTTCCCTGATTGTTTCGAGAATGAGGCTGGTCGGCTGCTGCCTTACTTTGACTTCAAGCGCATCCAGCCTTGCTTGAATTTGGGCACGCACTTCTTGTGGAAGATCTTCCAGTTCATCGAACATGTGGCCACCTCAATTTTGTGTGGTTATACGAAAATCAGCCGAGGTAACGCAGCCGATAGCTGCTCTCCCCAGATAAGGGAAAGCCAGCCAGCAAACGCAAGATATGGCCCGTAAGATACTGGTGTATCTGGATTAGAACGCCTTGCAGCCAAAAGGAAGCCGCTTACCAGGACACACAGAGCAGCAGAAAACAGAATGGTGAAAGGAAGAATGCCGAAACCACCCCAAGCACCGATCATCGCCAGCATCTTGAAGTCGCCTCCCCCCAGCCCTTCTTTGCCGGTTATGAGCTTGAAGACCCAATAAATCAGGAAGAGGCTGAGGTAACCGGCCGCAGCCCCTACAACCGCCTGCCGAAGAGCCTCCCCCCCATTCAAACTATTTACGAGCAAGCCCAACCATAGGAGAGGAATGACTAGCGGATCTGGCAGTAACTGGTGATCAAGATCGATCATGCTCAAGACCAGCATGCACCATGTCAGCACCATCAAGGCCACTGTATGAACGCTGAATCCGAGGTGAAACGCGATGGCAGCTGACAAAACGCCACTCGTGATCTCAACGAGCGGATACCTCGCACCTATGGGGTTGTCGCAGCCTGAACACCTGCCTCGCAGACACACATAACTCAACACCGGAATATTCTCCCAGGCACGGATCCGGTGATTGCAGTGAGGGCAAGTGGATTGGGGAAACATCAGATTGAAAGCCGGTGAAGCTGGCGCTGGCTGCAAACCAAGTTGCTCTCGCGCCAGCGATGTCCACTCCCGCTCAAGCATGAGCGGGAGGCGGTAAATTACGACATTCAGAAAGCTGCCAACCAGCAACCCGATTACACCAGCGAAAACGGTGAAGGCGACCCGGCTTTCTTCGAGAAGTTGAATTGCGAGCATCAACGCGGCCCCTTGGTAACAGGGTTCCCTGTGCTGCTCAGCGCTGGTGATCCATGCATGCTGGCTTCGTGCATCAAGCGACTTTCACAAGTGGAAAGCACGTTTCGCATTGAGGCCGATCTGCTTTCACCATCCTGTGACAACTTGCGGCCTGCATCGGCGGCAGTTGTAACCTCAACAATAGTGTTGCCGAAATGTACTCGATTTCCGTCATTCCAGAGTTCAACCGGCGTTAAGCCCACTTCCGGCGTCGTACTGTATGGGGTAACGGATCGAACCTTCCCTTTCTGATCGCCACTGAGCAATTGAATGCCCATTCGTTGCTGATCAAAAAAAACTACCCGTTTTGTGTGGATCATCTGGCGCTGGAACTCCCCAAGCAGCCGAAGGCCCTCTTGGGTGACATACACAGTTCGTTCTGATAGCGGTTGAACGCCCTGCTCTGCAACGCCGTGCTCGGGTCTGTACGCCTTATCTCGTAAAGTCTGACCATTGGGCTGCACGAAGTAGATACTGCCCTTAGCAGTTTTAAACTGCAAAACTTCACCGGTCATCTGAGCTTCAGATTTCTGGGTACCCGAATGAGCGCTGACCGCAGTATCAATGCCGCTCTTCAGAGCGCTCGCTTGATTAATCAACTCTTGCAATGCACCCGATATGTCTTGGCCTAGCTGCACACCGATATTCGCTTTGCCGGACATCAAGGCATCAAGGTGCTTCCACGATGCAGCAAGAGCTTTCAGATTGGTTGTTAGGTCTGTCGTTGCCATCAAAGCCTGCCTTTTAAGATCGCGGGCTCTGAGGCGACCGCGCTTCAGGTGAGCGAAAAATACGGTATTGGTATTCTATACCATAGTTCAGGTGCTGCACACGTTGCGCCATGAGCGCACACTTGCCTCGCTTCAGGTTCACTCCGGTGCCAGCGTGCGTCCCAATGCTGTTGCCTTCCAGCATCTGAACTCAGGCTCATGCTCAACAAGCCCAGCACGTGCCAGGCTATCCATTGTGGCGACATTGCAAACCCGCTTACAGTTGATGTGAACAGCTTGACCATTGGCCTGCTGTGCACTCCAGCCTTGGCTGATCCACTTCATAATCTCACGCTGCACTTTTGTGAGCTTTGCTATTGAACCTTGTGTAGGTTCGCCCGCCTCGACTGCTCGTGCGTCATCCATTGCTGCTACTCCTCAGCCGAGCATCGAGCGCTCAATGGCGGCCGAAAAACCTCGGCTGGCATCCTGGTTCGAATCGATGTAGATCCGTTTCTTTTTGAAGTTTCGTGGCAACCGATTATTTGGGGAGATTTTGGCCAAGTGAAGCGTCCAGTACTCGCGCCATTTTCCTTTGGGGCGCGTCATCTCTTCCAAAGCCATTCGGCCTACTACAGAGCGGCCAACGCCGCCTTTCGCGTGAATCAACAAATTGAGCATAGGGATCCTCTCCGAGTAATGAAGTCGATTATGCGTAAAACGGCAGCGCACAACAAGCAATATACTTCCCTGCCGATGAGTGCCACTCTAACCCATAGAGAAATATATTGCTTTACAGATAAGGAAGTATATTTCACAATCAGTCATCTCGAACCAACTGGGCTTGCTGGAACTCTATGACCATACTCGAAACACTCATCGAACAGGCTCGGCCGCTTGGGGTGATAGCAGAAATCGCTCTGTGCCCCTTCTACCGTCGCCAAGGCCGCGATGTCATCGATACCATTCGCCTTACCGGCTTGCCCGGAGTCTCCGCCAGTCGCTTGCAGCCAGTTGATGCTGCTGAAGCGCTTCGTCGAGTGCTCTCGGCGAACGTGGAGACCGACACCGTGCTGACTCCGCGCCCCTACTACGCCGGCCTCGACAATCAGGGTTACCCCCTAGTGAAGTTCGCGAGTGTCGTCGGTCACCTTCATTACACCCAGGTTCGCCAAGCACTCGATTTAGCCATGCCCGAAGTAGAGCAAAAGCTGAAGATGAAAGCTGTCGATCAATTACACTCAGCATTGCCCCTGTACGAATCCTTTGGCCTTAAGCGTTCTGAAATTCAAAGCAATCCGGATCTTGATCTGCTGCTCGGTTTCGGCTCCAGTGTCAGCCTCGACTTCGTACCAACCTACCAATCTTCGTTGGCAAGCTAACGTGTTGAGGCGGCATTACACATAACGCCTCAGCCACATCGCAGTGAAAGGGAAATGATGAACCAACAATTGGTTGATGAGTACTTGGAAGCGTTCAGGCAAGCAAACCCTGGCTTGCCCTTACCCACGGTTTCCTTCAGCCGAGGCCGGTACCGACTGAGCGGTAATGGAGTGGAGAAAGGTATGCGCGCGGCTGAAGTGGTGCGAATGCGCGATACATTGCGTCGACGCATTCGCACGGACTCTCGCCGGCCCAATCTCGAAGGGTTGACCACGCTCCAGCGCGATCACGTACTCCGCGTATTCCCTGAAACGCAGGCTTCAATGGCCGAGTACCTTCGCCTGGGCGCTGAAGTTTTTATCGTTCGACAAGATGAAGTTCCGGACGCTCCTCCTGTTGCGATTGCCGTGCTCTCAGATCCGACTTACTGGATTGATTGCCTTGAGTCAGAAGATGCAGCCTTGGCGCATGCAGAAATGCTTGGGTTGACGATTACCAGCGCTAGTAGCGCCGCACAATGACCCCTGCTGAATTGCGCATGATCACCGAGCTTGGAAAGAATGATTGCCGGCGTGTGATTGATGCCGCTCGCGCGAAGTGTTTGATCATGGAGTCCGTCGGCGGCTTCAGTGCCAACGGCGGTAGCTTGGATGATCCTAAGCGTCGGCGCTTCTCGCGCATAGCGCTATCGACTTTGCTGTCCAAGGGACTGATAGAGTTGCGCAAGGAAGTAGAAGGATCGCGCCCAGAGAAATGGTATGGGCTGAGTGCGCTTGGGTGGTCTGCCTATTCCGAGTCATGCACCGGTAGTTGCCCTCCTCGCTGAAGCACACCCATAAATTTAAGGCTAAGACGAGTCATTGAGAATGAGCCATATCACGCATCCGGAAGTGTTCACCAAAGCCATGTCACGCCATACCGCCGAGTTAATGGCTGGTGGCAACGGAACTCTGGAATACCTCAAGGCGTATCGAGATACCTACGAAGATCTTGCACGTGGAGAGCTCGGGGTGGCGGAGTACATTGCAACACTGGACAGAGCCGTCCTAAGCTGGGAATCGGGGCTAAAGCCAGATTTCAACGATATCGATATGCCCATGGGTGAAAAGCCGGTAACGCTTTATGAAAAGCTGGCGCAGTGCGTCACAAAATGGCGGCGAGGCATCAACTTGAAAGATGCTACACCCCAAGCGTTGGGTGTGTCCAGAGCGGTTGCCGGTGAACAAGCAAAGGGGAGGTTTTTCATGGAAGCCAAAGGCGACCCCGCTTTTTATCGTTCATTTGAGGAGCTAATGGCCCGGATTAAGAGCACTCACTCCGTCATCCAACCAGGTTCTGAATCGGCGACAGATCCAGAATGGCTTAGCCTTGCAGAGGCAGAGCACGGCGTGATGACGCCCGAAAAAGTTGATGCGGTTATCGAAAGCGATGCTGGCGCTAATCACCCGCTGATGAGAACGCTTCGAGGCGGTCAAGGCACGGAACTGGAGCGGAAGGTAGCCGTCCTTCACTACCTTATATTCGTGCCTGAGTAATCAGGCTCTGAAGACATTTCAAATAGGGCTACCACCCAACCAATGGGAAATATGTTTCTTTACATAATTGGAAATATGTTTCACCATGGTGCATGCACAATTCATGAGCAGGTTGGATCGATTGCTGACCGCCTGCTCGCCTTTCTGAATTTGACGTAGGGTTGGAGATTGAATGGCACGCATCAAAACCAATGGCGCAGAGGTGAAGAAATTCTGGAGCGACAACAATCCTCAATTCTGGCCAGCCACCTCCCATGTTGATGGTATGGCTTGGCAGGTCAATGGTGTGGAACAAGAGGATGTCGACGTTGAGAAGCTGTCTGATACTGACGTTGTTCACGTCGAGGGTGCGATCATCTGGGATGACGGCGATGCAGACTTCGCTGGCGTAATGAGAAAGTGGCGCAAGCTCGAAACGTACGTGTCCGTCGTTGTCGAGTTGCCGGTTGAGCACAAAGATGCGCTCGCCGAATTTGTAAAAGGTCTGAAGGGGAAGGTCTTAGGCGCTTGAGGCCTGGACGCTCTCGAATCTTGGCTCGACGGTATCACCGGAGTAATGACGTGGCCCTTATCGACTTGGCGCTGAAACGAGCTCTGATCGCTCACACCGGCCAGCTAGACAAGGCGGGCAAACCCTACATCCTCCACCCGCTGCGCCTCATGGCACGTTTCAACGATCCAATTGACCAGGCGGTCGCCGTGCTTCACGACGTCCTTGAGGACTCTGACACCACTGCTGGCGACCTGCGCCTCGACGGAATACCCGAAGAGGTAATTGAGGCGGTGGAATTATTAAGCCGTGGCAAAGGTGTGAGTTACAACGATTTCATCGAGCGCATCCGCCCTCACCCATTAGCTCGAAAGGTGAAGATGGCGGATCTCGAAGACAACCTCAACATATTGCGCCTGCCCAACCTTGGCGATGGTGATCAGCGTCGAATCACCAAATATTACCGAGCATGGCATCTGCTCGCCATGACCGAAAACAGGGAGCTCCCATGACACCTTCACAGAAGACGCGCTTTCAAAAAATCAGTCAGGACATGGCCGATTTATTGGACGAGCTGCACCAGGGTGCACACCCCGATACAGTTCTATTTCTGGAGGACGGTACCCCGGCACTTTACGACTGGCCTGCTGATGCGCCTAGACGCCCTGACAACCCTTTGGTCGAAGGTGCTTACTGGCATAAATCTGGGGGCGGCGGACTTTAGCCCCGCGCGGCGGCCCTACCCGAGCAGCGTTGGAACGCGCTGGATTGAGAGTCGGCGCGAAAAATATTCAGTTCAATTGATGCCTAGATCACACCTTGCCAACGTAAATTCCAGAACGCTGATACTCGCTCACCCAGAGGATAAATGATGTTCGTAGCCAAGCCTGACACGGCGCTGTGGTACGCCCAAGAAGAAAAGGGGCGTACAGGGCCCGACGCGCACTCGCACTATTGGTTCCGCATGCAACGCGATGAAGTGGCTAGATTGCTAAAACATCGGGACGCAAAGCCAACTGACACCCAGTTAAGCGCAGCCTCCAAACTCTTGGAGGGAATTACGGGCTTGGCTTGGCCTTCGGATCGAATCCAAGATCTCTTATGCCTGTATCCCAGGTTACGGATCGCCATCGCGTTCGAAAGTGACTTGGAGGTTGAACTCTCCAATGCAGCAGGCCATTTTTTCCTCGGAACCTCTTGGCCAACTTTTGGCGACAACATTGATGCAAAAGCTTGGTTGGCAGTGTTGCAACAGCAAGCGGTGCTGATGGGGTACACCAAAGTCAGTAGCAAGAAGCGCAGATAGTCAGCAATGCTACAGAAGCGGCAGGAGAAATATATTTCTTTACCCTTCAGGAAATATACTTCACTATAGGCAAGCGAAGTAACCCCAGAGTCCAAGCACTACGAGTTGCCTGGGTAGTTACGCGATATGCTACCTAAATTCTCGCCACCACTGAGCAGTTCCTTCCGTGCGCTCACCATCATGTAAGGGTCGTATCCATGAGTCAAAATTCCCAGCCGTCAACGCAAGACGTACGAACTTTCCAACCCGACTTGGATAATCTAATCGAACGCTTGCAAGCCATCCGAGAACAGGTTGGTGGCAAGACAAAAATAGCTGTAGCTGGATTCGAAACTCACACCACCAATTGGCTCGCTGAAGCTGACATGCTGGTTGTATGTCAAACGGATCCCCGCCCAGGTAACTCGACCATGGAAGGAAATTTGAGCCTCACAAAAAGTGGCCAGCCGACGGTCTGGCTTGGGTGGAGCCAGGACTACCGTTCCGAATGTTTTCTTCGGGCCGTTGAGGATCCTGACGAATTCGGTGTTGAAACTCTTTAGGCATGGGCATAGAGCGAGATGAAAGGATCGAGCATATACCTCTCAGCCAACGAGGTTGAAGCGTTGCATGCTGCTGCGAGTTATCTGGGCCAACTTATTGAGTCATCGTCAGGTGAGGTACCGGATCTGTTTTCGGCCAAAGAAGGCCTGCACACCATCATCGATAAAGCTGACAAAGCAAGGCAGGCAACCGGTCGGCGGGCAAGAGTCAAAAAAGCTTTGAAAGAACTCAGCGCGCAGGAATCAAAGATATGATTAACCCTTCAATGAAAATCTTGCTTACTGCTCTTGCGGCGGCATACGCCCTCACCGGCTGTGATGCTGCCAATGACCTGGCCACATTGATGATGAGCGACTATCCGTTGGCGAAGACCGCGGTGATCACGCCTGGCTACAAAATGAAAGTTGGTAACCAGGACGTTCCCGTGTTTGGTTCTGATATCTGCCCGTCCCCTAACGATGCAAGCGCGTGGGTCATAGCCGGCCCATACCCTCGTAACTCAACTTCAAGATCGTGCATCGTGATCGCACCCGAGACTAATTCCGTGAGGGTGCAGGTCGTTTTGCCACAGGGGCCGGAGACTGAAAACTGGACTGTCGTGCGCTCAGCTGATCGGATTATGCTCCGTCGAGCCAATGGCGAAATCATCGCGGCCGCGCATTGAAGTTTATCGCTTGAATGGCTTATGGATTTGCTACGCAGATTGACGTCGTGGCCAGCTCTGATTAAGAATAGGCCCGCAGCCCCATTATGACGTCCCACACCAGGCGACTAGAGCCGAAATGTCGTGTCATTTGGGGCTTTGTTATTTGCGCACCCCATCCCCGCTTCAACATTACTTGCCTGTTCGAAATCAACGGAACTCCCGCCATGGCAATGATCGACTGTGACAAGCTCAAGCCATTAAGCGATGAAGTTATGTCGGCACGTGCCGTATGGATAGTTGCCGCCGAAGCTCTTGATTCACTGCTGCTCGCCACGCAGGCGAAGGACGGGGCTGGTGATTATACCGAGGCTGTGAAGCTCGCCGCTGAGCGCTCCAGGTCAGCACGCGCTGACTACAATGATCTCGCCCGCCAATTGGCGAACCAGGTGCACACCCTGATCCTCCACGCGGAGCTTTCAGGGTAAACCTGAGCTTTCTCTTGCCGCTTAGACGGATTTTGAACCATCTCGCTGATGAGCTTTTGATTTGTTCTTGGCAATAGTGGCTTGGGTGTTCGCGATTGGATACCACTTTCCCAATTGCGAATCCCTGACCAATGCTTTTGGGCATCGGCTGCACTCGACGATGTGGTACCCCATACCCCGGTCAGGATGATTGATCGCCTCTTGAAGGTTGTGGCGGCCGAACAGGCATAGGATCTTCATCATCAAACGAACTCCGCCAAATTGAGTACGGGCATCTGCGTCGAAAGTCTGCGCAGCACTACTTCATCGGCATTGTCGAACATGCGTGTAGTGTGGATGCGAAAACGGTAATCCGAACCACCTCGTTTCAGGGCTACACAGTAGTCACGTGAACGTCGCTCGACGGGAGACACGTCATCGGTGCATTCAATCAAGTGGTGAGCACCCGCACTAGCCTTGGCCCCACTGTCACTCAGCACGATATCGCCATTCGTTTGCTCAATGATCTCCAAGGCAGATAGGGGCTTGAGCGTAACGACAGCCGGAAGTACCAAATCGAACGCCCCAGCCCACGGATCTGGTGGCTGTTCTAGTGTCCCCTCCATGAAGGCTTTGAAACCCTGCGGGGTCGACTTCAGCGCCTGGTACTCCAGCCACGCCTCTACGTCTTCCAATGATGCATACGCCGCTTTAAAGCCTACGGATGCAATGTATCGGGCCAAAGCTACAGCGTCCTGGTCAACAGATGGGCTAGGTACCAGGTGGGAATATAGATCCAACAGCGCACACCAACCAATGACAACCTTTGCCTGGGCGAGATCTGATTCGCAGACCATTGCAGCATTCGCATACTGCTGCCATGGTTCAATGCCAGGATGCAGGCGACCAGTGACTCCGTCTCCAAAATCCAGTACGCCGGTATCCCCCGGGAACAGTGTCGATATCGCAGTACCTATGACTGCGCTGGTCAACAGAGCGAAGGCTGCAAAATCCTGCCGGTGATGCAAAGAATAAAGCTTTGAACCAATCTTCAGCTCGTTCTGAAAAAGTGTGGCTTGCCCGACACGCACAGGGGCGAACGGGGTCTTATACATATTCGACGGCATTATCTCGATTCCTGTCTTCGTTCAAACCCTTCACGAGGGAGCGAACTTGGTTGACTGAGCAAATTACACCGCCGCAGCTTCGCCCAGTCGACTGACGGTGGCATTGAAAAGCCCTGGGTTAACACGATAGGCCTCCAGCAGACGGCATTCATCATCAGTCAGGGGCGCAATGGTTCGTGCACCAGAGAGCACAAACTGCACGTCCCCGCCCAGTTGGCTGAACCGATGAAGCACGTCGCCACTTGGAACACTTGCGCTGCGCTCATAGCGGCACCACATTTCACGTGATATCCCGCATTGATCCGCGATCTCCGCCTGGGTAAATCCAAGGCGCTGGCGCTCTTCCTTCAAACCCTGTGCATTAATCATAAACTCTCTCCTGGGTAATTAGCATGCCGGCGGCCAGGTGCTGCTGACCGCCTGCAACACGACGTTTTAGTTGGGACGGTGTAGAGCGAGCTCAGACTGTTCATCACAGTGAGTCTGGTAGCCCGCCAGCCAGTGACGCGCCAGGACATCTCCACCATCACCGACTGCAAAGCCTTCGATGAGGCGGCCGTACTCAGGGCATGAAGCTGGTGCACGTGAGTGATTGGCAGCGGCGGCCGAGTATCCAGCTGCACGTGCCAGGTTTGCTTTCTCAGCAGTGATCTTGGGGTGCTGAGGTGCTGGAATACACCACAATGCCCAATACTCGCCGTGGCGATCCTTATTCTTCACTGCCCAAACCAGGCGAACAGTGAAAGGAACTTGGAGCTCTCGACCGATGATGCTCGACTTGTACTTGCCGCGATCAAGCCTCTCCTTGGTGCACGCCGCCAGAGAGCCGTATTCGTCAGGCTGAAACAAGCTGTTGGCGATTTTGTTTTTCGCGTCGGTCGCGCTGAGAGCTATCATCGATTCCTGTCCTGGTAGGGTTACGACAGACACATAGGTATCCGTTTCGATGAGCCATTATGAAATATGCTTCACTTCAAAAGCAAGAAGTATATTTCCCGTGCCAACAAGCCCCACTCAGCGGTGAACCGAGCGACAGGTACGCAAGCTTCAATGCCTATGAGTACCCAGATCGCGCACAAATGGGAAATATATTGCTTTACATGTTGTGAAGCATGCTTCATATTTTCGCTATCGAATCAGCTACGGATCAACTGAAATGGGCCCAAACGTCGAATCAATCCGCAATGTAGGCGTTCGCCAGATCCGAGGGCGAGTTCCCGTTCAAGTCCGCAAAGAGTTGATGGGCGCGGTTAAAGCAGGAGAGCTTGGACGGCTGAAAAGAGACGGTTTGAAGCCGGAATTCTTTTTCCATCCTGAGAAAATTCAGGAAGCGATCGATCTGCAACAACGCGAAGCTGAGCACTCAATTGCACTTCTGAGTAAAGTCCTCGCATAGCTGCGCGGCCTTTGTCTCGCAGTACTTTTGACTGACATCAAATCAACTTTGGAGTAGGCGGATGACGATTCCAATTGCTGACATTCAACCATGCTCTGAAGGGATGAGCCGAGCTGTCGCTGCGCTTGAGTTCAGCGGAAAATTTCGCATCGGCGCTATTGCCATGCTCGATGATGAGCACCACGAATTGGTTGTGGAAGTACGTGACCTTTCTGACAAGACCCTAGACAGCAAGGCCTTTGCAATCTTCGTTTACGATGCGCCCGATGGCGCGGTGAAGTTCTCTGCCATTTTGAGCCATGAAGACTTCCCGACCGAGCAGCTCGATGCAGCACGCGAGGCCACGCGGATTGAAGCCGAGAACGTCGGGTATCCCATTATCTTGGCCGTAAGCGAAACAGGCAATTTGGAGCCGGAGCTCCTCGTGAAAAGCGAGGATCCCCTCACGTCCCTCGCATCAGCCTTTGATGCATTCGTGACCACTTCAATTTCCCTCGACGGAGTGTTTGAAGAGCTACTCCCGCTTCCATGAAGTGGGGCCCGCTGTATCAAGATACGCCCCCCCCAACAAAATGAGCAGAGCACAGGCTATGGCGCAGCAAATGTATCGTGTGGTTGAAGCAGTTTTTGAGGGGCGCTCCCGAATCGAGCGGGACATCGGCTGTACCTGGAAACCTGAAAAAGCGGCCAAAGCAGAGTTGAAAACGATGCAGCTCAAGGCCCCTAAAAAACTGCTTTCCATTCAGAAGAAGCCCTAGCTCAAGGAAGCATCATGAACCTGATTTTATGGACAGTCGCTCGATTCCCTTCCGGAATGTGGTGCGCGGGCGGGAAGGTATCAGACCCTGATTACTCGAAATGCGAGGTGTACCAGATCCCGGATGAAAACCGCGAGAAGGCGACTAAAAGAGCGCAGGGGATTCGTTCGCGCCTTGTGAAGACCGGAAGCCAGCTCCCGACTCAAGCCGCCCCGTATAAACTCGAAATCAGCGCCAAAGAGTGACCGCTCCAACAGGCCCCGGAAGCGGGGCGTTGCCAGTATCGTGGGCATAGCCGCCCATACAATCGAAGGAATGAATATGGGTACCGCTCAACAGACGACATCAGTGCAAACCCAAAAGGTTCTTCTGGAGAGGATCCGCTCTCGCCTCATCAAGCTCGGCGAGATCGACGATTTCGCCCAGGAACTTTTCCAGCTGCTGAACGTGGCGCAGCCTGAGGATCCCGAGATCACCCGACTGAAGCGAGAGATCTCGCAGCTGCGCCAACACAAAAACGAATACATGGAAGCAGCTACTGAGACCGCTGGCGCTCTGGAGCGTCAGATAGTTGAGCTGAGATCGTTGATCGTCGACATCGGCGCAGACCCAGCCGTCCTCAATATGAACGACGCGTTAACCGAACGCATGCAAGCGGCACTGTGTCGCCGAATTGCTACATCCCAGTCTGTAAAGCTGGGCCCAGACAGTAACGAAGATGCCGCCCTGGCGAACACCACATTGAAGGAATGCCCAGTTATGACCGGCACCCCGGACACAACCAAAGAACAACAGAACACCTGGACACGGGGCGGCCAAGCGAAGTCCTCTGATGCGACGGCGGTGGCCAAATTCCTGACATTCCAGACACCTAAGCAGAACCAGCCCAAGCAAGTGGGAAAAGAAAATCGATGAACTCGCTCGAACGTTCAATACGCCGGACGAATTGGGGATTACTGCTTTGTGGGTTGGCCAGCCTTATTACGTGGTGCGGAGTGATGCTTTACATCTGGACGCACCCATTCACTGGCCCGGATCTGCGCAACGAATTCAGTATGTTTCTGTCGCCTGTATTTGCTATCGGAATCACGTTTACTGCTTGGGGCGGCCTCGAATTGATTCGGGACGGCAAGAAGTCAGCCAATAGAAAACGGCCTTTGAACAAATTTTTCTTGTGGGCGGTGGTTGACCTTGTTCTCGCCCTTGTACTGATTGCCGAATTGGCTACTGCCTGCCTGGCAGATCTGTTGGGGCTGGAGGTTTTTGTCATCCCATTGACGCTATTTGCTCTGGGGTTAGTAGTGCTAGCCGGTCGTCAGCATTGGAGTAAATGGAAACAGCAGCAAGGATAGGAGAAAAGTGCCCATGCCTAAGCCCAGTACAAAAAGCGTAAAGATGGTAGCTCTGTGCCAATGGTTTGAACGCAATGCCGCGACCTATATGTGGGAGCCATTGGACAATGAAATCGTCCGTTGCCCTGCACTGGTGGGTCAAAGGAAGGTAACGGTCTGGCTACCCAAAGGTGCAAAAATTCAGCGGCGCTATGATTTCGCTAAGACCTCTCCTGAGGGTGGCCCATTGGTCATTCCACCGACTTACAAGCTCAACCACGCTTTCGGGCGGATGCACACTGCGCTAAAGGTGAAGTCCGATTTGATTGAGTTTGTTTTGGTGCCGGCAGATAACCAACCTGAATGAGAGGACAAGCAATTTGAAAAAGACTCGTGTAGTCGAAATCGTAGACGTTTTCTGCGATGTGTGTGGCGATGTGTGCGGTAACCACGCGGTTCACACCGATGCCAAGGGCAACGAGTTTCATGCGTGCCTGAAGTACAACGAGCAGCTGGGCAAGCAGTGCGCCACGGTTCTTGAGGAGCGCCTGTTTGCCGTCACGATTGTGAGCCGCACATCGGCGTGAGATCGAGGAATAGCGGCTGTGAGCGACCAGGACGAATTCACCCGCGTGGTGTAGGACGACTTATCGGCTCTAGTCCGACAACTAGCATCAGCTCACCGGACACAAAACTGCGCGGGAAGGAAGTTATTGACATGCTCGCGCTGAAAAACACCGCTGTATAGGAAATGTCATTTGGGCTGCCGCGTTGCCATCGTGACATTCCACCGACTTCGGCGCGGGGTGGGTTCTACCTCATCAGAACAGCAATATACTTCGCTCCTTCAAGCGCATTTTTAGTAACCGATAAATTTAGGCCCTAAAGCGACTTAATCCATAACTGCTGAGTTTTCTGAGATGCCCAAGGCCATGACTCGGTACACAGTGGAAACTGGCGCTCACAGACAGGAAATATATTGCTTTACTGAGTGTGAAATATGCTTCATATTAGAAGCATCAAAACACACATCGGATCGCAACATGAAACTCATCGAAAACAACCGCAAAGTTCGTGCCGCTGGCGTTGACGTAAACGGCATGCAGAAAACACCGGGACACGATGGCATGGTTTGGTCGTGCTCTGTTTATCTCGACGGGGCGAAGATCGGCGGTGTTCAAGAGGACGTGAATGGTGCAGGCCTGTGGGTCAATATCAGCCCAGAATGCCAAGCCAAATTTGTCTCCGCCCTCAAAGGTGTGGACTACCCGGTAAACGACTTGGCTTTTGAAGATTTGGGAATGACCTGCCCTGAGGAAGACACGGGCTATATCGAGTGGGTTGTGCCCAAAATCGTCAATGAACTTATGGCATTGAAGCCACTTAAGAAAAAGTGCAAAACCATGACTCTCTACCAGCTGAGCACGGATGAAGACGCCAATTACTGGTTTGTCTCAGAGCCATTTACGCCAGAATTGAAGGAACAACTTCAGGCAAAATATGATGTGAAGCTGTTTTTGAACGAAGCACTTGCAGAATTCTGACTGCAACGGCCCGCGATAGCGGGCCATTGCCGCCACCAATGTCAATCACCCCCACCGGAGGAGCTGTGGCTTCTATTCAATTTTTCATCCGCACCGACCACCCCGCCCGGCTGAAGGAATTTCTTGATAGAGCCCTCAACCTCAACATCGAGTTGGAGTCCATTGACGACATCAGGAGCTGGGAGTGGGCTGACGCAGACAAGTCGATCAGCGCGGTGGCCGGAGTGTATTGGCGTGGTTGGCGCGAGTGGTACACCTACACCGACACGCTGAGCTTCGACCATTGCCTCTACTTGGCATTGCTTGAATCATGCTCAAGCCTCTACACGGATATTCGAGAAAAACACAGCACCTACGTCGATACGGTCTGGATGCCCGGCGCTGGCGCTTGCTTTGATCGTTCAGCTTTCATCGCGCACCTTGAGAAATACCGATCCTCAACGGAATGGCGTGATGAAGAAGGAAATGTCCGACTGCCCTACCCGCAAGAAGTGGTAGACGCCGGTAAAGAAAAACCGGAATACGTCAGTCAGTTCAGAGTTGTTTCATGACCATCGGAGGGTGATGCAATGCGTTATGGAATCAGTGTAGCGATGCACTATTTGACCGGGAAAATTACTACGCACCATGCGATTCATGCGCTCCGGTTTAAACCGATAGCAGTGGCCAGTAAAGGCCGAGTCTGGATTATCGAACCCGGTTTCCAGATCTAAGCAAATTCCGGTGCCTGCCGACAGAACCTCGATCACGGGGTTTTGCCGGTAGGGATGAGATCTCCCCATCCCAAGCAAACAAGGAGCTGTATGAAAATGAAGGTCATAGCCCGCGTTGGATTGGCTTTGATAGCTGCCGCTGGTCTCTTTGCGGCGGTTGTGTCGGTTCAGATTTACAACACCATGAAACAGGACAAGGTCGCTCGGAACATGGCCATCGAGCAGTGGCTGGCGATCAATCCAGACGGCAACCACGTCGTCAACAGTTACAGAGCGTTGTGCGAGGGTGGGCCTACGGCAAGCACTTTTCGCTCTGGTGAGTCGTACCCGCTGACATTCGCTGAGTGCTCAGCCCAGGCTGGATCTGCGTCTTTGGCCCAGGCAATCGAACAGGCCTCCGCCACGGTAGTTGCGCCCGCACCACTGCGCTGGTTGTAAATCGCCCCTTTGAGCCGCCTGCGTTGGCCGCAGGCGGTTTCGCCGGGCCGACACAATCTATTCAAGATCCGGAGCCATGCCATGACGTTTCTCTCGCAACTTTTGATCGCATTACTATCCCGCCTGGGAGTAGCACAGAGTCTCGGATCTGCGCCGCACATGGCGATTGGGAGAATTTCGTCAGTGCGCAGACCCGAGGTAGTTGCACCGGAGAAAATCAGTACGCTCGAAGTTCGCAAGCCACTGTCACAAGATGAGTTCACCATGCTGCGCTCGCTTTTGAAGTTTGGCTCTTTGTTTGAAGGTGATAGTCCGTCCTGGCGCACCAATGGCCGTGGCAGATGGGATCGACACCTAAGCCGGTCTAAAGCGGTAGATGTTTGCGAGGATCTGATTCGACGGAACTTGGTGGAGTACAAGCCCGCTCACTGCTGCGCAGATCACGCAACGACGCACAGGGTGTTTTCATTGACGCCCAGTGGGCGCTCATTCATTGAGCAAGCGAATACCCCCAACCACCCAACTCACGCCAGGGCGATGCCGACTTCGCTCTCTCAGCTTTCCGGATCGCGAAATGAATATTTTTAACCCAAAAACTGCTCTGGATTTTGCCGCGAAGAAAGATGACGAACTTGTGGATGGTCTCCACTACTGGTTTGCCATCCAGCGTGATAGCAACGCCTTGCTGATCGAACACATCAACGCTCAGCCAAGCGAACGTCAGCTCGAAGACGCCCTTGCATACCTGGAAGAAACCACTGACTTGGCGTGGACAACTGCCCAAGTAACCATGCTCATCAGCCTTTATCCTCGCGCTCGGATAACTTTGGCTGCTGGCGGGACAGCCCACGAACAACTTGCATTTGCAGTGGCTCACTTCTTCCTCAATACCTCATGGCCGACTTATGGGGATAAGATGGACATGAGTGCATTTGTCGAGTTGCTCCAGCGGCAAGCAATGCTCATGGGGTTTCGCAAAGCGGCGTAAATGGGTTTTGCATGTAAAAGCAAAACAGGTCGCAAATTATTCAAGCGCCAGCAGACGCTGGTGATCACAACAGGTCTAGCCAATGACAGAAACATCACTCTCCAGACGTGATCCCTTCCCGCCTCTGCTGTTTACCGAGGGCGAGGGCCCTTGGCTGGTTTTCTGGAAGGATGAGCTCGTTGCCGAGGACACTGAGTGGGCAGAACTCGCCTCCCACTCCTGCAACGGATTCCGTTGCGATCATTTGGACGGCTATGTGATCCCGCTCACGCCTGAAACGCCCGCAGTCGCCGAGCTTTTAAAGGAGATCGCGTTGGAGGCTTTCTGCGTTGGCTGCGCCGCGCCAGATCTGGACTACGGCGTTGAACCTGAACATCCGACAGCCTTTTCCCGCTGGCTTGAGGATCGAGGGTTGGCAGCAGGTGAAATCTCGCTTCTGATGCAGGCTGTTTATCCATTGCAAGCCTCGGAAGCTGTGCTGCTGGCGCTCGGTTTACCTGGCGTTGTAATTCCACCAGGCGCACACCTTTTGGTTCTAGGCTGGAATTGCGATTGATGGAGTACACCGGTTCAAACCGGATGATCAAGACGAAGGAGCTAAGATGATGGGAAACGTGAATTCACCAAGCAACTTTGATATCGGACAGCAGGTTGAATGGGAGAGCCAATCCAACGGCACCAGCAGCCTAAAACAGGGCGTGGTGGTTTTGAGTGAGTCCGAAGCACGTAAGCGCTTGCCAAAGCAGCCACGCGTGTCAGGAAACCCTGTACGAGCCTCTCAACCGTTGTTTGCAGAACACTGACTTATGTTCGACGGAATTAGCTGGGGCGAAGGGCGTGTAATCGTCGAGGTGGCGTCCTTGAAGGGGGAGCCTGCCCTGTATATGCCAAGGCTGGGCAATCTGCGCGTGCTGGCCACTGACTGACACGCGAACGCTGACTTAAGGGGCGCTGGCCTCGCCCCTGAGCTGGAGCAAGTAGCATGAACGGTTTCAACGAATGGCTGTATCACAACGAAGGCGAACGTTACGAAGGGTTGCGCGAAGAGTTTTTCGAGGGTGGCGGTGAACCTGGAAATTTTTTGGACTGGGCGGAAGACAAGTACACCGCCGAGCAAAAGAAGAAAGTAGCTAGCAAGGCGGATTCGCCACCTACCAAATGGCCCAGCACCGGCATGCTCGTTGGTGTGGATGCTTTCAACACGGCTCTGTATCAGTACCGTGATGCGGCCGGTGAACTGGCCACCGCCCGGATCCAGGCTGAGCAAGTTAAAGGCGGGGATTATGACCAAGATGTGCGCGAACGCGTGTGCACCTTCCTTGTGTTGTGCGAACAACGTTTCGCAGAAGCAGCTCAGTTACTGGCTGAACAGGTCGACGCGGCGGTGGCGACCGCCGACACTCGAAACTGCGACTGACGGTGGCCACCAACGGCCAGCTTATGCGAGAAGGTGGTGCGCCGCATCGGCCTTCGATGCGAACAGATGGGCTACGTGCCGCCCTTCATAGAACAAGTCTTTATCGCCCGCCAGGCGCGCATCCTGAACGGTGTATCCCCGCGCCTCCAGATCTGCAATAGACAGCGGCTCTCTCGACCAACTGCGTTTGTCCCCAGTCACACAATAAAAACGTTCATCGTTCGCCATATAACCTCCGGGATGTAACAGGTCTGTGATGATTTGTTGTCCGCATTGCTGGCGCTCACCTGATCAGTAGGCAGTCGCCACGCAGTGACCATGACTCATTCGGTATTCACGCACCCGCTCATCACTCCAGTCGGCGAATTTTTCTTTCGCCTCCCGGATTTTGACTGGTAGGGGCATCGTGCCGAACACGCCGTAGTTTTTGTTGACTGTCTTAGTGCCAGTTGCCGTCGGTACCAGTACCAATTCTTTGTCCCGATGCTTTTCGAGCTTGGCGGCCTCAAGCCCAACCCAGACGTCCAGATGCTCGGCGTGGAATCGACGGAGGTACTCCAGCTCTTCAAGGCTCAGCCATGGGCAAGAACGGCAGTTGGATGGGATGGGGACGGGAAGCCCTTGGTTGGCGATGTACGCCTGACATGCAGCGCGATCCATACCGAGGTCAATCAGGGGGTAAATGTTGTGGATACTGTCGCGGTACCAGCGGTTTGGGTTTTTCGCCGGATCCGCAACCCTCCTCTCCTCCCCCTTGGCGATACCGATCATTACTTGGATCTTGCCGTGCATCATGGCGAACTCACGGATGCCCTTTTTGTGGTGACACTGAACGCCATACTTCTTGCTCAGCCAGTTCTCCAGAAACCGATAGATCGGCTGCAATTTGAGCCGGTCGGTGCAGGTTTTGGGAAACGCCTTGGAGCCGATGGTGTTCTTTGCCTGGAAGAAGTTCAGCAGACTTGTCCAGTCACCTTGGTGCCAGCCCTGATCAGCAGTAAGGAAATTGAACTCGATCCCGTGACTGGCGCACCGCTCGCGCATTTTTTCAACGTGGGCGTAGGTCTCGGGAAACTCATCCCCGGTGTCGCTCATCACCACCATGAAATCGCGAGGGGCGTAACGTTTCCGGAACGCCGGATCGTTGATGTACAGCTCAAGAAGCGCCGTCGAATCCTGCCCGCCGCCAAAGCTTAGGACAGTTAAGAGTGGCTCAGTTGCCGCAAAGAGATCCGGCTGCGCTTCCATAGCGTGAGCTGGCGCGGACTGGTCGGCCTCGGTCGTAACATTTGCTGGAGAACTTTGGGTAATAGTGCTCACGCGGCATTCCTTGAGTGTTTTTGAATATGGACTCAGCGGCCCATCGAATGACGCCATTGTGAAATATGCTTCACCATCAAATCAAGAAATATATTTCTCACTTGTGGATTGCCAGCAAGTGAAACATACTTCATACTCGTTTTCATCAAAACCCAATACCACCAACCATTCCGACACCGGCAGGAGCCTCCTGATGAATACCACCCAACCCAAAGTCGACGTAGCCAAAATCGCCAAGGAAGTGCATGACTACGAAGCCGCTGGCGCAACTGATAGCGAAATGGCAAATGCCTACGAGTTCGTCCGTGCCAATGCGGAAGCGGGCGGCTATGAGGATGAACTCGAACTCGCGCTACAGCGCATGACGTTCTCCAAAGCGTTGTCCTCGTACCGAGGGCTGTTGGATAGCAAGCCTGGGCACGCACTCAAGATTGGAGAAGACAGCGCGGCGCTCATTGTTGAAGGGCGTCTGTGTGCTGCTCACATCCATGCTCAACCCGCTGGTTTCAAACTGGGCAAGGCTTTTGAATTTGATGAGAGCGGCTGGGACAGCGACAACGAATGCTGGGACAACGACATCAGCACCATTGCCACAACTAAATACATCAAGAACCCTGAATATCTCCCGCTCGCCTAATTCAGCGCAGCTGGCCACCGCCGCCCTCGGAGGACACTCCTATGTTCAAGCATGTGATCGGTGTCAATGATCCTAAGCCCGCTGAGCGCCCTGCCAGCGGCATGAAGTGGGTTCGAATGAAAGGAGGCCCCCGCGATGGCCAGTGGGTTCAAAAGCCCAAGTAGGCGTACTCGACGTCAAAACCGAGCCCCGGCCAACCGGGGCTAGATCAGTAATCGGCCGCTAGCGTGCCGGCCCATAAACCAAGATTGGATAACCGCCTCATGAGTATGAGCGTCGCAGTAGATACAGTAGAAAAAGGTGACAGAGTCGAACTGTGGATCGGGGAGGCTCCCCAAGTCTGGGTGATCGATGGAATCACTGAAGGAGGCGCGACACGAACTTTCCACGTTCGCGTCAGCAACCAGACGATGGAGCTGTTCGTGCAGCGCGGCCAGACAGTAACCCTGATGGCGTAATTCATCAGTGCGAAATTTGACTACCGCCGCCCTGCCACCCTTCATTGGGGGTTTGGCAGTCAAGCACTCACATTTTGGAGGTTCCAATGGACGCAGCGTTGATGTTTAAACAGGCATGCCGCCTGCACCTTGACCACGCAATCCATCGTTACTTGATGAGCAATGCAGCAGGCCGACTCAACGGCGCAGAGAAAGCAACGCGCCACATCGAGTTGTGCACTTTCTACGTGGCAACGGTGCGGGGTGTTGATGATCTGGACACCGTCCGGCGTAGCGTTGGCGGCGAGGCTGACTACCAGGCTGTGCACCGCGCTACTCAAGCCTTAACCGACCATTTGGACGAAGTTATTGGCTTTCCGCTTGAGGGCCGCCCGGATTACGGCGCACTCGCTCCAAAGTTCTTCGAACACTTCCATGAACTCGCCATGAAAGCCCTTGGCATCACTCAACTACATGATCCAGCGCAATCACCTCTGCCGGAGAGCCGTCCATGAGAATCATCACACTGGCAGCGTTGATAATGCTGGTCGCCGGTATCGCTCTACTGGACGTCATTCTCGGTGCGCTGGGCGTTTCAGCGCTTGCTTTTACTGCGGCATCCGCGCTGGCCGACAACCTGCCGCCGGAAACCCTAAGCCCATCACTCAACAGTCGCTCCTAGGGCATCTCCCAATAGTTTAGGATGCCGCGCCTGGCTTGACGCATGACGCGAATCCACCGGCTACTCAGGCCTACATGGCAGCCGCTCGAACGATTTATATTTGGTACCGGAAGAAAGAGATGAAACAACGGACATTTATCTTTGCAGCGATACTGTGAACCTGATTCAGTAAGGAAAATCATGAGCAATTACAAGCGCAGCTTCGTTCAGACCTCTAGAGCTTGGTATGCAACGTCAGCCCTTTATAGGGAAGCACACGAGCGATTCATTGTCAGCGTTGAAGCCGGCGAAAACTACCAGGGCGAGTTTGAAATCTCCTGGCCGATGATTTCTCCTGCTGGTAGTGCAGAGTTGCGCGTCCTTGATGACGGTTGGCGCGCACTCTCACTCTGCAATGATTTGATTGCTGTAGTCGCAGGTATTGGGCCTATGAAACTGACTGTCGAAGCATTTCAGGAACATTTGGCCAAACTAGGCTTTGAGGACGCTACAGAAACTGAGCGGCAATCTACATAGGAAATGTCGGCACCATGGTGCGGACTTGTATCAACACGGTTCACAGACTGGCAATGCGTACTTTGTTGGCGCGGCAACGACGTTGATCATTTATATTAGGCGGGGTCTAAATGGGTAGTCCTGAGGTCAGGCAGTTCAACGTTCATCCAGGGATAATTAAACACCTGATTAAAGAGCAGGCCGGTACTTTCGTGAAGGCCGTTGTAGAGCTGGTGATGAACTCCATCGATGCGGGGGCAACGAGAGTAGATCTCATCTTTTTGGAGAACGGGACGTTCACTGTAAAAGATAACGGACGGGGTTTTGCTGATCGAAGAGAGATCGAAATGTTCTTCGAGACCTTCGGTACGCCTCATTCTGAAGGTGATGCGCGATTTGGCCGGTTTCGTATTGGGCGTGGGCAGATCATGGCTTATGCCAACACCGTATGGCGCAGTGGCAATTACAAAATGGATGTGCGTCTTTTGTCAGAAGATGCCCCGCTCGGTTACAGCCTGCATGAGACTGTTGAGGAGCAGGCTGGCTGTCACATCGATGGAGTTGTCACGGATGAATCTGTGCTCCGCGAACTCCATTACTCGGGATTGATGAAGACTCCATGGTGCCGCCCTGCGAACTCCGATTTCGCGAGAGCCATACGCTACCTGGATGTCCCGGTTTATGTGGATGACGAACAATTAAATACCTCTCCAGCAACTTGTAAGTGGTCCTTCGAAGACGATTATGGTTACTATCTGTTCGACGAGTCATCTGAATTTATAGTATATAATTTAGGCGTTTACGTTGCATCCGCTAAACGAAGGGATTTTTTTGTTGGCGGAATCTTCGTTTCCAAAAAGCCAATCAAACTAAATATGGCCAGAAATGCTTGGCTAAATCACGGCTGCAAGGTTATAGAAAACCTCATAAAAGTCACAAATCGAGAGTTTCGCAAATCGGTCGCAAAATCGGCCAACATGAACGATGCAGACCTAGGCGCTCTCATCTACAAAGTTGCTCGCCAAAGTGAAGATATTAAAGAGGATGAGGCATCAATTCTATTTGATAAACGCTTTATCTTGGATCTATCAGGTAAAAGGCTTTCACCACGCGAATTCTTGAAAAACCGTGTTTTTAGCCTCTATGACGGCGAATCAAGCCTAATTGCGGAACGTGCTGTGGCCGAAGGGGCCATCGCTATGCTAATACCTCGAATGTTCCACCTTGCTGGAATGGAAAGTTCTGAAGCAGTCGCAATTGACTTCATGCACGCCCTTGCTGGGTTGTTTGGGGAATTCACGGATGGGTGGAACATACGATTCGTTAAGTTCGAGACTATCAAGGCAAGCTACTCCAGCATTACCGAGCGAGTCGCCGATGCCGATCTCACACCGGAACAATTTGCTGCTCTAAAAGCACTAAGGCATGTGGCAAAAGATATTGCCTGGTCAACAAAAGATCCAGCCAAACGCACGAGGAGGATATTCGCTGGAAAGTCCGACTGTGCAGAAGCCTGGACGAACGGTTTTGATTATATAGAGATCAATGTCAAAGTGCTTCAGGAAGCCTGCTGGAGTGGGATTTCTACATTACCTGCATTAGTTCTTCACGAGTTTTGCCATCAGAGCGCCAGCTCCTTGGACGAACACGAACATGGGATTGAATTCTACAAACGCTTTCATGATGTTGTGCTCAGCGAAAATTTTGCCTCCATTGTTCGTGCGTGCCAGATGAAATATATGTCTTTGCTACTCGAAGCCGGCATTAATATTTGCTATTCTGACCGCCGTATTGCAACCAAGATGAAAAGAATTGTTCTCCAATCTGATGTAGTAAAACGTCGTATTGAGCTTGAACGCAAAAGACGATGGGCAATGGAATAGTATCGATTTCTAAAAGTGCATCATAGGTAACCTGACACCCTTAAATATTCAACTCTGCCAAGTCAAGTAAAAAAGACTTGTCCGAATACTACTCGGACGATGAGTGGGAATGATCAGAAATCAGAGACCTAAAAAAACCCGCCGAGGCGGGTTTTTTGTTGCACGAGCTCGGCAGCCGGCGCGACTAGTGTGAGGTTGCCGGAATCTTTGTCGGTGAGGGCGATTCGCATAGCGCTGCTCCGTCGCGCATGTTGAACCTGGAGGAAGTCACTTTGCCCTTCGACTCTTTCACCAACCAGTCGCACCCTGCTGAGTCTCTGACCACCATTCCGCTGCCTACCGGGACGGCATCAGCAAGCATCTGCTCGCGATAGACTTCATCGGGGTCTAAACCTCTGGCGTACATTGCCAAATCGAAGTTTGAGAGTGCTGCACCACGCCAGATGTAGCCACGAGCATCACAAGTGATGGGAGATGCGTCTGTTTTGCCAGGCGCAGTTACGCTGATGGGCTTGTATGACAGTTGGGCAATACCGCCCTGCCTTCCTGTCACAGCCACATAAGCTTTGCCCTGGCTGCACATCACGTCGGTCTTCACGAACTGGTCAGCAGCCTCAACAAAATCTGTTGAGTGTCCAGGCGCGGCGCTAGCTGCGCCAGCAAGCAAAGGAATCGCAGCTAAAAGGGTTTTAAATTGTCTCAAGTGCCTCTCCTGCGTTACGCAAGGCATTCCACCGTGGCATTTTTGCGCCATCGGTGGCGGTGGGTTCGAATTATTTGACTTGTTTCCGCTTGTGCCCCCAACAGGCATAAGCCGCGCACGCAATAAACGTTTGGAGGCAAGTCGCGATGATCACAATGGTTTTGGTAGCGCCCGGTACCGGCTCGCCGTATGGCTCGTTACCCAGCCACAGGGCCAGACAGACCAATCCGAGGAAGGTCATCGGGATCTTTTGAGCTGTCCCGCTGGCGCGATGGAGTAAAACGGCCACGAGCGTGATCACCAAAAAGAACCCAACAAGCACCGGGGAAACCAGTTCGAAAATCAACATTTAACTGATCCCTTCTTGTTGTCACGATAGCCGCCGAGGTAGCTGATTCCTATAAAAGCAGCCGCCAGCACAACCACTACGACAAAAACTATTCCTGCACAAACGATGGATTGTAGAAAACCCACTAAAGAAAGGTTCAGCACACGGCCGAGGTACGAGCCCTGGTGGTAAAAGTAGTCCGGATTGGCCCAAAAAATCAGGTTGTGTGTGATGCTCTGATATCCAATCACATTGAACACCACAAGGACGGGCACGATAACGGCCGTTGCAATGCCAGTCCATTTGCCAATACGGAAAAGGCCACGCCAGAAAAATCTAGTCATCGCCGCTTCTTTCATCGTTCAACACTCCCTTGCCGCTTAGTGATCGCCATCAGTTCTTGTGGATGGCCGGATAGGCCTGAACCTCAGCAGAGTAAGTCTTGCTGAACTCGCCCTTCCCATCCTTCACTGTGAGGAAGCGTGTTGAGCATTTCACTCCGCCCTCCGGCGTACTTGAAAATTCGCCGGCATCCATTTTGACGATGGCATAACCGCCCTTGGCGGCATTGAGCTCAGCAATACCCCGCAACTGCGATACACACTCGTCTCGTTCAGTAAACGTGCCGGTTTCGGCATGCGTCACGGCAGACTGGCTCAGTAGTGCCAGAGCAATCAGGGTTGTGGTCGTCGACTTGCGCATGACATTCACTCCCAGCTGTGCAGAAGACATGGTTTTGTGGCCTCGGCGAGGTCTGCGCGCAATGTTGTTGCGAGCTTTCCATCCTCGGTGCGCATTTCACCATCAAGAAGCGCATCACTGACCAGTTCTACGTCGCTGGCGCCCTCATTATCATCGCCAGGGTATTGGTAATGCTCGACCAGAAAGGCTTTGGCCTCCTCCGGGGAGTAATGCGCCACAATGTCGTTATCGCCGACCTGGTATGCGGTGAGGGTTTTAGTACTCGCGTCGTCAGTTTTCAGTTGGCCGGTGATCGGTTGCTGAGCGTTGAGATTTTTGGTGGATACTGCGGTTTCCATTGCGCTCTCCTTCGAGTCTTTGCGGTATCTATTGCTCAGCTCAAATGCTGAACAAATCAACTTGGTGGTTATCTTGATCTCGCTTAGGCGTAGGCTTCGGCAAGCACTTTGAGTAGCGTCCGCAGCTCCTCGCGACCGACTTGCCGAATGACTGCCGCCACTATCGGTGGTACATCATCAGCCCAAGACATCGCGGTGCACCCTTGCTTATTCTGCTGGCTGCTTGAGCCGGGCCGTAAGCTCACTCACGCCCAGACAGAGCATGAAAACCATCAGCATCAAGCCAATCGCTACACAGGTACCTGGGTAGGCCGAGTAAAGCGCCAGCAGGGCCGCAGTCACTGCCAGTGGATCAATGGGCGTAATAATTTTTAGTTTCCTTTCTGACAGGGATCCACCGATGAGGCCAATGCTCATACAAGCTTGCTGGTATCCGGAAGTTCAGCCCAGGCACGCACACCTGAAAGCTCTATGGTCAAACCGCTTACGCGGCACGTGAAAACCTGCTCTTCCATGCTGTAGCTGGCAACGACAAAATCGCCTGCCAGCATCCAGAGCACAAAGTCATTTACGGTGGCGCGGGCAGGCAGAGGAGCCACGCTTTCGGTCGCCCCCTGGAATTTCATCAGATGGTTGAAATCCAGCTCAACGATTGTCGAATACACAATGCGACCTACCCTTATTTGCCAGCATGATCCGCGTCGGATGACGCGGTCGACATGGCTTTATCGACGCATTTGTAGTCCATACCGGTCAAGGTCAGCCCTTCTTCCGAAATAGGTTTTTGCACTACCATGATGTACGTGCACTTCACCGCTTTTCCATCTGCGTCTGTTGTTAAACCCTCGACCGTTATACTGCCGTCCTGATTGAATGATGTTCCGACAACCTGAACTTGTCGCGGCGGCTTTTTCCCAAATAAGGCTTCACCGTTCACAAATAAAACCACGAGAACGACGATTAACCCCAAGCACCACAGTGCTGAGTTATCAAGCCAGGAAAAGCGATTATCGCGTTTTGATGTTTCTTTCATAAAATTTTCCAAAATACGTCGCGACTTGCGCCGCTACACAACCCCTACGAGAGGCAGCTAACATGGCGCAAACGACTGTGAAGTATCCTTCAGTTAAAGTAAAGAAGGATATTTCCTGCAACAGCACCTCAGCACAAGATCTTCAAATTTAAGATCGGCACTCATTACCGTACGATCAAGTCCGCGACGTAGGGTTGCCCTTTCGCTCCAGCCAGGTAACCAGTTGCTTTATCCTTGACGGCTTCCAGCTTCTGGTTGCACAGGACGTTGTCAGCGGCATCGTAGAAGGCACTGAACACATCAAGCTTTGTTCTCGGATAGCCCAGCGGTGGAAACAGTTTGGCGGCCAAGCTCAGCACCTTACTGGCCACCATGTAACCCATGAACCAGAAGCCGCCATAGCCAACGATTTTGCTGTTGAAGGCCAGGACGTATTCACCGCCGTACATCTGTGCGATTTTCGGGTCGTTAGCCATCGTGTGCACCATGGAAATGAAGGCCGGCCGCGCGACCATGGCGAAGCCCCCACCAATCATTGTGGTCAGAGTGATCAACCCAACCGTCTTGTGGGGTTCCAGAACGTTGTGGTCTTTGTAAATCGACCTCACCCTCAGGGCATGGACTGCAACCAGACCAAGAATCAGCGGCATTGATTGCTTCAGATCCCGCAGGTAGATCAGCAGGAGCGCGGCAAGCGCCACACTCCCCACGACCACGAAATAAAACCAACTGGTTTCATAACGAGTCGGCATGATGAAAGGGCTTTCTGTGTCAGTGTTCATGGATCGCTTCTTATCTGGTAGGAGGTCGGTACAGGTCGAAAGGGGTTAAGCGCTGGCGCTAATCTTTCGGGCAATACGCGAGGTAACGGGGTGTCCTGGCGGCGTGTAGATCGGCCCGCAATGTCGGGGCGTCGGCCCCGTCGTCCGTCTGCAACGGCGCGTCTAATTCTTCGTCACCCACGAGCAAGACGTCCCCTAAGGTCACTGGCGAGCCGCTCTCACTCAGATCTTCGCCCAGCTCATCAAAAGCAACTTGCAGGGCCTGCTCCGGCGTATGCGCAGCCACAACATCACCGCCGATACGAAAGGCTCGAAGAGGGAATAGACGCGCGCGCGAGTACGCCAGCGAAACCGAGAGAACCGTAGCCAGTACGCCCCAAAAGGTCGGCATGTTCGCGCCTGGCGAAGTCTTCATCAGATACAAAGCGACAGTCGCACTCCCGCTGATCACGAGAACGTTGCCCCAGCTCGGTAGCCAGTGATACAGGGTCGAGCTTTTAAGCGGACTGGCGCACGGCGTTGCTGGTGCGCACGGTAGCGGCCGATTGATCATCGGCCATGAACGCAGCGAAGGACTTTTTCGCCGAGCTCCGATAGCTCAATTTGAAATTGGCTCTGGCTTGGGTAAAGCCTGCTCGGGATCGTTTTTATCACTCCTTTCACCTTGAGTGCAGTGGCGACGCGGAACTCATCGCGGGGGCAGTAGACAAGCTTACCTGGGCCACTAAACACATCGAACGTTTCTAAGAAGTTGCGCTGGAGGGTTGTCAGGCGCATTTCGATGCGTTGGGCCAGGTGGAACTGCTTGAATTCTTCGACGTCCGCCGCTGGGACTTCTTCATCTGCCCAAGTCGCGAACCCGGTGCGCGTCATGTTGGATTCGGTACCAACGTCAGGGATCTTTCCCGAAGTGTGCACGCGGTACCGAACGCAGTCTGCGTTTGTCGCTCCGTAGGTGTTGAGGTGCTCCCCCTCCTCGATCACCTCGCGAAGTCCTTGCTTGCCATCGGTATAAAAGCCGCCGACTCGGATCTCTGCTTTTCTCATGAGCGTCCACCTACGGCATCAGTTGCGGGTTCAGCCGCTGGCGATTCTTCATAGCCGCACGAAAAATAATGATCCCATTGATTTCCGCACTCAGGACAATCAACCATCTGAACGCCGCAGGGTGAAATGCGAGGCTTTGACGGCTGATCCGCTTGCGCCAGGATGTGCATGATCTCAATGCCGATGCTTGGCGTTTTCCAGCTCAAAGCTTCCTTCTGCCAGCTCAGCAGTTGTGCATGAGTCACAGTTAAGCTGCTAGGGGGAACCGGAGCTGCTCGGAAAAAACCCAGTGCCGAAAGAGCCGCGACCACATCGTCAACGTTCTCAAGAGAGGTACGGACGTTACCGGGACGCATCAGTACCTGGGCATGAATGGCTTCCCGGTCAGGCAACTCAATACCGGCATTTTCCGCCAGCTCACCGCCCGACGATGCTGCGATGAGATCAGCAATCTCATGGGCCAAGGCTACCTGACCGGAATCCTTGGCGAGCCCATGAAGCTGCCACAGTTTTTGGTGTCCGATGGATGCCTTCGGTTCGACTGTACTCATGCGTGTTCTCCAATGCTCAATCCATGATCCAAACTCGGCCACCCTCTTGACGTGAGAATCCCGACGACGGCGATAAATGCTCGCTGCTTGTTTATCCAGCTCACCTCATACTGGCGCTCTGACGGTCTATCCTCCGCGTCAGAAGTACTCACAACGACTTCGAAGCCTTCCACGGCTTTTTCCATTCCAGCCTGGCGCAAGCGCTCGACGGCGTAGGCGTGGAGACGCTTGGCCAAGCCGGGGCTCACAACCTCTGCTGTGACCCGCACCTGTTGTGGCAGGGACTTACCGGCCATATACCTGATCGGCAGCTTTTCAAAAACCTCTGTTGCAATGATGGAAGTTTCCATGACATCCCCGGCCGCGAGCGATTGTAATCCGCGCAAAATGCTGGCGCTGTTCAGTGAGTCTGTTTCAATCGAAGACGCTGGCGCGCGGCCCGGGCCTCATTCATGCACAGAGCTCGCGCTGCGCTGAAGGACTGCGCAAGACTCAGGCTTGAATGCTGCTTCATCCGGCGGGCGGTTTGCGAACATTTGCGAGCCAAGCGGATGTTGAAACTTACTGGGTCGATATCGACCAGTGTGTAGATAACTTCAAAAGTACTTGCCGGATCATCCTGAAACAGGATTTTTGATGTGTCTCGAAAGACGATCGCCTTCTGCACAAGATCGAAGGTTGCACCAATTTTCTGGGCTTCGATCCAGAGCTTCCCACCATCCGAAATGGTTCCAGCCAGAGGGGCGGAATGGTCAAACCCCGCAGCACGGAACGTATGCTCCGCGTTGGTGAGAACGGTGGCGTCTTGAAGGCTCGCCAGCACAGGACGGGGTACAGCGTGTCGGGAAGCTTGGGTAATACCTGACTGATGTTGAAGAGCATTCATGACGAAGCACCCTGTTGGTTAAGATGCAACGATTGTGAAGTATATTTCCCATCGAATCAAGCAATATATTTCCCTATTCGTAACTCATCGATCACGCCTGCATTCCCGGCCGCACTCGCAAGGCTCGCTAAGTCTTACTTCGCACCCGCATCGACTGGCTTCGGCCGTACTCTGCCCGCTTCAACGTACCGCACCTTCGATATGTGATCCCGACCTTTCCAATACATCTCGCCGAAAACAAGCAGCTTTAGTCGACCTTTAGGGGTAGTACCCAAGATATGGCAGTGCATCGTGTACTCGCGAACGTTCGAGCCCAGGTGATGCGAGCATTCAAGGAGGTGGGTTGCATTAGCTGCTGTAAGCGTCATGGATGGATCCTAAAATGAAGAGCCTGATCGGTGAGCGTCGACCTGAAAGACTCGATCAGCATGAACGATACTTCACCATCCGATCAAGAAGTATATTGCTCAACATTTTGACGCGCACGTGCAGCTTCCAAGCGGAGCCATCAAGCCCGAGCGTATTTGCGTGCAAATGTCATCAAGGGCCGGGCCGCGAAACATCTACCTCACTCATGGCAAATGCCTTGCTGCGCTTGATGCGCGGTTTGAGGTGCTTCATTGCCGCCGTTGGGGGCTTTCCGGAGCAGATGAGTACCAGGTTGCGCCCAGTTTCAAAGCTGATCCTGACGCACAAGCGGTAAGCCTTTGATCAGGCGTTCAAACACCGTCTGTTGGGCAGCGGGCCGGAGGTGTACCGGGCCTGTGACTCGCATAGACCGTTCGCGCTACTACGATGATCGATTGCATGCGCGGCATGCAACACGTGCACAGGGAAATATACTTCTTTACAGGGTGTGAAGCATACTTCATACTAGCCTGAATGAACCGGCCTGCATGTAAGGCTCGGAATAAAAGGAAAGCGCACCAATGACGATATCGCCCAAAAACCTGACCTTTGCCGCAGCACTCGATGCTTACACGGCTGTTTTGCAAGACCAACCGGGAAAAGCGTTGCTTCAGTCGAACGGCGAGGCTGTGTTCTTGGAAAATGGCGAAATCTATTCCTCCACCATCAACGAGGCCGGCGAGCTGGATATGGACAATGCTGGTTGCATCAGTCCTATAGCGCGGGAGGAATGTGTCGACAGCGCTGAAGTGTGTGCGTTGGCAGTCAACTCCCCAGTTTTTATTCACCTCGACTCACCGGGTTGGCTTGAGTTTTCTCACGGCGGCACGCGCTGGGCGTTCGACGCTGATCAGTTGGCTGAGTGGGATGACGACGAGGGTGACTTTCAATTCCTTGTGTTTCATGGTCTTGATGATCCAACCGTTGAATCCGTTACTCGGTTCATTGAACAGCTTTAACCATCCAGATTGACACTGCCCCGGCAAATCGGGGCTTCAAGGAAAACGAACATGGAAACCGAAAACCCGCTGTACACGCTCGAAGACATGCGCGCCGATCAGGAAGCGATTGATCGCGAAATGAAAGAGCTGCATGCCAAGAATCAGGTCGTGCTCGATCAGGTGCAGGCACTCGTTTCTCCTGAGGCCTTTCAGCAGATCCAGGAGACGCTTTCTGATTCCGAGTACACCTGCGATTACCAGATCGTTGGTCAGCCCGTTGGGGTCGCTCAGGATGAGGGATATGTTCTCGGTGACGTGTTCGTGAATCAGACCATGAACGGTGGGTTCACCGGGGACGAGTACGCAGGCACGATCTGCATGCCGATCACGGCTGACAGCTACTTTCAGTTTCACTACACCTGTTAACGGAAATCGCCGCCACATAATAAGCCCCGCCAGTCGGGGCTAAGCCAGTGAAAGGACGCCATTTTCGCGTCCGTGCAATCGAGGGATTGACCCGTGGCCCGTAAAGTTAGCCTTCCAGCTCTGCGTGAAATGATCGAAAGCAAGGCCGCTGAAACGACCCTGGCGGATTCGCAGTACGACTACGGTCACGTAAACGGCTGGCTCGATGCGCTGCATTGGGCTGAAGAAATCGACAGTCCAGCTCTGTACGAGCTGCGAGACGTGGCAAAAGTGGCCTTTGAAAGCGCAGTTTCAGACCTGCAAGCCGGTTGAAGGAAAACGACCATGACCACCAATCCCAGTGACCCGCAAGCACGAATTGCAGAGCTGGAAGCACAGCTAGAGCAGCTTAAAGCGCAGGCTCAGTGCATAGCGTGGGAGACGGATGCGGCTAATGGGTTGACCCAGTACTTGACGGCCGAGCGCTACAGCCAGATTCATCCCCGGTTCAGAAAGCATTACAGGCCATACCGTTGCAGTGCATGCAGCCAAAGCCAAAGCCAAAGCCAAAGTTGAAGGAATTCAACGCATGTCGCTCCTCCTGGAACTTCAGTGCATCAATCAAGAGGACTGCTCTGCTGAGGCTGAGGACTGCTACAGCCTCAACGAGAAGTCAGTCTATGAGTCAGCCGACGACACTCAGGTCGATCTGATTCGGGCTTACCAGCTAGTTCAAAAACTGGCTGAGCAGAAGGGTTGGAAGAAGGCGAAACTCGCGCAGGGTAAGAAAGGGATGCTTTGCCCTCACTGCGTCAAGCTCTACGAGGCGCAGACCGGCCACCAACTGACCTAATAGTGGAAATCGCTGCCACCCTCCCCCCTTGATTGGGGGTTTGGCAGTACCAGGGCGCCGCTTTCGCGCCCGCGACACTGAACACGGAAAAATCCGATGCTCTCGATCTTCACCAAAGCCAAAACGGCAATCTACGTTTCGGAGCCAGATATTCAGGCGGCGCTAGACCATCTGCGCGCCCTGCCGTACTCCAAGGCTGATTCAACGCCTCGGGCATGGGATCGCCAAGGGTTGTTGGTAGCGCTACAGGAGCAGGCCAGTAAGGGCGCTCTCAAGCAGGTAGGCGACATGCAGTCAATCGGCCCAGGTGTTTGGGCTTTGGTGAAACCGCTGGGAGTGGATTTGTTGCGCATGCCAAATAAGCCAGAAGGGTTGCAAATCTGGCTACTCCTACGCAGCGCCGGCACAGATCCATCCGCACTAACTGAGTTATAGGAATTCGCGGCAGACCTGTCGCCCAGGTACACCACAAGCCCAGCCCTAATAGTTGGGCTTCGCCAGTAGAAGCAGGGCACTTTCGGCCCTCGCGAATTGGGCAATATACGATATGGACATGAATATTTCCGGAAAGAAAGTCGTCCTGAAGGGAGACTTTCTGTCACCAGAGCTTGAGCAAGAGCTTCAAGCCCTAAGAGCAGAGAGCAAGGTTTTTGCAACCATCGTAGATGTCTGTTTCGCTGCCGGTTTTCGAGGCGATACCAGCGTACTTGACTTCATTCAATCGAAGCTCAAACCGGTCGCCCCAATTGAGCCTACTCGCTAAAGGAAAACGCCCAGGTGCGCCCAAGCCCAGCCATGCGCTGGGCTGAGGTCGTAGAGGGCACCGCATCGGCGTCCACCCAATCGAAGGAATGACCAGTTATGACCAGCAAAACGGATACCCCCAACAACTGGACTCAGGGCGGTCAAGCAAAGTCCTCGGACGCAGCGGCAGCCATGGCCAATTTCAACGAAACGCGGCAAAAAATTAACGATGCTTTCGGCATCGGTGGCGTCGCACGCGCAGCGGGTGTTTCGTCCGAACCCCTGCGCTGCTATCAGGTTGGCGATTATGACTGGTTCGCCGCTACGTCTCCTGAGCAAGCGCTGGAACTGATGCGCGAAATCGTCAGTGATGAAGACTGGGATGCGAGCGACCACGCGGTAACGTTGTCCAGTGATGAGCTGCTTGATAAGCGGTGGCGTGAAGAAGACGAACCCGATAAAGACGCTGGCTCCCTGCGCGAGTGGCTGGCAGAAGCCAAAGAGCCGGGTTGGCTCAACGGCATCGAGCCATAGGAAAACCCGTGACAGACAGTCGCGAAGCTCACAAGCCAATCAGTTGAGGGAAAAAAACGATGAATAACGTACCGGTAAGCCGCGAAGAGTTTTTGGCTGAAACCAAACGTCAGATGGAGGCATTGCACCTGATCCAGAAGCGGGCAATGCGTCGGTCAGATATCGGAATGGTGCTGGGCTTGATCGCCATAGCCCTATCAATTGGTTTCAAGTTTATCTAGGAAAGCGATATGACATTGACGCCGGCCTGGACGCTTTTCGAAGCGGATGATTTCCTTAAACGGATTGCAGATGATTTGTTTAATCTTGGCGTTACTGCACAGGTGGTGGGGTCGGTGGCTCGGCAAGGGTTTAGCAATAATGATCTAGACCTGCTCCTTACGCCGCTTTTGCCTATGTCGTTAGAGGATATTATCGATGCTGTTGAGGCGCGGTTGCTGCCTAAGATTTCAACCGATAGTCACGTCAACCCCCTTGAGTCGGCGCATCACGACAACGTGTGGTTCTTAAACATTGCGCTAAAGGATCACCGCATTGTTGAGCTGTACTTGCCAGAATCCACTTTCCCTGTGGAGGGTATGTAAATGCATCCCTGCACGGCAGCTAATTGACCAAGGAAAAAAGCGCATGAGCACTGAACATCAAGCTGCTTGGCATGACGGTGTGGCCACATCTGGCAACAGCTATCTAATTCATCGCTTCAAAAGGACGGCGCTTGTAGACGATATTTCGGTGATGTCGGTGTACAGCTCCAAATGCGGTTCTGTAGCCGTCAAGTCAATTGATACTGACCTGGCGCTGCTGGCCATTTCTAGCCGTTGCAAACGATGCTTCAAAAAGGCATGAAAGCGCCCAGGTACACAACAAGCCCCGCCGTCACGCGGGGCCGAGGCAGTAGAGGGGCATGGTGATCGTGCACAGGATCAAACAGGGTGAAATCCGATGGCAAACACAAAAGCGAAGTCAAAACGCGACGTCATGTCGGTAGTAATAATCCTCGGCTGTGGCTCAGCCTTGTTGTTCATTTTGGGTGCGATTGGTTTCGCCGCGAATGACTTTTTCTATGACAGTCGCCCAGGCTGGCTTGGGACTAGCAGCGCAATGGCTTTGTCATGTGCGGGTGCAGGCTTTTTCGCCACGTCGGTGTTTTTCGCCGGCAGATCCGTAACACCTAAGAAAAATAAGCCGAAGTAGCGGGAAAACGATGCGCTCAGATCCACACCCATTGACGGTTTACGATCGTCTAACTAACCGGAATCCATTGACGCAGGCTGAGGCCGAAGCCCTCGATCAAAAACTTGACGAAGCGCTCGCCTGCGCTTTGCTGGCTCACTCGGTGCCGGCAACTGACGTCGATGAACTGCGTCTAGAGCTTAGTGATCTGGAGCAGGCATTCCGAGACGCAGCTTGTACGGTCGATTTCCAAGTGATGGCTCGCGATCTTCTAACGGATTGGCTTGCTGCCGGAAGTTGGCTGGAGCCACTTTTGAAAACATGCGCAATTGAAGGAAAAAAAATGATGCGCTGCAAGATTAAATTATTGGATGAATACGCCGCCGATCAACAGCTCGCCATGTGGGCCTTGTCGGTAGGAACGGGCCGCTTTGGCCCACAGGATCAGCAGGGGAAGCCCATGCAGTACTTGTTTATCATCGTTGCCGTTGCCGCCATTGTGATTTATTCGGCCCAACACGATCTGACTACGTTCAGCCAATTTATGGATTATGTGCGCGACGATATGTTGTCGCTCATGTTGTGGCTCGCCGTCGCTATTGTGGCTCTCGGCGCTTTGTACGTCGTCATGCGGATTAACCGAAATAAATAGGAATTCGGTGCCTTGTGGGTGGGTGCAGGACGACTCCGATAGGGCCTGAGTGCGGCAGACAACTGGAGGTGCTAGACCTCCCAGTGAAACCACAGGCGCGCACCTACCACCACACGGCATCAGTTCAAGACAGGGCGACAAGTCCCCCCGTCCACCACCAGCTCCACGACTAAAGGAAAAACGAATGAAGACGTTCGCCATTTTGGGTTTTGTCTCTGCTTTCGGGGCTTTTGTTTGTTCCCCGCTCGCAGCTGCTTCGACTGAATGCAATAAGGTTTGCCAGAACGCTATTGAGGTTTTCAAGACTCCGACTAAATACGACATGTTTATCGGGGATAGTAAGGGGGGAGACTCCATTGTTTACGTTACGTGGACGTCAAAACAGAATCCCTCACTAGCTCCCGTGAAGTTCGGAGGAGTTGTTCATGGCAGGTTCCGCAACACAGTGATGGACGACGTCAAGCTACCGAACAATGAAGATGGATGCGAAGCGATTATTGAGCTTATCGAACAAGGTTCAAAAGGGAAGAAACTCTTCCATGTTCCTGTAAGGAATGTCCTGTGCGATACGCCAAGGCCAGCAAGTGCAGATCCCCAAAAGGAAAACGCGGCGGATCTGCCGCCCAGGTACACCACAAGCCCAGCCTTAAAAGCTGGGCCGAGCCAGTAGAGAGGCGCGGTGATCGCGCCCGAAATGAGCAATAAGGAGCAATACGGCATGAAAGATAAAGAGCCAGACGTATTCGCCGAAGCCGCTGCGCAGATGCACAAAGGATTTCCGGTACTCGTCAAAACCGGCATTCAATATAAGGCTCAGCTGGAGCGCCTTTATCCCAAGGGCGGTGATGGTAAGTCGAGCATCGCTCGGCATCCGACGCAGAATGTCACTGATTTTCTACCAGAAGCTCACAAAGCTCTGTTCGATGCCTTGGAGCGTGTGCTGCTCGATCCGACAGTTGCAGCCTTGCCTCCAATTGAGCAAGCGCGCTTAGCAGCCCAGCTCGTTATCGCAGAGTCCGCTGCAAGAGCTTCTGGCGTGCCAGTTCATGATGCGAAACGCTATCTCGCCGGGCTCACATACGTGAATGACGAAAACGTTGAGGCTGATGGGCTGGAGTCGGGAACAAATGCCCCCTACTACTTCGGTCACTCGATCATCACTGCATTCGAAGCCGGTGCAATCTGGCAGGCCCAGCAAACTAGCGGCTGTAAATAGGAAAGATCCGATGCTAAACAAATCACTTGCAGACCAGTTGAAGGCCCATTGGGCGCGCATAAACAGCCCCGAGTCGCTGGCACTTGCCGAAGGCCTGCGGGCATCGTCCGGTGTTCCTAAAGTGACGATTCCACCCATTCTGCAAACCGATGGGCCTGTAACGGTTCTTGAAGAAGTGTTCGACCTGCCAAGGCTCGAAAACACGACCATCGACGATCAACCGAAGTAGCACGGAATTCGACGCCATGAGGCTGACGAAGAAACAGCGCATCGAGCTTCACGCGAAATTCGCGGGCCGCTGCGCGTACTGCGGGTGCGAGCTGGGCGAGCGTTGGCACGCTGACCACTTCGAACCGGTCATTCGGTTGGCAGATGAGCGCGGGGCCGAGCAGCCAGCGAATCACACGTTCAGCAACATGATGCCCGCCTGTGCGCCCTGCAACATCAGCAAGGGCCGTCAGACGCTTGAAGGGTGGCGTCAGTGGCTGGCCGACCACATCAAAAGCCTCAACAGCTACACGCCGATTTACCGCATTGCGAAGGCTTATGGGCTGATCGTCGAGACGGGAAAACCGGTGGTGTTCCACTTCGAAACCGTGGGTTCGCTGACCCACGGCCAACCGTAGGAAAAATACATGTCATACATGGTGGCTGTAAAAACCTGCGAGTTGGCAGGTGCTGGTCTGGATTGGGCTGTGGCCAAGGCTGATGGCGAGCAGGTCGTCGAGTTCGAAGGCAAACATTCTGTGATCGTCGGATTCCGCCTGAACCCTATTCGAGCGCCTGGCGGTTACACGCCATCCACCGATTGGAGTCAGGGCGGGCCGCTGATCTTCGAACACCGTGTGAACTTACTTGAGGTTAGCGACGACTGCTGGGAGGCATGGGTTACTGGTCGTGAGGATCATCGGTACAAGGGTGGGGATGCGCCGTTTGTGGCCATCTGCCGTGCTGTCGTTGCGTCGCAACTCGGCGATGCCATCGAGATTCCAACTGAGCTTTTCACCGTTCACCGTCCACCACACTCGTGATCCCTATGTATTAGGTTGGTAGTGCTGGCGCTAAGGCAGGGTGAGCTACCTGGCTATTGCCGCTCAAAAGCGAGGCAGTCATTCGCAGCATGTCGGGATCCTCACTGATCTGTGCTAGGCCAACGTAATCGCGAGATGCCATTCTGGCCTCAATCAGTTCTTTGATCGCACTCACCACTGCGCCTGCTGATTCAACGTCGGCCACGACACGCAGGTTTTCCGGGTGACACCCCGTCCCAAAATTGCTGACGCGCCCCATTTCCCAGACGCCCACCGGTCGCTCAGAATGAGAGCCGATTTGTTTAACCCAGCCTTCAATCCATTCGCCGGTCTGCTCGCTTTTAAATGCGCATCTTAATCCGACCTGGATCAGGTTACCGTTCACATCTAGCAGGGGCCGAAGGTCAGGATCGGGATGGATACGCTCCCACCAAAACCCCCTGAGATAAATCGGTTTTGCCGGGAACAGTTCCATGAATGCACGCGTTGTCAGCCGCTCCAATTCATTCACGGTCTCAGCTCGTTTTTTTGCAGCTTGCTTCGCTGCATCAACCGAATTGCCGATTTCAAACCGCGTACCGATATCGACGCGATTAAACGACAGAAACGTTAAGGTCGTTCCTTCGCACTCGATGCTGAACGCTTCAAGCGCCTCGCTCCCACCAAGCTCACACAGAAGCATTTGCTCGGCATCCGTCATGCTTCCGTTCAGTACCTGCGCTGTATAAACCCAAGGCGAATCTACAGAGTCGTCGTCTGTTCGTGATGAGATCTCAACACAAACAGTACTCATCTCGAAAACCCCTTTGGTCGCAGCGACTCGCGGTCACGCTTCCCAGGCAGATAAACGACATAGCGGTAAATAAGCGCCGCCGCCAGCAGCGAGACGCCAATAATCGAAAACGAAAACTTGCTTGGGGATTGGTATAGCAAATATCCGGAAGCCACAAGCGACACCAGCAGCATCGCGGAGGAGAAGAGCGTTACGGATATGGCGCTTTTCGTCTGCATCGCATACATCTCCCTGATGTGATCTTCCCAAACCGAGTTTTCACCACTCGCGAAAGATCTGAGCAGGTTGGCAGTGGCATAACCATGAAAGCGTTTAGCCTCGCTCTGAGCGGGTGCGTTATAGCCAGGCAGGTTCAGCAGGTAACCGTCCAGCAACTGCTGGTGCTCAGGCGGGAGGCTCCCGGCCGTGGCGAGCTGCTGAAGCTGCTCAAAAGAGATCAGGCTCGCGATCTCAGCGCTCGTAGCTGTTGGCCAAAGAGCGGCAACCAGTTCGCCTAACATGTCTCGCTTTTGATTGTCGTTTGATGAACTCGGCAAAGTTTGTGACATTGTGCTGTGATCCCTGCAACGAAGATGTTTAAAGAGTAGGAGCGCCGCCCCGTCTCACGACTTGGGAAGCGTCCGGCCAAAGACGTTTAAGAGCGAAAAATGTGGCCACCATCAAATGGCCTGACACCCGCGAGCGATCCACGAGGATTATGCGCCCTCGGGCTTAAACCACTGAGGCCGACAGTAGCGAATGTTGCAGATCCAGGCTCGTGCAAGACCATCAGCCAAAGGCGGGCCAACGATAAAGTTAAACCACCAGTACCCCGCCAGATAAATCACGGTGAACGTTCCGACAAGTACGGCCGCTACCCAAACACCGCACAGAATGGCCAGACAGATCACAGCCCGCGTGCTTAGCGCCAACATTTTCTCGCGCTTGATCACTTCAATAAGAGCCATGCGTTTCCCCAAGTGTTATTGGATTCAGCTTCTACGAGGGAGAAGCTTGTGAAGAAACAAAACGCTTGGCAGGCGCTCTTCAGTCGCCAGCTCTTCGGCCAGCCACGCTTCTACCTTTTGTAGCGCAAGACCTCTCCCCTCTTTGGTGTCCTCAAGAAGGCTCGCATAAGCATCCACATTCACTGGCTCATAACCGGCCAAGAGCCGGTCGAGTTCATCCGCCCAAGAGGTCGTCAGTTGCACTAAAAAGTAGGAGGTCACAGACGCTACGAGTCCGGTTCCGAACGGAACAACTACGCCGCTCTGAAGCCATACAGCCACAACAAATGCGGTGAAAACCCCAACACCGAGGGCGTACCCCGAGCGCCGAGATGGCAGACCATTCCTATGGGCATACACCGCGCGCCGTATTGCATTCAGTTGGCGTCGGTGCGCTCGTTTACTTAAGCAGTTTTGCAAGTTGGGGCCTCTTCGTTGGGTGCGGCTCGGGCGCTCAGTCTGCTGGCGACATCGCGAAAATTCACCCAAGCCTGCCAAGCAGTAAAAGAGAGAAAAACAAGATCAACCGCAATCGCGGCTGCCTCACTGGGCGACGGAGCAAGATGGGAGCCATTGATCGAAAGCAACAACGCGAATGTCAGCATTGTCGTCAACGTGGAATGCACCACGAGCAACTGTAGGGAACGAGTGCATTGTCGCTGTGTATCGGCCATAGGCGCGCCCTTCTTAAATCCAACCATCCCAAACTCTGCAAATGGTGCTGGGGCTGGATGAAGCTGATGAAAACGGTCAGTGGAGATAGTGAATTATACTTCAGCCCACATCAAGCAATATGTTTCCTGCACATTACCCGCTCGTGCAGCCCCCCACTAACCGAGTGTCATCACCAGTCGTAAGTGGCCAGACCTTCTACGGGATCTGCATCATTGTCGAGGCGAACCCAACGACTGTTATCCAGCAGTCCTTGATTCTCAAGATCCAAGCGCCAGTCTCGGATTTCGGTCAGGCATTGTGGGACAGGCTCAGCATCTGTCCCATACGGTTCGTCGAGGTAAAGGAAGAAACCGCAACCATCGAGCGGTGCGCAGGCACACCAAGGGCCACCGGCCATTTCTAGGCGGTCGTTCACCTCTTTGGTGATGTGCGACAAGCTGATGACCGGAATTCGATGCACTTCGAGTTGGCGAGACATGAATCTTTCCTGTAGTTGAAGCCCGGCCGTAGGGCCGGGGCTGGCGCGGGATGATGAGGGGAGATACCTGTGTGCCCGGCGGGCCGGGCGCGAGAGTCAGGCAGTAACGTCTAACCAGGTGCGCGCATCCGCAATGGATGCGCGGGCAATACGGCGATACTCGCGGGCCTGCTTAGGGCTATTAGCGTGCTGCCAACTGTCGCGACTGGATTGGCGGGCAAGCCTTACGGCGGAGCTGATCTTGCGTTGAGCGAGGGGTGTCATGTTCCTGTTGTTCCGTTCGAGTGTTGACCAGCGGCCGGGGCGTGAGTGGGTGAGCAGCAGAGGGTCAGTAAAGCCCTTCAGCGCCCACTACTTCGATGCCATCCAGCAAGCACTCCTCGCCATCTTCAGGTTCATCCACGACCACATACCCGCCCTCGATGCGGAACGAGATATTGAGATCGGAGAACGCTTCATCCCCCAATACCTGATCAACAAGCGATTGCAGGGTTGGGTAGGTAGCTTGGACGCCCTCCCAAGTGGAAGAAACACGGCTGAACGTCTCGCTGTGTTGGTCATAAGCCGTGTAGCCAAAGAGGACAGCGTCCGAGCCGCGAGTACGGAATTCAGTAAGTTCGATGGTGAGGATGTTCGACATCAGAAAAATCTCAGTGAGTGCTTGTAGGTTCTGGGGAGAGGCTCGGTGCTGGCGCTCACCCCCGGCGAAGGTGGCTATGCTGCCGCGCTTTTAATGCGCGCCAGCTCGATCACGCTTGGCATTTGCGGGTCATCGCAGTCCTTGGCGAGCATGGCAAACGTCCAGCCATTGGTGTATGCAGAAAAGAGCTTGCTCAGGCCCTTCATGTCGCCAGCTTTGCTAGCGCATGCATCCTTAAGGAACTGGGCGTTGTGTGCTGGCGCTGATCCGAGACCAGCCTCGAATGCGGCGACTCCTTGCAGTTTGGCTTGAGCAATTTCCATTTCATGACACCCCGTTTAGGCTTTTGGTAGATGACTGCATGGGGCGTATTGTGAAATATACTTCACACAATGACAAGCAATATATTTCCCTTTTTTTGTTGCGAACCTCTTGCCAATAAAGGGGGCTTATCTCATCGTGTACCGCATCACTCACTAGCAGGCGCAATCAACCATGAAGCACACGAAGGCATGGGCCACGTTCGATTACTGGTTCGAACACAATGGCCACTGGGTATTTGGCACCAACGGCAAAGGCAAAGCCGAAGAGAGCTGGAGCCACCGTGGCATTGAGGGACTTCCCCCATATCCAGGTGCGCGGCACTGACCCGCGCAACCACCGCCCCCATCAAAGCCCCAGCTCAATGGGGCTTTTATGTTTTTATGTGCGCATAAGTAGAAGGTCACCGGCAACCAGGTTGTCTAGGGATCCTGCCCAAGGGCGAGCACGACTGTTGTCGAGCACTTCATGGCAATAGTTACTTTGGACGCCCTACCCCGCCCAGCCCCGCCAGTGACCGCAAATCCTCCGCCGCCCTCCTCATCCAACCCAGCCCGTATAAAGGCAGTGACACGCGGCTGGCGCTCACCGGGTGACCACAGAAAGGGCGCAATGATTTCTGACGTACAGAAGGCGCCAACACTGTGAAATATGTTTCCAAAGCGGCAAGGAATCCATTACTTTATGTCGCCTGCTGGCGGCGCCGGCCGGCCGGAACCCCAACAAACACGACGAAATAATCATATTGATGCTTTTAAAGTAGCTTTTTTAATCTTTTTGATACTCATCGCTTGCGCGGCGCCGGATTTCACAATAAGATAACACCAACTTCAGCAGATAGCCGATATCGGCACTGCACCATCAGCCACACACTGCTCGACGCCTGAGGAGGCAACATGGATAACAAACCTCAAAAGAAAGTTACTTCCCTGCGTGGTTTGCAGGAAAAGTGGGCCGCCGCAAGCAAGAACGATCCGAGCCATCCGAAAATCATTCGTGAGCGTGGCCACGTTGTTCACCCGGATAACCTGTACATCCCGGTTGAAGACAACATCCGCCCGATCAACTGGAACACCGTCCGCGAGTACGCCGAGGCAATGAAGCGCGGCGACGTGTTTCCTCCGATTCAGGTTGATGTCGATTCGGAAGAGCGCATTCGTGTCCGCCACGGTTTCCACCGCGCCTTGGCCAGCAAGATTGCGATTGAGGAAGGCGCAACGATGCAAGGTTTGGACGTTACCGAGTTCCAAGGTAACTCCGCCGACGCCATCTTCCTGATGCTCAACACCGATAATTCGCTGGTCGTTGATCCGGTGTCCCGCGCCGAAGCCTATTTGAAGCTGTTCCGCCAGAAGTTCACCGCAGCCCAAATTGCAAAAGGCATCAATGGCGATGGGGACAAGCCACGCACAGCGACTCACGTAGAGTCCAACCTGCTTCTGGCGATGGCAGAGAATGAAGTGAAGGAGCTTGTCCGTGAAGGTCGCATTTCTGCCACTGAAGTGATCGACATCATGCAAGAAGAGCGTGCCGGCGGCCGCCATCACGTCGAAGTCGTGAACGAGATGATCAAGAACGCCGCCGCCGTGGGCGCTCCTAAAGCCACCAAAAAGCACCGCGCAGCACCAGCAGCTAACACCGGCATCGTTCCAAAACTGCGCATCAAGGAAGTCAGCTCCACGCTCTCCAATCTGGTCGGCATTTCTCACACCCTGCGCGCCGCGCTGGATGAGCAAGCAGTGAACGCACTCTCCGCTTCAGTGACCACTGAGACCGCCGACGCAGCCGGTGAAGCAACCGAAGACCCAATGCTGTCGGTGGCGCTGCCTGCCTCCAAGATGAAAGAGCTGCTCGAATTGCTCGACAAGCAGGCCGCAGTGGAGCAAGCCCTCAAAGGTGGCAACGCTGCTGAAGACGAAGAAGGCGAGAACGCCGCTGGTGCTGAGAAGGCGAACGATGATCAGACCGACATGTTCGAAGCCCCAGAAGCGGTTCAGTAAATGCTGTCTTTATCCGGGCACACCACTTGGGTGCCCGGTCACACCGACCTCACAAGTCGCCCCGGCCCGCCGGGGCCTGTTGAAAGCCATCTTTCTTAAGTCGGCTTTCAACAGGTAGACGAAGACCGTTCCAGGTGCAGAAAAGGAATTACCGATGGGCATGTATGACAACCTTCGATTCAGCTATCCCATGCCCAACGGCTACGTGGGCACTGATTACCAGACCAAGAGTCTGGAGTGCCAGCGCGACCGGTATGAAGTCACCACCAGTGGCCGACTGATGCGCCAGTCGAGCGAACCCGACGAGGAATTTGCTCAGGCGCATCCTGATTACTTTGAAGCGCCGACGGACACACACTTTTCCGGCCAGATCTTCATTACGTCGCTCGCCGGGATAAGCCAGCGATTTGAACTGTTCTTTGTGGCGGGCACCCTTCAGTCGATTCGCGACGTGAAAACGGATCAGTTGAGTCAGTACAGTGTTGCCGATCATATGCGGCACGCACTCTCCTTGTCAGTCAGTGATGCGATGGCCACCGCTGCTCTCGCGGAGGCTATCGAGCATCAGGTTGTAGCAGAGCCTTGCGATGAGGGCGAACGCAACCGGTTGCTCATAGCGATGAAACGTATTCTGCAAACCGGCCTAAGCGCTGGGGTTCCAGAGGCATCCATTTAACCTGGCATTCGCCAACGCATTCATGGCGGGCAAAGATTGATCGCCCACCTTCCCTGCATAAGTTGCCCTACACGTTCCGGAGGCTCACATGAGCGACAAGATCATTCCGAATGGCTACAAGCTGGTACCAATGGATTGCGACGATGACATCGCCGAAGCAATCGCAGCAAATGCCCAGCGCTGCGGCGGTGGCGCTTACGAGATTTGGGTCGCAGCCCTTGCAGCCGCATCCGACGCCCCGCAGATCGAGGTCGAGCGCAAATTTGAAACCCTCGGTGCTGATCTGGAGGCCACACAGCTGGCGCTTGCCTCAGCCGTTGAGAACACTCGCGCGCTTCGCCGTAGCCTGTCGGCAATGATTCAGCAGTTCGCCAATCCTGTCGGTCAAGACAGCACAGATCGCCAGCGCCAGGTAGTGCAAGAAGCATTGGCCGCCCTGTCGGTAACTGAAGCCACCCCGCCACCATCCCATAATGGTGAAGACGATTTCAGTCACCGCGAACAAGAGGCGGCCGGTTCCAACGCACAGCCACCTGTAGGCTGGGTACATTGCTCCCCCGCCTGGCTCCACGCTGGCGGCAACTGCGGCGAGGCAGAGCGCTGGCACGCTGGCGGGGCTATTGGCCCCCATTTCCACCCACCAGTTGTTGACGCAGCCACTGCCCACTGACAGCGGCCGCTGGCGCTGAAACCCAACACGAACAAGTAATCAAGCAGGAAATGACTCATGAGTGAGCAAACAGCGGCAGACGCTTTGCGTGCAGAGTTCGAGGCAAGTTACACCGAAGAGCTGGTGCGCCGATGCGGTGAGGGGTTCCGCTCCACGGTCGAGCATAAGCTGAGCCTGAAGGCCCCCGACGGCGAGTACGAGGGGCATCCAGAGTCCATTGCTTTCTGGTCTTGGAAGGCGTCGCGGGCCAACCTTCGGATCGAGCTGCCAGCCACGGGCACATTGCTCACACCGGGTTGGAATGAAGCCGTTTACAAATGCCGCGAAGTACTCGAAAAAAAGGGGCTGCCGGTCGCTCCGTAAGCATCGCACCGGGTGCCCCACCATATTCGGATCCGGATGCGCACCTGGGCGTGCCCGAATCCGTCCCCACTCGCTTTACTGCCTCCCACGGCTGCTGATCCGATCAGGTGACAAATGAACCAATTGACCAAACAAATCCCTGCCTGCGGCTACGAACGCCGCGATTGGGAATGCCGCGAGGGCGGGTTCCTCTTTGATGCGGGATCCGGCGAGGGCTGGGATCCTCAGGACGAAACCCACATCTGCCCGTGTTGCCGGACACGCGATTACCTCGAATCGAAGAAGGAAGATGCTGAGTCTTGCAGCAGGTGGTCTGACTGCGGCGCAAGCGGTACCGGCCTTGATATCTGGATCGCTGCTGAGCGCATATCGCTTGCAGCGAATGAACCGGCAGCGCGCAAGGCATTGGCTGAAATCGGTGTAGTGAAAGCGCTGGAAGCGAACGACAGCGCTCAAGGCTTTGCCGAGGTTCTGTGCAACACGGCGCAGCAGTAGCCGCCTTAAAGTGATCGCGGCCCAACCCCGCAGGTTACAGGGCGTGGCATCTCCCGCGCCCAAGAAGGTGCGGGGGATACTGACGTTCAACTCAAGGCGGATTAGAGGCGGCCACCCGCCTTTACTGCGCACCTCACTTCTATTCAGACGCCTGATCGGGTTCAGGAAACGGCGGATCGAATGCCACGTTTTTGATTGGCGTCCACTCAGTCCCGGCTCGATCCAGCAGAACCATGCGATTCATCCAGTCGATGCCCAGCACATGGTAGACGCCCGCATCCCCCTTCACTTTGGCACGGTATTCCGGCACTGGTGGCATGTTCCCGTATTTGCTGCGCTTGGCCATCAAACCCTCTCTTGTATTGTGATTCTGCTATCGACAGCCGACTGACGAAGTCGACCAGGTACAGGCCTCGGAGGACCAAGCTTGACTAGGCGCAAGCTGCGAGCATCGCGCGCAGGGTTTTGTCGCGATCAGCGGCAGAGTAGACCTCCGCCAGCTCTGCATCATTCCACGGACGTCCCTCGAAGATCTTGTCCAGTTCGATGGCTCGAACCTTGAGGTTTTGGAGTTCAGCGTTGATTTGCTCTTTTGTCATGTGGATCACCTGGTAGCTTAACCAGCATTAGCTGGCAGTGGTTGCTTCAGGTAATTGTATGGGAGCTGGCGCAGGAAGAGAAACATATTTCTCACAAAAAGAGGAAATATACTTCTTTACCACTTGTGAAACATACTTCATACTCCTGCACTCTTAACCAATTCAAACACCAGCCGAAACACTGCTTTCGGCGAGCACCGAGATTGTTTGGCATGAGTAACCACATCATCAAGGAACGTTCCGAAGTTCCACTTACCGCCGACCTCAACGCTGGCGCTAAGGCGGTTTGTGTTGAGCTGGCGAGCGGGTACTCCGCATGGGGCTTTGCGAGTAACTGGTCAGAAGCCGAGCGCCTTGCTGTCGCTGAAGCAAAGTGCCTCGAACCCCATGCCGTTAAGGTCATCCGTAACACCGTTAACAGTCTCTTCATGAAAGCGGTCATCAGACGGAAGGGATGGACAACGCAAGAAGCCACGCAGCATGTGAAAGGCTGGCTCACCAGTGGGGCGAAGGGGTCAATTCTCGATTACCTGAAACCACTTTGAACATCGCCCGGTAACCGGGCGATCACCACCTCACCGCTCCTTGCTGGCGCTGCGCCGCCGTCCGGCCGCGATGCAATCGCCACCGCTAACCACGACCGGCGCGCCATCCGCCGACGCCCTACAACATCGTTTTGATGCCTTTGTACCCAATTAACACATCACTTTGATTATCTACCTGTTGCAGTGAAGTATATTTCACATTAAACTCCTCCCCCATACCAATCAAATAGCTTAGGGGATGATTCGATGAGCACGCTTCAAGCATGGTTTTGCGAGCAGTCCTACTCGTTCCAGGCAGGCTTTCAGGACTATCGCGGTGGCGAACAGTTTTCGCGTGATCGCAATCAAGAATGGCAGCGCGGCTGGAATTGGGCCAACTGCAACAACATCTCGCGCAGCCGCTGAATCAAGGGTAGGACTACAGATGGACATTGAGCAGTGCACCTGCTGCCTCGCAGACCTTGAGGAATCACAGATCGGCCTGTGTGGGGATTGCCAGCCGCAAGACGAAGCCGACACCGATGAATGATCGCCCGGTTCGCCGGGCCACCAGCCCAAGGGAAATCGCCATGGCACACGAAGACCAGCAAATAGAGACTCTTGTGCGAGTTGCCTACGGCATGCACAGCGGCTCACCCAAGTTGTGGGGCTGGGAAGTATCCGGAAGGAACGGTTATGGCTGGGGTACGGCACAGTCAGAGCGCGAAGCGTTGCTCGACTGCATCAGCTATTTGCAGACCAACAACCTGTAACGGGAAAAATGCGATGAACATGCACCCAGATATCGGCTTACTCAACGGCGGCCAATGCTATGTCTTTCTGGAAGGTTATGGCCTGAATCGGGAACCCATGTACGGCACCTATGAAGAATGCCTCAATGCCATTGACGCACGTGGCGGCGTTGACGACCCGATCCCAACGGATGGCAGTCACACCATGGCCGACTACAAAGCCGCGCTTGCAGCGTCGAAACTGTCTACAGCGATCAACGTGGAACCGTCCCCTAAGGCGACCACCACGACAATGAGTGCGCAGCGTGAGTACATCCTCACGTTCCGCACGATTGACGAGGAATGGCGCGGAGTTGATGGGTATCGCGACGGCCAAGAATCGGTGTTCGCCTGCGACCGGAATGATGCCATGCGCAAGGGGCGCGAAATCATCCGCGACACCGTCGGCCGCTATGGCCCAAAGATCGCCATCAGCGCCCGCCTTAAGGCCTGAGCACAACGCGGGGCCGAAGACCAAGCCGACACCGGTTCAGGCCCTGCCTCCTCTTGAATACAACCAATGTCAGACGACTGGCCACTACATGGAACCAAAACCTTGAGCCAAATGATAAAGATCCGTACTGAGGCACTCACCGGCCGGGCGCTGGAGTGGGCAATTGACACCATTGAAGGTTGCCAACCAGCATGCACTGGCCAGCTTCAGCTGTTCGCCACCAAGATCAGCGCCAGCGTAGACGAGTTGATCGACAAATACGCCGTGTGGGTCGACCGTGGTAACCAGTCGTCATGGTTGGCCGACACTACTCGCGACCCGTGCAACCGCCAGCCGGGCGACACTCGTGAAGAAGCCGTACAACGTGCAGTTGTGTTTGCAAAGCACGGAGCAATCTTGAATGTCCCGGCCCACCTCGCAAGCGCGTGATCGGCTCACACCCTCCACCTACCGCATAACACCTGGCATTCACTGTTAGAGGGGCTGGCGCTCCAACCTAAAAGCCAACTTGAAAGCGGGGATCTGAACATGGCCATCACGCCGAAAGCTCTTTTTGATTACGCCACCGAATTCGCGGCCAACGCAGAAAGAGAGGGGAAAAGCAGGATCTACCCGACGTTCCGAGAGGTAGCCAAGCGATTCAAAGTGACGCACGACGATATCGAAGCGGCCTGCGATGACTGGGATCAATCGAACGGCTACATGCAGCCAGCCGTGGGGGTGCGCTCTGGCGCTGGCGTGGCCGCGTACCAGCACCGAGGAGATTGCCTTGTAGAAGCGTACAGCTAACCCGTCGCGCGCACCTGGGCGCTCTGAACAACGAGCGTCACCACCAGGTGGTTCCGGGCTTATGCTGGCGCTGACAACAAGGCTCGGGAGACCGCCGAGCCAATAATCATATTGATGGTTTATCTCGCTTTTTATTTATCTAAATGACAGCTCGCCTATTGCAGTGAAGTATATTTCACAGTAAGATTCCCCCCATGATGTTTACCAACTGGGGATTGTGAAATGGCTATCAACACTGTCAAAGTCGAAATCGGAACCCGCGTTAACTGCGCGCTGTGGTACTGCGGTACCGGCACCGTTTATGGCATCGTCGGCGAGCAGTCCCCAGAGTCTGTGCGCTCGATGATGGGCGTGGTTGCAATGGGCGGATCTGCTGAGTTCGAAATCGTCTTCGACAACGGCGCTAAGTCGACCACCAGCGAAAGTATCGTTCGAGGCATTCAGTGGCAGATCTTCGACGAAGTTGTTGATGCCGAATTCATTGAGAAGGCCCTCCAGTACGCCGACCAGCGTGCTGACGAGAAAGCCATGGAAGAATCCTTGCAGCGCTTGGCCTACGCCGAGGCGTTGGGCGCACTGCGTAGCGATCCGCAATATAAAGACCTTGAGCAAGGCGCTGATGGCAGCGGCAAGCTAGCCGCAAAGAACATCCGCACTCAGCTGAAAGCGGCATTCAAGGGCGTTAAGTTCAGCGTCCGTAAAGCTCACTACGGCACCCTTTACATCAACTGGACTGATGGCCCAACCAAGGAAGAAGTCGAAGCGATCACCGCGCGTTATAAAACTGGCTCGTTCGATTCGATGCAGGACTTGGCATCTATCAATAGAACCCCATGGAGCGAAACGTTTGGTGGCAGCGAATACGTTTTTGTTTCTCGCGAGTACTCGGACGAGGCAATCTCCAAGGCGCTGGCTCAGGTAGAGATTACCTACGCCGACGAGCTGGACGGTCGCCCGTTGACCCTCGAAATGTACAAAACCGGCCAACTCAACGATATCTATCTCGGGTTCCGGCAGGACAGCGTTTCGTGCGTGGCCCGTCAGTCCCTCGAAGTCTCCCCTCGCGAACTGGTCTGGGGCGAACACGAAGCCGCGTAACCACCAAGGCAATGCAGAAGCCCGGACATGAATCCGGGCTTCCCTCCCCTCTCCCGCCTGCGGGACTGCTCCGCCAGGCACTGATACCGCTTCCCCTGTAGAGAGAGACCGCCGATGACAACACCAACGCAAGGAGCCTGCGGCCCACTTGTGGCGTGCGTAGTCTGTACCGCCCACGCAGAACGCCAGACTAACAAACACCCAGAGGAAGCCAACGGCGATCTCCTCTACCGTTGTAGTTGCAGCGATAGCGATTGCGGGTACTCCACCGGCTGGGCTGAATCTCAGTTGGTGGCGGATGCGATGTGGAATCGCACCAGGGCATCTATGGACGACTACCTGTTCATGCCGCGCATACCTCTAGAGGACGCCATCAGAGCATTGCACGATGAAATGGCTGAGCACGGCTTAGCTACCAGTCCAGCGTTGCGCATGATCGAGCAGCTCGCTGTTGCAAATCCTGCTGGCGCGCAAGGTCGGCGCAGCTGAGGTACTGAACCTGCTGGTCTCTGCCGGGCCAGAACGTCTAGAGGAGTGCTCCGAGAGCGTTCCCAACGCGGATGCCGGTGATTACTCCAACGTGTTCGATACAGCGAAGTTGAGCGCGTTGCTGAAGGTTGACGGAGTGACCGCCAGCCGCGTTGATCACGCGCAGGCCTTGTATTTGTCCGAGGCAGCGAAGCTCAGTCATACCGAATACAGCCTAGAGCAGGCCCTCTCGCAGGTTGGCGAACACGTGGCGCTGCTGGCGTCTCTACTGGATAACGCGGCATTCACCGCTGACGAGATCCACAAGGAAGGGGATTCATTCTTCAACTTCGAAGAGTGGGCGGATCATGCTGCAAGGCTCAGGCAAGGCGCGTATTCAAACGATCGGCTGGCGCTGAAGGCCCAGGTATGCAAAACCGGTGGTGATGAGGGTATGACCCACATTGAGGTTCAGACAGTAAGAGACTGTCTGTCGCTGATCGGAACCGGCTCATTCGGTTTCAGAAAGCGTGTTGTCGAAAAGCTGAACGACGCGCTGCCGGAGTCGGATCAACGCAACGCATAACCGTGTGTAATGGAACTCCCCACCAGTGTTTGACCAGGTGTGCTGACCAACATGCGCAAACAAAAAAACCGCCATCAGATGGCGGTTTTTTGTGGGAAGCAATTAGTAGTTGCTCCCGCTCGCAGCCCAAGGGGGTGCACTGGCGTACGACAGTATTCTAGCGGTGACAGCGTATGCGAATCAATAGCCCATGCTGGCGCTGTGAATGGCGCGGCAGAAGGTGGCGCATGGATCATTGGGAGCTACTTCGCGCGCGACCTAGACCACAACCATATCTGGCGCGCCACCGCCCGACCGTCGTAGGTGAACGGTGTAAGTCCGAACACCGCCTGAACGAGGCTGATCAGCAGTGCAAGCTTGCCCGGCGGGGACTGAAGAAAATCAAATGTGCAAAGACAGAGCAAGCACAGGAACACCAGCAGATCTGCCAACCAACCGCCTGCCGATATCGCCGCCATTTGCAGCGCGCTGGTGTGGTGCCAGCGATCCGAATATGACACCTGCCCGGACAGAGGATAGATCCCTAGCGCGAATTGAAATCCTGAGGAGGTCTGCCAGCGCAGACCTGGGCCAACTCCGACTCTGATGCCTACTGAATCCACGCCACACAGCCGAGCAACAACCGAATGCCCAAGTTGATGAAACCCCAATGAAACGGAACCCAAAGCCATCGACCAGGCAATCAATTCCCATGGGGTCAACACCAGCATGTCAACAACAGTGCTTAGCAACCGTACAGGCACATCAGTCATTGGTGATTGCTCAATTGTTGGCGCGGCCATCGTCACTACCTCGCGCTCCACGTCGACGGATGCCGTTACCCATGTCAGCCATGAGTTTGTGCGCGGGAATACCGTACTGGGCTCGCTGAACGGTGGCGCGCCCATCGGTGTGAATTCGAACGACAACCGGCTTTGTCCCCCAATTGACCAAGTCGAGCCACAACGGCTCTAAATCTGCGTCGGGGACAGCACTGGTTATGTCCAGCACACTCAGCAAATCGCGCGCGCTCAGTCGTTTGACTATCCCCGGCCAGTCGTGAGACTTATTCGATGTAACTGGCTCATGCTCTGAGGCATAACCGGGAACGAGGTGACAAAGGGTTGAGACCACTGAGCTGGCGGCCGCACCCAATTCAATGTCATGGATATGCGCCAGTTCGGCCCTGTCTAGCTCCGCCCATTGACCTACTTGTAGATCCAGACGTGACCCATGCTGGCGCAAGATCGACACAGCGGTCAGATCGTCCAGTAGTCCCCCGCCGATCTCCTGCCGATGCTCTTCTGTAAGCAAATACAGCGCGTCCAGGTAGATGTCCCGGCGGACTCGCAGTCCATGCAGAGCGCGTTCTGACATCTCCCGTTCCAGATCGATTCCAAGCATAGAGCATAGGTCTTGGACATCCTGTGGCGCACCAAGGGCAACCATGCCCCAGCCCGTGCTGATTTGATTGTTCAGTTCGGTCACACACAAGGAGACCGCTTCCAGTGTGTTGGTCATGACTGAATCAGCCTCCTACCTGCCTCAGGGTCACTGCCCCCAAAATTGGATAACACTTTCGAAAAGCCACCCACCCTCCGCGACCGATACACCAAACTGCAATACCTGTGGGTTGTGGCCAGCGACAGAAGTAGGGCAAATAGCAACGCGCCCAGGTTAGCGAAGTGGAGCAACTGCAATGTCGCCGCATTCCACACTGGCACAATCCAAACCGCGATAGCTTCAGTTCCGCCTGACGACAAGCAGACAAGCACGGCCAGAATTCCCATGGGCCTGAGCTGGCGCGAGAAAATGGCGAACATGACCGCGAATGTCCAACCCACCGCCAACACCAGCCCAACCAAACCGAATAGACCACTGGTAACGAAGGTCTCGTGAGCGGGACTGGCGCGGCCGAGTAACTCAAAGCCATCCATGAAAATGCGTTTGAGTGGTGTCACAACCCACAGAAGGTATGCATAACCAGACCAAACGATAGGGGCTGCGATAATTTTCGCTTGCCGAGTTGTGAGCTGTTGAGGCGTCATCGCTATCCCCCCTATAGGTGCATGTGCAGGCGTGAGCAAGTCATGCCGGTACCCCCGCCATTCCAGGTTTGTCCGGACAGTCGCCACAGCACAATAAAGCACTAGGCTTTGCCCATGCATTGGTTGAGCAAACGGGACAAGTGAATTTGTACCGATTGGGGGTACCGGCTTTCTTATCACGAGGTTGTTCAATCCCCATTCGCTCAAAATCTGCTGTAGTGGGCGCAGCGAACGTTTTCATGGGTGGAGGCGGAGGGCCTTGCGGTTTTTTCTTGACGGCCGGCTGAGGTGACTCTCCCAAGGTTGCATTTCCAGCGGAAAGATTTTCAGACGCTGGGAGAGCGTGGCTCTCATCTGAGTCCAGGTCAATCAGCGTGCCCAGGTTATCCCCTCCCCCCTCAGCATTGAGTGCGTGAGCAGGACTAATGACGCCTTCAGACTCTCCATCTTCACCCAGATCTACACCCGCCATGGCTGACATGTATTCCGGTAGATCGATCTTGTTCGGGAAGCGATCCAGCCATCGCAGTTTAAAACTTTCGTCGATCAGTTTTTTACAAGCCAGATCAAAGCGTCCACCGTCGATGATGTAATGCTTCATCTGATCGCCCTTGCGCTTCCCACCAGGCAATCCGGTCGAGGACGGCATCAACCCCCTTTCCTCAAGTAAGTTTCCCCACTCCGTATTGTGGTACCGCGTTCGACCTGGTGAGCCGTGGAGCTCTTGCCACATGTGCGTCATGTTGTGTGCCATCCATGAGAGGGTTATCTCAATTGGCTGCATTACAAAATAACTTGGGTTCAACGAGATCTCGTGTCGCTGATCCCCCTCGGTGTTCGCCCAACGATCCTTTGAGAAGTAACCAGGCGTGTCCTTCTCGCGTTGAAGCGTGATCATGCACGGCGGTAACTTGCCGTCGAACAGTTCTTCGTTCAAGAAATGGTATGCGCGCTGGAGGTCATCGTAGATTTCTTGCGTTGGCAGAATCATCGGTTATCTCATTCTCTATCTGTAGTCAGCGGCTGGCGCTCAAAAGGAATGGCACGCGCTGGGCCTTTCCGCCGCGAGGATTAATGCGATGCCAGTTAGGGTCTGTAGGTAAACCGGGCCGGTAGTTGGCCTGGCCTTCGCTGATTTCCCCCACAAAGCCAAAATGCTTGGCTCTTCCATTCACGACAGTGCGGGGGCCGTGAACCAGCAATGTCCATGTTTCAGGCATAGCTTGGCGCACAAGGTGATGCGTGTTGCTCCCTACCACGTTGAACCATCGAATCCACCGGCTTGTTCGATTCATCTTTACCAGCCGTACCTCTTCATAAGCCCCGCAGAGCACAAACGAAAGGAATGGCCACGGATGATCATGGACAAGTGTGTCCTGGTCTTTATCGACATACCGATGCAGGTAGATGGTTAGGAACCGCGACCGAGTAATGCAGTAGCGTTCCAGATACGGCGAGGTCGTGCCGTCAGTGTTCGACCGATTGATAGTGCGTAATCTTAAGTGACTACTAAGCGTGAACAGCATTTGAGCGACTAAATTTCGCCGTGTAATTTTGTTCTTGCTCTTTTGGGCGCCCTGTGTTTGCATTATCGCACCAGAAAAAGTGTTATCACTACGATATGATAACACTATACCATGCGATCAGCTTGCACTACCGCATGGCGCGTGGGCGCTTGACGACTTACAGACCACAGTAGATGGGATGAAGATCTGAGAACACCACGCCATTCGATGCCGCGATGTTTAGGCGTCACCTCGTTTTTCACCACAGTTGTGTGGCGCTTTCGCTCACCCTGAATTTTGGTAACCCCAAAACTGGGTGGGCGAATTTTGTTCACCCGAGATAACTAAGACCAGAACTGGTTAAACATACAGCTCTGATATAGAGGAGATAAAGGCAAGAAAAAAATACCCGGTACCACTGTCTACTCTGGCTGCTCTCTGGAAGGGGAAGCCGGGTGGTCGTGAGACCGACTTGAGTAAATTTTGCTGGATACCGGGCACTATACGTGTTCGTGAGACAAGTCGTCTCGCGATCAGCTTGCAGAACGAATAGTGCTACTTCCGCGTAATGCTGTCAACCTTCATTACGCTCCAACAGCAACTTTTATTACGCTTAGCGTACCAAGTCAGTCTCAGCCATCTCCCGCCTCCCCTCCCCGCAACCTCAGCCAACCTCAGTAGTACTGGAAATCTTGCTTAATAGACATGGTTTCCGTAGTCGAGTTTCATGGACGCGCTGTAGAACGGCTGCAAAAGTACCGGGATAATCCCGGCACTTTGCGTGCGCTCCAGTTTGCTCGATACGCTTTAGACCCTCGCAAGATTGTAAACAACAAAGACAAACGCCCCCGTACACATCAACCCAAGATTGCTAAGTACGCTGAGCGTAATCACAAGCCGCATCAAATGCATTTACAGCACAGGGATAACTGCATTCGTGTTCTGGAAATCCTCATAAAGCGGTGTGACTTCAAGACCCTTCAGTGCAAATACATCAACCCAGCCCGCAATATTCGGCGAGATCTGTATGTCTCCGAACTCGCCCGCCTATTGGAGCTTTCCTGCCGGACTATCTCAAGAGTATTGAGCAGTCTTACCAGGGCACGATTTATCTTGCGCAAAGGGCTGACCGGCATATCTCTGTCCCTGAATCTGTTCCGAGAGATGGAGCTGGACATCACGTTCCAGCGACTGCAAAAGATGCTGATGGGCCTTGGGAAAAAGGGTGATTACAAGGGCCCGCTCAAGAAGAACGGAAACAGTTGGAAAACTCAGTACGCTAAGCGTACCGAGCCTCAATCAGTAACAGACAAGCATCCAGCCTACGTGGTCAACGAACCTGTAGTGGCAGTTGAACCCAAAACGGAAGATCAGCTGGCGCGAGGAAATCAATTCCTCAACGGCCTCAAGGGTCGACGGCGAAGGCAATAGCGCGTCAACCACCCTTCTCACCTCATCAAATCCCTCCCATGAACAAGCGGGTTGGGTACCCCTGCCCGCTATTTAGCTTTTCGATGATCTCCTGTCGACAAACCCTCCCATGGACGCTCGTCCGCCTTTAAAAGCGCTTAAAAAAACCTACAAACATGATGTTCGCACGTCAGCAGGCATCGACTGGCCCAGTTATCCACAGAACCACAATTAAAATGTGTCATGGTTAAATCCAAAAAAGTGTCACCCATAGTCTTAGGGTAAAAGAATCACCCTGCGGGGCATTTATCTCTTCGAGATTCAAAGGCTGAAGCAGAAGCCCTGAGGATGGGCCAGAGAGTGAGCGCTAAAAGCGCCACGGGAGAATGCAGATGAGGAAGGTCAAACAACACTGCTTAGGTAGTATAACCGAGAACAAAGCAGCATCCATCTTCTACGAATCCTGAGTAGATAAACATTGTTCACCAAACGTCGAGCAGCCAATTCACCACCAATTCCGCTACGGAGGATTAACTACCAATCCTCTAACTGGCTCTGCTCGCTGTAGCTTTCCTGGTTAACACCATACTGATATCCAGCATGAAATGCAGGCAGGCTCTAACATCAAACCTCTGCGTGTTAGAACCGATCAAATCGTCTCGCGCCCTATGCGAAAGCCTCCTTTTCATTAGACCGCTGTAACGCTGAAGAGCAAACAGATTAGTACGCTGCGCGTACTGCCAGAATGAGAACCAACTCAAGCGAAGCGGTGAAGGTTTCAGGGATCACATCTTGTGACTGAGCTCTTGCCAGGCACGCCATGAAATCCATAATTTCAGACCTGATCAATCAGGTTTGATGCTTTATTGGCACCGTAGTTACTCGGCATGCATTCATGCACCTGCGCAGATCAGTGCTGCTGATTAACCTGGAATAAATTTCAGATCTTTCTGTAGCTACCGGAAGAGCTGCGATGACCATCCATATTGCAACCAAGTGAACAGATCGAACTTTTCTGCTGTTTGCACCTGCCCTGAATTCAAATCTCTTGAAAGCAAGTCATCACTTGTTCACCGAATTGACTACTGGGGCAGTAACCATGTCGCCGACCTCAGAGAGACAATCGCTTTATGGAAGGGATATTTCGAATTAGCGCGTGCAATCTATTTGCAGATTCCAAGACGAGGCGACCGACCGAATGACAGGTAAGTAGTCGGGCCGGGCGACTGACGATCCGTAACCTTAGAACAGGTGTGATGCGTCCTGACGTAAGTTTTAGGTGGTCGTGGAATGGGACATCCATTATTCATGACCCGAGCTACCATCCGGTTTGATGCTCAAACAACCACACACCAGATTATGCGGTGTCTTGCCCCGTCGTTTACTCACATCACTCACGATGACTGATCAATAGCTCGCGAACTCATCCCTGTACGCTCAGCGTACCAATCTCCTAAACAGATCGATTGGCCCGAGGAGGATCAATGCTGCCACGTCGATATCTATGTTCGATACTGCGCAGCGGCTGTAATCATGAACCGAAGGGAGCATTGGCGATTAGACCTTTACTGCGGCTGACAACGAACTCAACAACAACACAGCCAATAAAATTGAGCATACCGGATGAATAGGGCAATAGACGTCACTAGGTAGGCGTGCTGTATACGGTGGGTGATCTTAATCGCCAGAGGATTGTTGCAGTACGCTGAGCGTACTAAAACTTTCTGCGCAATCGGGAAGCTGCGCTTACATGCCACGAATAGAATTAATCTATCTATTGCATCTGAACGATAGTATCTATCTACTGTTGGTCCGAAAACAGACCTCCTAGGATCTCTCCTGAGCGCCGTTTCTGGTTGTGCTAATACGATTTGCAGGGCTTGCGATCATCGCGGCTCAGGCGGCCTCTCAGGCAACTTTGACAAGGTCGATCGCATGGATAGATGGCAATACGTGGTTCATATCGCACCTCCGTGCCAAGTTTTACTCTCAACAAGACCAACTTCCCGAACTAGGTGACAAAGACGAAGGAGAGCTGCATAATCAAAACCGCTTAAAGAATAAGCACGCAGATAAATTGGATTGTACAAAACACGAAAGCGATGACCGGCGTTGGCCGGTTTTTTTATGCCAATGTGAAATTTCCTGTATCTCACAATCGACTGGTTAGTACGCTGAGCGTACTGACATTTTGGCCCTGGCCTCACTCAATCCAGCTTTTACCTTTTCTGCCGCAGGCCCATTTGACGACTAATCAAATCCGCATGAACCCAGAGAGCTCGGCCGGGCAGGGGGCTTGAATATTGATTGAGCTACTACGCTCAGCGTACTAATACTTTTCGCATGTTTTATCCATGAAAAAATCAGGCGCGACCGGTGTAAGACCAAAGCAGAGCACCCCTGAGTTCAGCGGTAAATACTCCTTGGAATGGGTCTCTACGGGCTGCGACGGGATTCGACAATCACTGTGGTCTGCCAATATCGATACCCAGGTACAGCGCCTGATTTCAAATCACCTCACTCTCGCTACGCCAGCCGATTCCCAAAGCGGACGCACTCTTGGTATCCAACTGACTTACGTGGGGAAGGTCTGTCCTAGGCACACTAGGTGATATAACCGCTCGCTGTTTTCATCCTCATTTAATCAACATCTAATTCGCACGCCCCACACGGCGTTGCCTGTGATAGTCTCCGCATCCAGTTCGCTTAGCTGGGTGATATCCACATGGACTACCGGCAACGGTTTACCGAGCTTCGTTGATTTGAGGTCGGTGCATTGATCATCTGTCGTCACGCTGGCTGGATCAGCGAAGGGTGGTTTGGCCGCACCCGGCCTCGCAACCTTACGGCGTGTGTCGTGGGCTGATGACCTGGGTCAACTTAAGTTAGGGAAGGGTATTTTTTGTTCACGGCCGCCTCGCTATGCATGGCACATGTTCAGCCCGTACGTTTCTGCTCATGCTCAGCATGACTCGAACCCACATACGTCACTCCGCGTTGGCTTGCCCCGCTACCGTGCGCTAAGCTCGCGACCAATCCAGGTAGGGAAGGGTGCTTTTTTTGCCAGGCTGCCTCGCTGCGCTCGGCATCACCTTCACCCGGTACCGGTTTCTCCTCATGCGAAGCATGACTCGAAACCTCGCGTGGCACGTTGCACCACGTTGGCCTGCCACCGCCATCGCGCACTGATGACCTCGATCACTCCAAGTGAGGGTGGGGTGGATTTTTTCGCGCCGGCCTCGCTTCGCTCGGCGTCACCTTCAGCTGGTACCGGTTTCTCCTCATGCGCAGCATGACTCGAAACCTCGCGTGGCCCGATGCACCACGTTGGCCTGTGATCGCCATCGCGCACTGGCGACCTCGATCACTCCAGGTGGGGGTGGGGTGGATTTTTTGCGCGCCGGCCTCGCTTCGC
>NZ_JBIWEL010000005.1:0-209924 GCF_044762525.1 Pseudomonas sp. NPDC096950 | reverse complement strand
TCGCTCGGCGTCACCTTCAGCCGGTACCGGTTTCTCCTCATGCGCAGCATGACTCGAAACCTCGCGTGGCACGATGCACCACGTTGGCCTGTGATCGTCATCGCGCACTGACGACCTCGATCACTCCAGGTGAGGGTGGGGTGGATTTTTTGCGCGCCGGCCTCGCTTCGCTCGGCGTCACCTTCAGCCGGTACCGGTTTCTCCTCATGCGCAGCATGACTCGAAACCTCGCGTGGCACGATGCACCACGTTGGCCTGTGATCGCCATCGCGCACTGACGACCTCGATCACTCCAGGTGGGGGTGGGTGGATTTTTGCGCGCCGGCCTCGCTTCGCTCGGCGTCATCTTCAGCCGGTACCGGTTTCTCCTCATGCGCAGCATGACTCGAAACCTCTCGTGGCACGTCGCACCGCGTTGGGTGACGACCGTCTCGGCGCTCTGTTTACGGCTATCTGATTGAGAAGGGGGATGGGTGTGACTTTTCGCGCGTCCGCCTCGCTGCGCTCGGCGGTGAGCTATGCGCCAGCCCTATGATCTACCACAACGTTTTACGCTTCGCGTAACACATCAATCCGTTTCAATCCCCGGCAGCACCTCAACGCATGAAGAACCCTGCTACCCCATCACGTCGCTCTACCACGTCCTCAGGCTCTTCGTTTCCGAGTTGAAGCAAGCCTTGCCTCGACATATGTGCCATCGGATTGTGTCTTCGATCCCACAGGGATATTTCCTCGGCATCGCCTGGCCAAGCCTTCGGCAACGAGAAATCATACGTCCGAGAATCCCGCGTCCTTGGCCCGTAGTACTTCTGATTCGTCAGCATTGAATGCCCCAGCAACGCCGCCAATTCGAAACGGGTATACCTTCGTGATCTCCGGATCTCCTCGGCAAAAATATGGCGGCAACTGTATATCGCTAACGAGACTCCCTCGCCGCCGACTTTCTTCTTCGCTGCCGAGGAAAGCTCTTCGTGAACGAAAATCGCCGGGTCATCTTTGATTTTTTTCCAAACCCTCGCCAAGGTCTTTCTGCATCGGTCATAGAATCGCCGGAAACCTTCATCATCCTTTGGCACTAGTTCCATGAATCCGCGCAACTGATCGATCTGATCCGCACTCCATTCGTTCAGGACTAACAGCCTATACCCCCGAAGTGGATTATCTTCCCGACGTTTGTCTTGTTTGGCCGTGACGACATGCATCACAGGGCCCAGCGTAACAACCGTGTGCGGATCGTAATATTGCTCATGGATCTCCGCATGCTGCCATTCCACCGGCCGCAGCCCGGTCATCATCGTCGATATCAAAAACAACGCGGTTTCGATACCGCTGGCGTATTTTGCGGTACCGGATTTCCTCGTCCCCGAGAGCTCGGTCAAGACCACGCGCATACTTTCTTCTGGCATGTATGCGTAGTAGGTGTCGTTTGTACGGACGCCGCCCACCCGAACATGCTCGGCTACGAGGGAAGCTTCTTCGGAGTCGAGATGAAGCGCTTCATCTCTGCTACCGGTGGGTATCCAGAACCGTATCCTGTCAGCCTCGGGATGTTTTGTGTGCTCCAGATAAGCGGCTAACCATTTTCGGTAGCACTTTGCAGTCGTTGCCGAGAGATCCGGCGCTTTCTTATTCAGCCACTCAATCAGTCCGTCAAGCGACTCATCAAGAACTTCGTTTCCGAGGGATTCCTCTCGATACCGAGAAAGAAGCCCCATTGCTCTGGATTTGATGGCCTCATCCATTTGTTTCAGACCTCGTACTGATCACGATGACACCCTCGACAACGATTTATATGTCGGCGGCGAGTCGGCGTGTACGCATTGGGTTGTACCACCCCAATACCTACCCCCCGAATAGAGATGGGACACTTTAAGAGCGTCCAGAGGCCGGTACCAAACCAACCATCCAGAGCGCACAACCCTGTCTGTCCAGTGACAGGTACAACGGAATAATACCATTTTAAAAAACGAATTTTGCGCCCTGATTTTGTCCCTTTGTAGATCAGTACCTCAAGGTGCTGGCTACGCCAGGGGAGGGGCGAAGGGCTGGAAATGGTTTCCATTGACCGCCATGAATGTTGGAAACAATTGGTTTCCGGTTTGACCTAATCGACGCGTTCGCAAAAAGAGAGGTGTGAACCACTAAAGCCCATATTGAAGCAGCCTTTCAGGGCGTTCTGGGCAATTTGGGCGGGACGGGAGGGGAGGGCAGCATGGAGTAAGGGCGTAGTGGCCAAAATGGCCAAGACGGGCTAGCCGGGCCCAGGCAGGCAATAATTCTTGGGTTGCCTGATCAATTTGGGCAAATTGGCCAGCAGGGTCAAAAAGGGGGCAGATAGTTGTTTGAGGGGTGTTGTCGGTATAGAATGACTACGGATTAATTATTCAATAAGAGAGTCACGATGGATTTTCAAACTGCTCACATTCCTCCGCCGAGCACGCAAGCAAAGCCACCTGAGCTCGTGCAGCTGGAGTCTTTGCGAGGTGGTGATATGGGGGAGGAAATCGATCTTGGCGGTGGAAAAGGCCTGCGTGTGAAAGCCTTGCGACAAGAGGCGATGCGGTCAGGTGCGCAAAGCGGGCTTGCTTGGCGTTATGGATTGATCATGAGGTACCTCAACAAGAACGAACCCGAGATGAACGTGGTGTTCAATTTTGCCGGATTCGTTAACGATGGCCGAGTGTTGATTCCCTGCGTTCTCAAAACCCCTAATTTGTTCATAAACGATGAGGAAAAGGGGGAGGTGCGGGAGGTCAAAGAGCAGATCACTATCGCGGCCGAAGCAAAACTGATCTCTGTTGTTCCCACCTGGCGGGACTACCTTTGGCAGGAATACTCCTATCCGGAACCACCTCACCACTCCTTGAGGCCTCGCACCGACGCCGAGGTAAAAGCATGGGAAGATGGCGTCAAAGAAGGTTGGAGCGCCGGGGTGTCTCAAGCCGATATGATTTACAGCGACCGGCTGGCTGCACTTGAAAAAGATGTGGCTTGTCGGAACACGTATAAAGTGCTGGTTGATAATGGCGCAATCTCTCCAGCCGCTCTCAAGGTCGTCAACAACCAGGTGACGTTCAACGGCCGCTCGATGAACGTAGGTGAGGTCATCTACACGATTTCGGGCAGCGCGAATTACAAGCAAGCATCCGAGTGGAAGCCTATATGGACTCGGTAGCCAATGTTCTTCCCTTTGTCGATTTTTCGGGGTTGAGCTTTGAAGAGTCGATCACCAGGGTGCAGCTTCCATTTTCAGAGCCACATATATACAGACGTGAAGATCTGTTTGAGCTTTTGAAGCATGCCTTTTCCATCAAGGCTGAGGACGTATTCCTTTCAGTTGGCTATCCAGCGTCTGTAATGTGGTCAGAAAGTGTTCACTACATAGGCTTACGCCCTTTGCATTATCAGGAACTGGGCGACCTGCTGAACGACATGTTGAAGGATGATAACGCTCGCTTGGACTTAAGCCGTGGTAGTGATCGCGACTTCACTTATGCCATTGAGGTTGACCGAGGCACCTATTTGCGGTTCCGGGTCAATGTCACCGGCTGCCTGGGCCCTTGGCAAGGCGAAGGTCTGGACATCACGTTTAGACCGATGGGTAAATGTCCTCCGACCCACGATGAGCTCGGCATTCCAATTGAACTGCAAAACATACTCACACCGAAAATTGGTTTGATACTGGTCTGTGGGCCTACCGGCTCGGGTAAGACAACTCTCCTTGACTCCACGGTGCGGGAACTCGCAACTCAGCCGAATGGGCGTCGGATACTCACCTACTACCAACCAATCGAAAATGATCTTCATGCTATTCCAGATCAGACCGGTGTGATTGCCCAAACGGAGATCAACGAATTACACGGTGGTCATCTGCATAGCTTTGGGTTAGCAGGTCGAAACGCTCTGCGCCGTCACCCACATGTCATTGTTTACGGTGAGGCCCGTGACCGAGAAACAATTGATGCTGCCGTCACATCCGCTCGTACGGGCCACTTGGTCTACACAACCACCCATACATTGAGTGTGGACAGTGCGATCCCACGGATGGCCGATGAGTTTGGCGAAAATGGCCGTGTTCGAATCACCAATGCGCTCATTACAAGCTGTCGAGCCATCGTTCACCAGCGGCTTCTTCGCACGCCCACAGTTGGCCGTGCTCCGGTCAGATCGTGGCTGGAGCTAACTCAAGACATCCGATCCGATCTTATACGAACACCTATCGATGCCCTGCCACGCAAAATGGCGAATTACGTGAAAGAGCGTGGAAGGGCTTTATGGGTAGATGCCTGCTCACAATACGAGAAGGGACTTATTCATGATGATGAAATGGTGATGTTGGAGAGCGAGATAAAGGAAGAGGAGGCATCTTTATGATCGTTCAGCGATTGGAGGATGAGGACGGCCCCGTTATCGCGGCTCATGCATCAAAGCAGTCAAAAATCTCTTTCAAGATTTTTGAAGCGCACACGTCAGCGATGATCCCTGTACTGCTTTTGCCAGTCTTCCCGTTTTTAATAACTGTGAAAATCGTAGCTGCCTCATTTTTTGCACTAGTGCTTCTGGAGCGGCGCGGATGGACGCTTGGAATTGCTTACAAACGATTACGAACTCGCCTTGCCGGAAAGTACCGGTACCGATTAACAGCTCGCGCGATCCTTCGCCGTCATAAAATTAATTAAGGAATTCTCATGTCGAAGAAAACCCCAGAGATCACCAACGTGGTGAATGACAATGGCTATGCTGCGCATAAGCTCGCCTGGTTCGAAAATGGCGAAATCAAAACCCTGAAGGTACCAACACTCATTGAAATGGGGCATCGAGCGGACGCCGTGGGGACGCCAATCGATACCTACCAGGTCGACGGGCAGTTATATTTCTGTGGCGCGTCGGTGCGTACACCTCTTCAGCTTCGCAATGAAGGCTATCCAACCAGCGTTGCCAACCGTGTGCTTGTAACACACGCCTTGGTGAAAGCGGGGCTCATCAATAGACCTATAAAGCTGGGCGTCACTCTTCCATTTCGAGATTATTTCAACGAGAAGGGGGTGATCCGGGCTGATCGTAAAGACTCGACGATTTCGAACTTCGTGGGCCATGACCGAAAAGTGATAGTAGAAGGTAAGGTCGACCAGATAGTCGATATTCGTGAGGGCACGTGTTTCTCGGAGGCTCTTGCCGCATATTTCGATTTTGCTTTCAACGATAATGGAACGATGACCAAGGGCGGCGAACTCGTGACGGGGCATGTTGCGGTCGTTGATATCGGGGGTAGCACCACAGACGTTGTTTCCTTGAACGTTGACAGCAGCGGTTTGATGATTGATCAGCAACACTCCGGTACCGAGCGGGTGGGTGTACTCGATGCAATTGACGCATTGGAAAAGCTGATGAAGGAACGTTTGGTCGCAGAGAAGGTTATTGAAGATGGTCTGGACAGTGCCCTGCCGACCCAAGTCGTGCAAACAGCCCTGGAAAAAGGTCAAATTTACTATCAGAGCTCGACGCGCGACATGACTAGCGAGCAGGAGCAAGCCTGTCGTGGAACAGCTGAGCGCATTACCAATTACGTGAAAACCAAGTTGGCAAACATAAATGCCTACCAGGCAATCATCATTGTGGGCGGTGGTTCAATTGTCTTCCGTCAGTGGTTGCAAAAAATGTTGCCAAACGCTGTCTTCCTGGACGAGTTCTCGAATGCACGTGGAGCTCTCAAGTACATGCAATTTTGCTGAGAGCGAATGGTATTCCTATGGAGCATTTAGACTTCCGAAAGCGCGTTCGATTCTCAGCACCAGAACATGCCACGAGTCCAGAATCAGAGCTGCTGCGTCGATTGGTATCCAATCTTAAGAAGCTTGACGATTTGGGGTTGGCAGATGATTACATCAAAAGGGCTGTGTTAGAGAAATTTAGTCGGGAGTCAAATGCGGGAGAGTTTGGGCAAACTCTTCATGCCGGCTCACCTATACAGCCTGATGCCGGGGCTATGAACGTCCGCAACCAGCAACCTGAAAGAGAAGTTGTTGCTCCAGCGTTATCGCCCCAGCCTGCACCTGCACCTGCACCTGCACCTGCACCTGCACCTGCACCTGCACCTGCACCTGCACCTGCACCTGCACCCGCCTACGAAAATTTGTCATCAGTGACATCTGAGGTGGGTCGGGAGGTGAATCGACCAGGGGCAGAGCAGATCCTGCACGCTGTAACTGACATTGCGCCTGTGCAGGGAAGCGAAGATAGGCGAATACCGAGAACTTTCCAAGTCATGTAAGAGGGAGCGGCTTAGTTAGCCGCTCTTTTTTTTCATGCTTAGAAAATGGTTGAGTGAGGGGCCCTCGTTCTCAACAAGGATAGAGCAGACTTCGTTTCGGTAAAGATGCCTTGACCAGTCCAAGGACTGTATTGCGCACTCGATCTGACGAATCAAGATTATTTGATCCTTTGTCAAAAGAATTGTTATCTGAGATTCTGGAACAAGATAGTCATCAGTTGGCCATTTAGCTTGCAGCTCTTCAAGAGTCAAAATCTTTAATGGAGGTCGATCAGCGAATTGATCGAGGAGAAACCGGAACCATGATGCCCTGGATGCTTTCTTCCCCGTAACCTGTGCCTGCAATTTAGCACCTTCGTCAATCTTTCCGAAGGCGGTCGCTGTGAAGGTGAGGGTGATATAGCTAGCATCACCGAGGCTCTTACGACCGGCGTTACTGCTTGGACTTGTTATGGGCATTAGAACCTCCTCCAAAATATTTAGCCAATTCTACAATATTTCATTGCTTAATCAAGTCATGCCAATTACAATGCTTGCGTGTGATAGGAGAATATCGTTATGACTAGTGAAGTGATTCGGGAAACGCTGAATAAAATTGCCACCGCCCCGGCCGAGGAGCGCGTGAGTTGCCCTTGGGAGAAAAGCTACTTTTGGACTGTCGACGGCAGGGTAGGGGCGTTTGCTGCACTCAGCACGGGCAAGTTGTCGGTTCGTGGAAACCCAGGCAAATGGTCTTGGTACCTTGGTCGAGAATCCCAGCATGCATTCTGGAAAATTCATTCGACACTTGTGACCCTCCTGATTGCATACACGATTCTGTTTGTTAACTACCGTTTCTTATCGGGTGTCGTTCACAACGGCTACGGCGGAACGCACATGTTTCTCATGGATACTGTTTTTTCCAATCCAGTGCTCAATGACTGGGTGGGTTTGGTTTCAACGGTGTTTCTAGCTGCATGGTTGGCCCCAAAAGCATACTTTTTTACAAGTTTGGGAATGGGCGCTGAAATGGTTATGCCTTCAGGCAAGTGGAATGGAATGGGTTTGGTTTCTGTTTCCGGCCTAGCCGGTGCGATCGGCTTTGCGTTTGGCTACGGCATGAGAATATTTGGAGCTTAAGGTTATGATCACAATTTTCATGAAAGAGTACTTGCTCGGCCTGGTTTGCTTTTACATTGTGGCGATCCTGGTTGGTAAATTCCTGTCTTTGGGTGCGTGGCGCTCGATCCATAACAAGGCATTTTCATCCCAACTTTTGCGAGGCGAGGTTTTCAATCGCTCAAGCTTCTCGCGCTCTGGGCCACACGGTGGTGGTTCGTCGAATGCCGGGTTTGGCTGGTTGGTGATCATCATCTCGTTGATCTGTATCGTGATCTTCATCCCAATGGAAATGTCCCACTAATAGTCGCCAGGTTGAAAAATGCTGAGTAAAAAAAAAGCCCCTATGCTGGGGCTTTTTGTTGGGCGGGATTTTTAAACAATACGAGTACATTGCTAAAGAGGAGGCTACGCTGCCATAGCCCACTCAGAATCAAGCATTCGTAGGTGCTTTTGGTGCACCGCCAGTTGGTTTCGATCTGGTAAGCGCTCCACCAGCCTGCTCGCCCTTCGTACCGAGCATGACCATGTTGCTTCGGGTTTGTTGCTCTGCGCCGCTGTCTCCAGTGACTTCTTGGCCACCATTGACCCATCGAAGTCCTTTCTCAAACATTTCGTTGGGTAACGAGAATATTCGTACCATCCCCGTATACGCAAAGATTGCCACCAATCCAATTGTGCCAAGCTGGATTGTGAGCATTGCAGGGCCATGCACAACTACTCCGCGTAGATATTGAATCATCATTTCAACAAAAACACCCAGCGGCCGCAGAGCTAGGAAAACCGCCAGGAAGGCCGATACACGGATGGTGGGGGCCATGAATAATCCGATCATCAGCATATAACCCTGCCGGGTGTGCTCCGTCCCCCATCCCTCCTTTTCAGCAGTGCCATGGGCGGCGAGCCAAGTCGGGCTGATTAGCAAGCATTCTATGAAAAAGAGGAACCACGAAATAACACCCATGAACCAAAACACAAGGGGGATCGTAGGCAGGACAACCGCAAGGATGAATCCCACGATAATGAGGTAGAGGATAATTTGGCCAAGAAACTCAGCTAAATCCCCAATAATGCCAACTAAAGTCGTAGCAGCGAATGTCGATACACCAGCTAGCCCAGCCTTAATTAAGTTGCCCACACCAGGAATAATTCCGACTGTGTTCCCAACTGTGTCAGCTGTCTTTTCTACAGCTTTCAGCGCCCCAATCGCGATGTTCTTGCCAATGATCCTGAGCCATACCAGCGTTTCAGCAGTTGTATTCAGGGCTGCCCCGTAGTATTGCATATTGACGAGTAGGTCTGAGTTGCCTCCGTCGAAAGCCATGCTCTCGAACAAATAGGAGCTTACGCGGTATATGAAGACCTTAGGCCAATCAAAGTTGCCATCCGCCCCCGCGTCCGCGATAGATAGGTCAGGAACATTGTTGAGTGAGTATTTCCCCGAGTCACCCGCTGCCACCTTACGTGCCAATCCGCCAAGGCGTTGGCTGATTTCAGCAAGACGGACATCCTCAGTCCAATCTTTATCTAAAGCCGGTGGTGTATATGTGGCTTTGAAGGCTGCACCGAGAGCGTTGACGCGTGACTGACTAACGTTCACTTGCCAGAAGATGGTTCCGAGTCCGACCCAACCCATTTGTTTGGTTTGCTCGGCCCAGTTTCCACCTGATACGGACTCAGCATTCATGTTCACATATTTTTGAATCGCACCGGCCACGAGCTGGTTGTACTGCGTGACTGCTGAACTGTAGGTTCCAACTGATCCGGATATTTTTCCGGCTACCTGGGCTTGGGCACTTTCATATGTACTTTGAGCCGATTCACCCTGCTCCTGTAGGGCCCGAAGTGCTCCCTCGTCGCTCAAAATTGCGTCAGCAATCGATGAAATCTTTGGCTTAAGACTCCGAATGATGTTGCTTTGCGCGGTTAATAACTCTTGGGTAGGAAACGCACGAACATTTCCGAATTCAACGTATCGGTCCGATTCACCTACAGACTCTTTTGCGAGGGTAAAGGAGATCGACCCGCAATATCCAAGCCGGGGATTATTCTTCGTAAAGCCCTCGGCTACTTCGTTGTAGTCATAAGATAGCGACGTTCTGTAGAGATCCCCGACCGAGGACTGATTTTGATTGGCGACTATGGTGTTGCTATTTGTATAGCCGTTGATGTATTTCTGGCAGACCTCGCTCGAAACCCAGTCGAGTATGAATGAGCTACCGTCAGGCACCGATGACGGCTTATACGCTCCGAAATTATATAGGTAATCGATACCAACAGCTTGAACTGCCCCTCCCACGGCATTTCCTTTTTCCGCTACGGTAATGACCCCATATTGGATCATCGAGTAACCACCACCACTAGGTACTGGAATCAGGAGGATAAGAGCTGTGGAAATCCTGATGGGCATCCAGAAAGAAGAGATAACTTGGCCACCAGGAGTACCCTTGTTTGCGGTTTGAATTACGTAGGTTGCGCCTCCGAGAACCGTAAGCCATCCCATCATGCAGAGGGCGATGGTGTTGAGATATCTGGAGATTGTGCTAAGCAGGGAAGGGGTGGTGTAAGAGTCATACCCGCCCCCCGCGATAAATTTGATTATCTGCTGTCCCAGGTCTTCGCTTAGGGTCAAATGGGCAAGAGCATTGATCTCTCCGGATAGCCCTTGATCTGCATGAGCTATACCTGTCATGAAAACAGAGAGGAGGAATATTCTCACTAAGAAGGTCAAGATTGCCTTCCTTGAGCTTCTCTGGAAGACAGCTCATTCCGGAAAACAGAAAGTGACTTTGCGCTGATGAGAATACGCATCCCTAGATACAGAGTCAGGGGTACGCTTACAAGCAGGTAGTCATTGGTACCGATTCTGCCGTACTGGACAAGGAGCGCAATTCCCCGCCCAAGATTCATCAAAGTCCACAACAGTGCTGGAATGGCGACTACGAGTATGAAGCCATGGCCGAACACAGACCTAGCCAAGACATCCGTCTCCAGATCTGCGGCAGGCGTCGGCGTATAGCCAGAACGTGCTGACTTGAGCACTTGGCGAAGCAGGGGCATGGAAGCGCGATTCCGGACAATCGCAGCATTTTTTTTCAGTCGCTCCCAACCCACATACCACACCAAGAATCGCCCGAATCTCTTGGTGCGCGAGGGTTTTTCTGCGTCAGTCGAAGCTTGAGGTGCTTCCTGCACAGCATGTTCAGTCATGGGTGACGTCCTGTAGGTTTGGAATCGCGTAAACTCTGGTATAGGATAACCATACCAGAGTTTTTATCAATGAGACTTATGCATGAACGGTGAGAATGCTCGTGCTCGGCAGCTACTCGGCTCAGAGGAGCTGGCCGAATACTGGATGGGCGTGAGCGGCCCCCTCGGTAGATTGCTTGCACAGATGGATGAACGGGACGAGGGCTTCACTGTTGATCCTGATGAGCCTTTGCTTGAGCTTTTGCTCAAATTCATCGAGTTGGTAGAGGACAGTCGATTGGCTGAGGCTTTCACCACCGGGCAGAACGTAGGGAATATTGCTGAGCTGCTTGCATTGTTGGAATCGAGCAGGTTTTTACGTGTTGTTGAAATGATGGAGCGGCGACATTCGGGTGTAGTCCAGCGTTTAATTAACGCTTTATCCCGGCTAGGCGGTACAGCTGCAAAATATAGTAGCCTCTTTTACGAGCGTCTTATAATCATTCAACGAAACGAATTACTTGCGTTGGTATTTTCGCCTGAACGTTCAAAAAGGATATTCAGTGACATTCAACTTGTAAAGCAGGGAATGGAAGAATGATTATTTTTAGAGTGTTGGCTATCTTAGGCATTCTCGCGCTAAGTTTTACCGCCCAGGCAGCATCAACCGTTGACTGTGACTTAGACAACGTTATGAAAGAACAGCGAAAGAAGATGGACGACCTTAGCCTTAAGGTTTATGACCAGTACATGGGGAAAACGATTAAAAATGCCCCGACTGCAAAGAGCGCTTCTTGCTTGCCCGCATTGGACGCACTGGATGCATTGATTCGCCTGAGAATACCTTCGGTAGGTGGAGCTATGGGGGCTATATTTACCAAGGTTCGAGATATGGCATGCACTGCTGCTAACAACTACATTCAGTCAATCGCGGATCAGGCACAATTTAACGTCAGTGATCCGATTGGGATTGTTGGTATTGGAGTAGGTGGTACCACCGATGGAACCGGTGGGTTGCAAACTGACCAATATGACTTCGGTAAAGTAGTAGAAAATGCTGCTTCAAGCGCAGCTGGTAGCGTAATTAATGGGGCCAAAGGTAATGCGACCCAGATTATCAAAGGTATCCCATCTTCCCCGGCGAATCGCACACCGAGAGTCGAAAACACGATCCGTAACGAGGTGAATGATGCTATCAAAGGCCTGTAAGTTATCGCTTCTTGGGATAGCGCTCACTACTGCGATGAGTATTCAAACCGCTGGGGCAACAGGTATTCCGGTTTACTGTTACAACTGCCAAGAGGCTACGAACAACGCAGCCCATTCCATACTCGATGGAATACGTTCTCAGACAGAGGCGCTGGTGAACGCCATGGACTATGTTGCAAGGCTGGAAGGGAGGATTGATCAGCAGAAAGCCGTTGCTGATTCGAAAATCAAAAACAGCTATGCAATGGAGCCATCGCTAGGCGCGAAGCCGCGCGCTGCATGTGGTCAGTATGCAGCTGCTGGCCTACGCTCCAGCGGAGCCAGCGGCGGCAAAAAAGTCTCTAAGGCTTTCAGAAACTGGACGAAGCGGTCGAATGCTAAAGCATCACAGCTCGCACCAGGTGAGCCTAAAATGGACTATTTCGTCAAAGACATCCTGACGAAAATGGATGAGGACGACTACGATTCGTTTGAGTTGGCAATGCAGGATGATCCTATTCCTGTAACAAACACAGCGGACGTAACAAAGAAACGTGATGATCTGCAACTCTTACTTAACCCTTTTCCAGTAACGTTGCCAACACAGCAAGAAATTGATCGTATCAAAAAAAATGGTACACCTAACGAGAAACAACAATTAGCGCAGTCCATCGTACTCAACAGGCGAATGGAAGTAGCGCATGGTGTTCTAAACGAAAAATTCCAAAGCAACCTTCAGAGCATTGACGCTAAAGATGTCAGGTACATGCTGGATGATGTTAAGGACTTTTTATCAGACGAAGATAAGAAGCTGTTGGCTGGAGATAAAATAAGTCCAGCTCAACTGGATGAGCTGATGGCGACGTATCGCATCAAGTCACCTAAATGGTTTACAAGTATCGCGACCAATGCAAGTCCTGAAGGTTTGCAACGTGAGCAAGTTTTCTTACAGGCTGAAATTCTCAATCAGCTTTATTCGTTAAAAACTGAAGTGAAAGCTAGTAACAGACTTTCAGCTGTAGATATAGGTCGTAAAATTTCTCAAGATGGCATGCAGGCAAAGTAACTTATGGAGACCGCAATAATGGGTGACGAATTGAGAGTAACAAACGAAGAGTTCCCTGAGTCCTTGCCTGTTGTGCCAGATGACATGTTGACTGGTGAGGACATAGCAGCTTTCTCTCCAACTGGTGTGCAGGCACTGACTGATGCAGAGGAGTCATTGGCAGATTCAGCAATCAAAATCGAAGAAGCGCAGAAAACACTTGAGATGTTAACTGCGGATGATATAGCGGTGTTTGTGCAAGGGCTCGCTGAGCCAGCATTAGAAATACCTAGGGGCGAGCTAGAGATTGTCGAGCCAACTACCTTGACTCAAGAGTTTGATATGGTGGCAGATGACTTGGCGGCACATCAAGGAAACCTTGGTGATATCCGTGATAGTTTTGATCAATTAAATGCTGACTTTCAAGAGCATCTGCTCGGTGAACAAGCGGCAGAGATGGGGGAAAGTACTTCAACTCTTAATCAGTTAGGCGAGCAGAAACAGACCTTCGAGCTCCCACCGATCAAAACACCGATTGACTTGAATAGTGAAGCTTTGAAGGCACTAGAGTCTTCAATGCATGTTCAGCTCGGGCTACATGGGCTGGATAGTCATCCGGAAGATCCAGCTGTTGACCTGAAAGATCTAGAAAGCATTAGCGGTCAGGAACCCTCGCCCGAACTGGGGGATGTTGCAGGCGGCGATTTCACTGGGTCAAGCGCGCGTGAATCACTTCTCTCTGGTGGGAACATGTTGGCCAAGATCGATCCTGGCTTTATCAGCGCCGAGGAAGGATCCAAGGAAAATGACGAAGATGCGATCCTGGACGATGATTCCGATCAGGTTTTTTCTGATGAGCCGAAAAAGGTTACTAAAAAGCAACCAAACGCCAAAGTACCAAACCAACGCCAAGATGATCAGGAACCGATGGTGCCGCAGGCGCCGAATGCATTGGCAGGCCTGAGCATGCTGGTGGGCGCAGTCGGTATGGCAGGTGCCAAGCTGTTCAATGTACTCGGCAACGGTGTTGAGGCTGGCTTTGACGCTTGGAAGGAATACCGTGGGCGTCGTAATGCAGAGGAGTACTTTTCAGCATTTAATAATGTGCAAGCGAGCCTCAAAGCAGTCAAAGAGGGAGTTCTAGGAAAGGCTTTAGAGACCTTGCCACCAGAGGAGCACGCCGGAGTTTTGAAGCAACTCCTGGAAGGGGATAATAACGCGGCCGAATCCTTTGCAGACTTAATTGTAAGTATGGATAAAATGCGGGATTCCGCTCGGAAATACGTGGCACACCATATCAAATCAGGTGAAGACCCTGAAATAGTCATTGATGAAGCTTTGAAGCCAATCGCGAAACTAACCGAAGATAATAAATCTCTGTTAGAAAAGCTATCCCATAACGGGCAAAATCTTCTATCAAAGATGGACGGAATCAGTAACGGACTCATGAACCTGGTGCGTGATCTTATTCAGAATATTGCAAGGGCGGTCAGTTTGAACCTAACAGGATCAGGTTCAACAAGTCCAGCGCCAGTCTCGAAAGGTATGGGGATGTCGTAAGTGTTGTTCACACGCAATCGACTTTGGGCTAGGCATTCACATGCTATTTTCACAGCGGTAGTTGTCAACTCAGAGATTTGCACAATCATAGCGAACGCCCCAGATTCTTGGGGCGTTCAGCTATTAGCATTAGGTTGCTCAAAACTTGATGAGCACGAATGGTTTTATCCTTCGCTTTTTACCCAGAGCCAATTTTACACGATAGATCCAGCAGTTCAGCTTTATCAAATGAGCAACATGCGCTCTTCGGCGCTCAAGCTACAACAATTTGATGAGCTGCGGAATACCAAGGATGTGCCAGAAATATTGAGTCTATCAAAAAGAGCGAGAGCTCTTATCCAGCAAGATTTGTATTTCAAAACCAGTGTCCTTTTGACGAATGGACAACTTGATTCAATACTCGAAAGTCACGCTCTGGGGATTAATGGTGAGCAGTTTAATGATGTATTTTCTGCTATAGATTTTGCAGATAGACGATACTCAAAGTCTAATTCAGATGGGCGAAAAGACAGCGCCAGTAATTCAAGTTCAATTAAATACCTGTTACAACAAAAACTGAGTAGCTTCGCCGCCAACACAGAGAATCGTATAACAAGCCAGTTAAGGATAGTTAGTTCTGAAAATTTTGGTAATAGAGGTCGATATTTTAGAATATCAAGAAACGTTCACGGTCAGCAGAAGCTAGAGCTAACCAGAGAATCAGATTCATATACGCGCTATACACCTATTTATAGACCGCTCACAACAGATGTGACCGAACAAAGTATTAAGCTTGATGTCGAGGCTCTTTTGCATTCAACTCGGCTGAACGCTGCGATGTTAGACAATATCAACAATTTGTTGCTTGCCTCAACGGAAGCCGTTCCTACCTTGGCAATTATTGAAGATTTAGAGGGCGAGACACGCGCAGCAAGTTCTAGTGATCGTTCAGTTGTTATTGAAAGTGCGTCACTCATAGATCTATTTGGGATTTACTCAAACTTAACAGTTGTTAAGTGCCAGTCAGATGTGGGGAGTAGTATGTTTATTGTGCTGCTGCGTTGCACAGTAAAAAAGCAGAAGCACGCCAGAAATGCGACCATTGAGTGGCTTCCTCTAATCACAATATCCAAAATCGAAGATGTTCGGAACTTTGGCTTAAAGCAGCTATGGGGTATGTGGCTCGAAAACAATTTAATGCATATCGAGTCTGCGGTAAATTCGGGTCAAATTTCGAATGCTGAGCTTAAAAGCGCAAGAGCAATAACTAACCTCTTTAATAGAGTTAAATGTTATAATGATTACAATTGCATGAGATTAAAGACAAGCATCCCATGGTTTGACACGCTTAACAGGGAAGCCAATGCCTGGATTGCAAAATCTTTTCTGAAACGCCTAGCTTCGGGTTCGAGGGCTGTTGTTGTGGTCAAACGAAAGGGTAAATATCTTGAGATAAATGATTACAACGGTTCAAGCGATGGCATGTCTGAGCAGTCAGTGTTAATAAGTGAATTGTTCAGTGTGACCGAAGAAGATCTAGTCTGCGTTGTTGGTATGGATCATATTGTTTTCGAAGAAGTCGTAAACAATGATGTGAGACTTAGCTATTTGTCTTTTTCTGAAATGATGGAAAAAGGGTGGAGGCCCGGAAAGATAGCATTGTATGCTGAAACTGAGCGAGTATATCGAAGGCTAGTCAAAGCTGAGTCGCTTTTAGGGCAGTTCGCTCAGTTTGATCTGGAAATCGTTCTAGTAGATTTATTCAAACATAACAGTGTTGGTTTAAACGATCTGGTTACTCAGGTTTTATCTGCTTTTGATGTTTTCCAGTCAAATAGATCCGATAAGGTCGAGCTGTTTGGGGTTTGCCTCGCTGAATTGATGACGTTGCCTGGGCGAATGCAGCTCGACGATTACCTTAGAGGAATAGATTGGCCAGCCCTAATTCAAACAAGAGCTGGCTGAACTCTTTGGCCTAACCTTGTGGATCTGCGCCACCAAGGAGAGGGAGCAAATCACTTTCCTCTGGTTCGCCGCTAATCACTTCGACCTGTCCCGTGGCGGGGATTTCAAATGCGACGTAAGGTGTGCCAGCTGCTTTTGAAGAAGATTTGAGGATTTTCAGAAAGGTGAGAGCGTTTGGTTGTGGTCGTTCATAGTCAGCTTTCTTAAGCGATCTGAATTGATCAGCATATTTCTGAACATCGAAATTGTCGTTCATCATTTCTGAGAGTAACGATAGACCTTCTTCGGGATTTTTCTCAGCAACCTTCATGACAAGGGCAGTCATGGCATGGCCGGACGTATTTGTGAACATAGGTACCCAATGCCACTGGATGCCATATTTCTCAGCGAGTTCGCCGCTCTTCTTGAACAAACTCTGGCAGTGGGAACAAAGGGGATCAAGAAGTACATAAACAGCCCGGCCTTTACCTTCGGACACTAGGGCTGGGAGAGCCTTCATGGCCTGAAAAACCTCCGTGGGGGTATTGAACTTTGTGTCTACTGGTGATGAGTTCGCCTGTTGCATTGTTGCTTGAGAGTTCGTATCCACCGGTGGGGGACTTGCTTGAGGGGCTTGCGCAGTTCGAGGGGTAGAGGCGGCCGCACTGGAGGGCATATCTACTTGGCCATTTTCAAAATTTTCAACCTGTTCAGCGGTAGGAACTCCAACGCGCGATCTTTTGTCGAGCATAGGGCCGTTCAAAAGCTCTTCACCGTTTGGAAGAACATACATGAAGCCGGTGTTGCCTAGGATCGACAGATCAACCTCCAGCAAGCAAACACTAGCACCTGGCGAAAGGATCACACGGTCATAACCGTAGATTTTCACATCTTTGAATACTCGTGTGATCAGCCGTTCAGCCTTCTTTTCATCCGCGATGATTGAGCATTCTACTGGCTTCTGCGAATCCGATTTAGGCGGTTCGGGAAGGGTGGATGACGCAGTAGTACCTGAAGCGGGGGGAGCGATTTGTGCGGCCGATGAATTCGACTGTTCTGGGGAAGTTGCTTTCACGGATTCAGATTTCACATGCCCATCGCCGGCTTCATCAGGCTTTGTGGGCGAATTCTGGTGATTATAGATAAAGGTAGCCGCACCCGACAAAGCAACCCCTATGACCAAACCGATAACCGCGCTTTTAGTGTTCATTGAAGACCTCAAAAAAATACCGTATTCGTATACTACACCAGAGAAAAATTATGAGATACCATGTGTACCAAATTGAGGGTGGCACATGTATCTCCACGAATTTGTTCAGAATCTGCCTTGGGGTGAAAGGGATGCGTTCCGTGAAAGGCTTGCGCTAGCTCACCAATGCTCCGTTTCCTTGGTGAAGAAGTGGGAGGCTGATAGCCCGCATTCTTGTCAGTGGGATCAAGCCAAAAAAAGAGCCCTTATCCGGCGTCACCCAAGCGATCTGGCATCAATTGAGCTGACGGAAAACCTCACAAATACCCAGGTTACTAGGCATTTTCTGCGGCCTGAATGCTGGCCATTGCCTAAAGAGAATGCGTCATGACCCAGAGAGAGCAGCTGCCTACCGAAATCAAGCGAACTCCTCCGCCAAAAACGGGAGCGCCTGAAGTAGATATCCTGGATATGTCCGGTGTCCTTGGGTTGCTAGCCGCTGGTAAAGAAGCGCTGACCCGTAAACGTTCAGAAAATATGACCATCATCGGTTTGGTCATAGCGTTGATAATCTCAGGGATCCTCAATCTGGTATTGTTTCATTATACCCCAGAGCCAAAGTTGCTTGGGGAAACCCCTGACGGCCGCATTCGACCCCTCCCTCTGCTCAGTGAGCCTCTCTACAACACAGCTGAAATCCTTGCTTGGTCAGAAAACTGCGTACAAAAAATGTACGGACTTTCATACGTTGATTGGCAGAAGACCGTTTCGAATGAAACGACCTGCTTGTCCGATGCTAACCGTAAGTCTTTCGTCCAATCGCTGAGAGAAATTGGTGCCTTGGATCTTTTGACAGAGGAATTGCAAGGAACAATGTACGCGAGCCCTATGGGCGCAATATTTCAAGGCGCAAAGTTGACTGAGCGCGGATATCAGATGTGGAAAATTGAAGTTCCTTTCAGGCTCCGAATTGATGGGAAAAGACGAGTAAACAAAGAGCTTGTTGCAGTAATGCTTGTACGGCGGGTTTCTTTAAACGTGCGCAGCGACGGTATATGGGTTGATAAATACCAGATTCTGCCAAAGAGGCCTACCCGATGAAGCTGTTAGTCGCGAAATCGCTCTTGTTAGCAGTTACTTTGCTTCCACTTCTCGCCGGGGCGGAGGAGGCAGAACAACCATCACTTGAGCAGCGCCTGGATTCAATAATGGTTGGCAGCCCCAAAGAGGTTTTGGGGATGCGGAAAAAAATTATTACGAAATCTGCGGCCTTCACAGCACCGATAGTCTTCGATACCGAGGACGAGGTACCGCAGGATGTGCTCGATATCGAAGATTCATTCGATATCACTCTTGCTCCAGATACGCCAGCGCCAAAGGTCTTTATATCGAGATACCAATCATCGGCGATCACCTTTATAGACGCCTACGGTAATCCTTGGCCAATAAGAAAAGTATCGAACTTTTTGGGAAATATGATTGAAATTGATCGTGCATTGCCTGAAAAGTCGGGGAAAGAGGGCGAGACAAAAGAGGATCTACTCTCTGATCCACAAGCAGGTTCTTTCACTGTTACTGCCCTGAAGCACGGTGTCACTGGCAACATCACTGTGTACTTGCAAGATCTGGCCACGCCGATTTCGATTCTGCTGGTGGCTAAGCCAGCGATGTACCACAGGCTCGCCACTATGAAAGTAGAGGATGCGGGGCCAAACACTAAATCCCATGATTTATTTACTGACAAGGGCATCACGCTTGGTACAGAGGCCGATATGGATTTGAACCATGCTCTGTACGGTGTTACACCTTCAGGCAGCGAAACTATGGTTGTAGAGGGTGGAGAAGGCCAAGCATGGGTCAAGGGAGATCAGTTAATCCTGCGCACTCCAGTGGCTGTCTTTTCGCCGAAAATTATGAAAGCAACTCCCGGCAACTCAGGTTACATGGCGTACAAACTCCCAGTGACAACGACCGTGTTGGGAACAAATAAAGAGGGTCGGACTGTTACGTTGAAGATTCTCAAGCATCCGGCGACAGCGCTGGATGAACAGATGACTTTTAAGTGAGATTTTGAACGTGGCCAATGACCAAACGATTGTTGACGAAGACTTCGCTGGCCTTAGCGCAAGCCATGCTGATAGGCACGCTTCTGTAGGTGAGTTTGAAAGTGTCGGTGCTGTTACTGGCGGTAAAGCGGTTAAAGGGATCTTCAATAAAGCAAACCGCAAGCGCCTTTGGTTTTATGCTTTCGCTTTTTTTCTTGTTATTGCTGCGATAGTGATTGGCATGGCTACTTTGCCGAACAAGAAAACCGAGCATTCGAATGAGCCCTCTGGCGTTATGCGTACAGGACGTCTCAACCCGGCTGCTAATCCTCACACAAGTGAGCAAATGCGCCAGGAGGCAGATCGTTATAATGAGGAAACGTTGCCAGAAGTTCAGAAAGACAATCCGACCGCGCATCCTGTGATGACTGAGGAGCCAGAAGAGGTTCTGAATCCTTATACCAAGCAGTCGACTTTGAGCAAAGCAAAGAAAATGACTGACGTTGGCGAAACGCAAACGGAGAACCATTCGTCAACAACGAAAAAAGCTGGCAATGTTGAATTACAACAGACTGACAAACTTATTGAGTTATTGATTCAAAATGAAAGTGAGGCTAAGAAGCCTATTTTGTACAAGGTGCAATGGGATTATTCGCCATCAAATTCAGCTAAGCAGCCAGTCCAGAGTCAGGGGCGAAATGCCGTTGCGTATAGTCAAGCCACTGATTCTGAGCTTGCGAACGCAGCTACAACTAAAAAATGTAAACCCGTTGTCCGAGCTGGTTCGCAGTACTTGGCAACCTCAGATCTCGCACTTAATAGCGATGTAGGAGGGCCAGTATCTGTAACACTCAGAAATGGTAAGTTGCGTGATATTCAAATGATTGGCAAATTTGAGCGTAAAGAAGAGTTCTTGCGCATCGAGTTAGATAAATTGGTATTGCCAGAAGAGACAGTATCAATAAACGCCATTGCGTTGGATATAAACACTACATTAAACGCGGTAAGCGGTGAAGTAGACTCCCATTTGCTGTACCGCTACGGCTGGTGGGGATTTGGCACGGTGTTAAAAGCTATTGGATCGGCTGCCGAGAAAAATTCTGATAACAACATCATCATTACTGACGGAACTGTAATTCAGAACACCAAAAAAGACTCTGCGCGTGAAATTAAGATGATGTTGGGTTCGCTGGGTACGGACACTGGCGCGGCATTTCAGGATAGTTTGAACAGGCCGATTACGGTTTCACTTAATGTTGATGACGAGGTAGGTGTCTTTTTTCTTGAAGATGTTTGCCGCAAGACAGCCACGGATATTTGAGAATGAACATGAGCGACCAAAACCCACCATCCCGTGCCGAGCATTCAGATGATCTTGCCGATTATTCGCCAGGTAGCGTTGATAGTCCTACCAGGCCCGAGACCGAACCGACCTTTCATGAATTAGGGCCAGAAACCATCTTGGAAGATGATAAAGAGTTTTCTGCTTATAGCTCTGAAATACCAGAACCGACCGCACCTCAAAGGAAGCCATTTTCAAAAAAAGAAATGCTTCTGATGGCCGTCGGGGGTGTTTTTTTAATCGGAGTCGCCATTTTCCTCGGGAACATTGCGATCGCCAAATTTTGGGGGCATAGCACACCAAAACCGACGGGAGTTAATACGGAGCAGTTTGGAAATACCAATACGAATCAAGGTCGTCCAGGAGCAAATAACAGCCTTCAAGACGCAGAAAACCTAGCTTCAGCGCTGGGCGGTAATAGTTCGCAAAGTTCGTCATCTGGATCGAACGCATATGTTGTACCGTCGGCGTCAGGGGAAGTGGATCTGGAACCCGAAATGGCGGCTGGCCAACCACTCGCGTCACTGCCCGTAACCCAGCAGCAGCCAACGCCTGTCGAGCATTTAAATACCGCCGTGGTCGGAAGTGCTGAAGAGCAAGCTTACGATGATCTTGTTGATCAGGCTTCGAAACTAAACGTGCCTGGTAGCGCAATTAAAATTGATGACAATGTTGTGAAGCAAAACCTTGCAAAACAAGGTGCTGCTGCCGCAGAAGCAAGTGTTCAGCAAGATCGCAAGCAAATTGCTGAGCTGCGGACGTTGACCAACGATCTTCAGGCAACGATGAAATCGCTAAACACAACAATGGAAGCAATTGCAAAAAACCAAGAGCGCGTTACTAAAGAGCAGGAAAGCATTAGTTCCACTTTGGCAAATGTTACTTCTGAAATGAAGACGCTAAAAGGAACCGTAGATGCTAACAAGAAAGATTTCAATTTGTTAGTGGCCGAAGCAGTGAAACGCGCCAAGGGTAGCACCGACGTCAAGGAAGTACGGCCGACGCTTGCAGTTAAGCCTCAGCCAGTGGTCAAGCCTCAATTAGCTAAAGCAACGACTGAGGTCATTAATGTGCAGTTACCACCGCCTCAGAAAGTGGTTGCTCAAACAGCCCCGACATATGAGGAAAACCACAGCCCGGCTGAAAAATGCACTGCCACTAGCGTAAGTTCTAACTGGAGAGTTAAGGGTATTAACAAGACGTCCGCCTACATAGTGAGAGCGCAAGATGGTCAAGGCATGATTGTTCGGAATGGTGAGCAGGTGCCAGGGTTTGGTACAGCTATATCGTTCGACAGATATAGCCGACAGGTTTGTACTACCAACGGCTTAATCAACCGATAGGATATAACACGTCATGCTAGACGGAATAGGTGGACTACCAGGTTTGGAAGGGCTGCAAGGTGCTGCTTATTCCGCCGCCGATATGTTTGTGAATATGTCGGCTGAATATCCAGATTACTTGGATGCAATTTTCTTCATCTTTGCGGGAGTGGGTGTTTTTATAACTCTACCTGCGGTTTTTGAAATTATTAAGAGCGGAGATAATAATAAGCAATACTCAAGTGTCGGATCTATTTCCGCTCGGATGCTATTTGGTTCTTTACTTGTCGATCTTGCATTTTGGGGTAATGTCTTTTGTGACTCACTTTGGTCACTTGATAATCCTCTCGGTATTGAGAGTTACGCGAATGGCGGGGGTGATCAATCACAGATTGCACTATACGCAGTAATTGGATTTATGGTGTTGACCGGATGGGTAACACTAGGAAGGGCTTTTCTCATGGGGGGGAAACTTGGATATGTAACGCCCGATGCTAGGAGCGACTTAATAGGTAGCATAATCTCAAGAGTGGTTGCAGGTTCTGCAATGGTTGCCAGCCTTCACTTGGCTGGTGTTTTTGGTGAGAGCACAGGGTTTTCCCTGATGCCAGGTTGATTGGAGCAATCATGAACATAAGTAAGTTTGTTGTTAAGGGGGTTTCTCAGCGCATTTATGAGGCGGTGGAAAAACAAAGGCAACGTATGGCGAGACTCGTGGCTGTTCCCCTGTTTTTCCTAGTCTCTCAACCTGCCTGGGCTTTGAAAGGGTCTGATTTAACGAAAGGTATTAAGTCAGAGTGGGCAGACTTCGTACAAACCGGTCTATTCATTGTCGCTGGTGTTGGCATTATTACTGCCGCAGTCGGTGCTATCTCGTGGGTAGTTGCTAAACGCAACAATGAGCCGGCCAAGTGGCAGGGTTGGGCGATGTTGGGCGGTGCAGTTGCGATTGTCGTGCCCGTTTTCATTCTGGCGCTCTCTGGCTCTCTCACAGGCGAGCAGGGCAATGCAGATGCCATCATGAATGAAATGGGCGTCAATTTCTAAGGAGTGGGTGATGCTTGATTTAGTGCTAGGTACGGTAGGTCTTCAGGATGCCGCTGGAAAGCTCTTGAAGGGAGCATGGTTGCACCGTGAGGAGCTCCGCCTTCCTGGCCTAGCACTAATCAAGAAGTCTCGCTACATTTGCTCATACTGCGGTGTGGGCTCAAGAGGTTCTGATGCAGTGCCGCATGGGTATATGACACCCATAGATCCAAGCCGGCCGAACTGGTTCTATACCGCAAACTCAACGTCGAGTGCTGTTGCATGCCCGTTCTGCGCCTCAGCACAATGCCTTAACTGGTCAGTTAAAGGTATAACCGTAGGTAGCGGGCAAAAGTCACAAACAGTCGTCCCCGGCATATTGATAAGTTTTCCCTGGTTAACTCAGCGGCAACTTAGTTGGATAGCCCTGCACGCCCTCGCCATAAACTCACGTAAAATAGGTGGTGTTAATGGCCCTATTCACGCTATGTCCAGAGATGTCGACGCGGCGTTGATCGCCACAAATCAAGAACTCATCGCAAATCTTCCCATCTATAGGGGTAATGATTCAGAGTTCGTGAGAGCACTGTCTTTGTTGCCAAACAAATTTTACAAATATCGTCACAAAATAATCGGCGATGTTCGCTGGTGGCCTAATTTATCTTTCTGGCAAAAGGAAGGTGAGTATTTCCAGGCGGCCACCTACAAGACCCTTGAAGAACAATACGCAGCGCAAGCAGGCAGGTCGTGATGGAAACTACTGATTTAAGAGTGGGTATCGCTTTGTATGCAAATGCTCATCCAGATGATCAGGCTGGTAATTGGGCATGTGAATTTAACAAAGAGCCTTTCCCATTCATGAGTGCTAGCGACCTCCCAGCGCAAACGCTGTGGATTACGAATTGCCAGTTTGGCGATCTGAAGCAATTCGGATTAAGTCTTAACCCAAAAATTGCTGACGAGGGTTACTTCCGGACGCGGATTAAGCAACTTATAACAGAACTTGGACTTTCAAACCTCTCGCCTGATAAACAAGCATCTCTTCTAGTGTCTATAGTCGGGAACACGTTGACCATGATTAAGCATCAACTTAATCTGGTTCACATTCCGGCCAACAGTCTTGCACAAGCTGTAGGGCAATTGTTCGGTGTACGAGAAGCCGCGCCCAGGTCAACATTGCTGCAAGTTTCAGAATTGGCATGTCAACGTTATACTCAGTGTGAAAGAGAACGCCGTTTAGAAAAAGTAGAAATTTTTCCGCTTTGGTTTCACCGATTTGACTGGGCCCATGAAATTCTCGGGCAACCACTTCCTACGAGTGAAGATCTTAGTTTAATTCCACAGTCCTCATTGCCGAGGTCTGGGCAAGATGCTGCTCTGCTTGTCGATTGGGCAAAGGAAAATAATTTACCGCTTTTTGCTAAAATTAGAATTAATGCATTAGAAAGCACAGTCGGTCGGCTTTTAAATTATGGAGCAGGCGCCAGTTCTATCAGGGGCGAAACCGCAAGTGGTTCCGGCTATGAATCTCGTAATATGCGCGAGTGGTGCGCTTTGCCTGAACTTTCTGTACTTGCTGGGGCAGGCGAAATTGAGATTTTGGAAGTTGCCGTTGCTAATGGATGGATGAGATCCCCGGTTTCGCTCTTGGCTCATAAGGCTTCTACGGTTTCTTACAGTTACGGTCTGGTTGCAGAAAATCTTTGGGTCGGCCTTACTCGGCGACACAACGATTTTAGGCAATCAAGAACCCTCACCACCGCTTGGATACAAGCTTTGGATCGTATGCGTTGTTTGCTGGCAGCAGAAAAGCTAATCGAGCACGGTATGGATATCGCTAATTATGGGTATGGTCGTATCACAGTGGTGTGCCCTCAGTCTGTCAGATCCAGCATTCCACAGATTGCTCGTGAACTTGGTTTGTTATATCCAGCCTCGCTTGAGGGAATTGCTCCTCTACCGTCGATCAAGGATGATCCTTTTTCTATTATGCAAACATTACTGGCAAGCCGTGATTACGCAAGTTTTGCAAAGGTTGACCAGATTATTTTATCAAATCTTCAGTCTTCCAAAAGCTAATGTGAGAAATCTATGAATTATGGTATTGCCGACAAAGTTGCTGATTTTGTTGATGAGCTAAACCAAGGTCTACGGGCATGGACTAAAAAAGACTATCGACAATATTTTACGATCAGTTGCGCTCATAATTCGAAATCGTTGGCGGGTTGGAACGGGTCATTGGTATCCGTTATTCGCGTCGACGGATATATGGGGCAATTCATCCCTGATAAATATATTGAATTGCGCAACGCTTGGGTTGAAAAGTTTTTTCAAAACCGCGCAAAGCAGAATAATAATACGGGGCATGACCTATTCTGGTCTTATGAGTTTGAACCTGAAGGCAATGCCAAGTTCACTCGTACAGCGCGGGACGCCATGGATCGGAGCTGTCGTCAGCGCGGCATCGACATCTCTGATATTCTGAAAGAAGAGGTTGATCTTTATGGCCGAATTTCTGCAAAAGAATCACAATTTATTATTGTCGTTACCCACCTTGATGCAATAGAGAAAAGCAGTCACAAGCGCGCTCGGGCGAACCAAAGTGCCAGGATGAAAGATACCGCTAAGGGAGGCGGTGCTTTAACCATGAATCTCGGTCTTCGTGATTTGGAGACTGTACACGAGCAATACGTAAACTCACTCGTCATGTTTATGACTGGTGAGAATGCCCTTCGCGGATATGCGTTGAAAAGGTTGTCGTCACATGAAGCGCTTGCAGCGTTTAGGGAAGCATTTATTCCCGCGATAACGGCAGATGATTGGAAGCCTAGGCTTACCCTGCGTGATTGCACTTTCCGCACTACTGAAGAAGTACCTGTTTCCGTCCAGAATAGCGAGCAGCTTGTCAAAGACGGTAAGGGTGATCTGACATTCATGCTTCCACCGAGACTGTCTGACCAGATGTGTCCCGACGGTGCTGTTGAGGATCTAGGCCGGTTTGTCGTTGCCTCAGACAGGATCTATGCACCTATTTTTATTAGTGAACTCGCTGGGGAGCCGGAACCCCTGGAGCAGCTGCTCGTCACTGCATATAGCCGCAAAATGCCTATTCGTATCGTTTATTCCTTGCAAGGCAACAGCAAGCAAGCGAATTATTGGAACCGTTTGATGGCTCAAACCTTCCGTTGGCTGAGCGCCAGTAACAAGATGATCACCAGATCATCCAATGCGATGGATCGGTATATCCGGAACGGTGGATCTGTCATTGGCTATTCGATGGCCGTTACAACGTGGGCAAAAGCCGAATCGATTCAAAATGCGGACACCACGCTCTATAAAATGGATCAAATCCGTCAAAGAGCCAACGATTTGGAAACCATGCTCCAGCAATGGGGGGGGGCGCAGACAACTTCAGTGTTTGGATGTGGTGTTGAAGCATTGCTGAGTGCTACTCCAGGCTACCGGATGCCCACCGCCGCGCCTCTCGCACCATATCCTGATTTTGAAGCGGTAAAACAACTTCCAATTATGAGGCCGGCTCGGCTGTGGGAGCCTGACAACGCGGTTTGGTTTCGTACTGAACACGGTTCCCTGATGCCTTATGAACCATTTAGTAACATTCAAACTGTCCTGTTGGCAGTCATTATGGGGGGGATGGGCTTTGGTAAGTCTAACCTGATCTCTGAGCTCTTATTCAGCTTAGGTTTCCGTTCGACTAACTCGGAACTCCCGTATCTCAGAGGAATCGATTTCGGTGCTTCCTCAAGCGGCATCGTCGACATTGTCAGAGAAAGCCTTCCTGAAGGACAGAAGCACAAAGCAGTTTTTGAGAGTTTCACCAACGATGGCTCGATGCAAAAAAACATGTTGGATACACGACCAGGCTGTCGTTATCCAACAGACGACCACCGTCGATTTCTGGTTAGTTTCTATTTAACCATTATTGATGATTTGATCAGCAAAGCAGGCGGTGTGTCTGGCCTTAATGCGTTCATTGAAGACCTGATTGATTTCACATTTAATGAGCTTGACGACAGACACTCAAGAAATGCTAAAAAATATACCCGTAACTATGGCGATCCTAAGATTCACGCGCGTCTCGACCGAATTGGTGCTTATGAAGGCATCGACCAACATACGACGTGGTGGGAAATTGTTGATTTGCTAAACAAACACGCTTTCGCGACAAACGATCCAGAAGTTTATTATGAAGCAATTCTAGCTCAGCGCCACGCTGTGCCACTGCTTGAGGATCTCATCAGGTACTGTGATGAAGTCGACAAGCGAAACAAGGATGCTCCAAAAATCGGTGATCTATCGATGGGTCGAGCAATAGGCAACTCGTTAAAAAATGCCAACAGGCAATTTGTATTCATGAACTCCGTGACTAAAACGGATGTAAGTCAGTCTCGCGTCTGCATTTATGACATGTCTTCTGTTATGCAACGTGGTGAAACGCCGACGGATCAGTGGACTAACTCGGTTTACTTTATGGCGGCGTTTCGTTTACTTACTGAAGACCTCTTTGTCCGCCGTGACGAGACGGGCGGCGAATTATTGCGTCGGCAAAAGGAAATGGGCCTCTCCGATGAAATGCTGCATTGGCATTACAATCAACTAGATGCGCAAGATCAGTGTATTAAATGTTTTGTCGGTGACGAGATACACCGAACCGGTAGTGTTAAGGGTTGCTTTGACACTCTCAGTGGCATGGGTGCGGAGGGCCGCAAATACCGTGTAGGCATGATCCTTGGGTCTCAGATTCCTAAGCATTTCCCTCCCCAGCTCATCACTCTGTCCACAAGTGCTTTCATACTTGGTTCCAACCAGGACATGGCTTTTGCCAATGATTGTCAAAAATTGTTTTCACTTTCGGATGCTGAACGAGATATTCTTGTATCGATAACCAAGCCCAACGCCGAAAAGGGTTCTGAGCTATTTGCGATACACAAGACCGAATCCAAGGTTCAGCGTGTCAAGCTCAATTTGAACCTCGGAGGCTTGAAGCTATGGGCCTACGCAACGGAGCCGGTTGACCGGAGTCTTCGTAGGATCATGTACGCTCGCGCCCCTTCAACGTCTTGGGCACGAACTGCGTTGGCTTCCAGGTATCCAGGGAGTGTGAAGGAGGAGGTTAGTCGGCGTACGCGTGCTAACAGCCGGGGTTCGGGGGGCCGCCAGGTCATCACTGAGTCTGAGATAGTTGAGCAAATTGCATCTGAGCTTCTCTCAGGCGCAACTTTTTAGGGTGATCGGAGTCAAAAGGATGTTAGTAGCTGAATATATGGTTGGAAGCCGCCGCCTTGATGAAAGCAAGGAAGAAGTAATTTGCCTTGTCGTCAGTGGTGATGGACTGCCTGCTGATTGTCAGATTGGACGCTCAGAGATCCGTCGTCGTCTGAATCGGCAGGACTTAATTTTGGAATTCATTGAGAACGGTGTGCCGGTCGAATGGTTAGAGCTACCAGGCCTTCCATCGAGCGTTGTCGAGATCCTCAATACTGGCGTTGTCCTGCCAGTGGTTGATGCAAGCACTGACAACGTAGTCTACTGTGAGTTGCAAGGCCTTAAGGCCGCCCATGGGTGATTGGGTAGGAGCTATTGTGGACGCTAAACAATTGATTCAATCCTGCGACGTGTTCGAGCGATGCGGCCCGAAGGCTGCATCTGTGATTCGCGTGACAGCAGGCAGTAACTTTGACATCGTCAAGCAGCAGACTACATGGCCCAAAGAAATTTTGAGCAAGGTAGTCCGTGATAGCCGTGTTGACTTGGAAGGAATCTCAGATACCTCTCGGCAACATCTTCAAGCTATTCTCGGTGGGCTATCTCAAATGGCTAATCCGACACCTCGGCCTGTAAAAGGCCCTCGAAATTAAAAAAAACGCCTTCGGGCGTTTTTTTTATTGAGAAACTATCAGGAAGCCACCGGTTCTGAATGGGAGTTCGAACCGATCACCTTTGAGGGCATCCTTTCGAATTACTCCCTCCGTATCCTTTGGTTGGTTCCAGCGAACCCGCTTTGTTGGCCAGTGCCCAATAGGCACGAAGAATGGTAGGCAGGCTTGTATCTGTTTTCTCTGAGTAAAGGTATCTGATTTCCAAACCAAGTTTGCCCTTATGTGTGGGCTTGTCGGTTCGTGCCACGACAGCTGTCTATCACTAGGGTAACGAGAGATCTGCTCGGCAACATCATCCCCTACACCTTCCAGTAGAGAGATGGCCTGCGCAATGGTCATCCGCTCAATTGAATCTATGCCTTGGGCAACCGTGAAACCGATGCTTTGCGGTTGGTCTTCAATCAAGTTGATTTTACGCCAGGCCATCAAAGGGTGCAGCCGGGGTAGACCTGCGCGAATATAAGCTGTTCGGAGTTCGTGAGCCTTTGCGCCAAGTCCATAACAGCGATTGACCGCTTCACGCATCGCCTGCTTCGCTCGATTGAATCGATGAAGGGTATGCCAAGCTTGTGGAGATATCTCCACTACGCCTGGGTACCTCGTGACCTGACCATCTTTTCGCTGATCATCGCAGTTCAGGTCTCCTAGCGCATCCTTGACGTAGGCGGAGGGGTCGTCAGCTGTTACGACATCATTGGATTGCACATCGAAAAAGATAGATTTGCCCAATGAGCCAGCGTGATCCATGGTGACTTCTACTGCACGGAGGCTAGCAACAAATTCAGCCAGCGCGGGGGATAATTCATAGTCGATTTCAAATGCGCTGACTGCCATTGTCCTATTCCGTCAATTTTTTTCTGAGCAGAGGTTTGGCCGTAGGGCTACGAGAGGTCACACCAGAGTCCTTTGCTAAAGGCCTTTTTTTGGAAGTGGAGTCGACTCTGGTTTTTGCAAGGTGCCTTTTCCATCCACCTTTTTTCCATACGCTTTCAGGTGGTTGAACCAGTCGGCTCTCTGCTTCAACTTCGACAAGATGTTTTATAGAGAACCAGTTGCTCGGATCTGCGGTGATGATCCGGTCAATCATGTAGATCAGGTTTCTAACTGTTTGTGAGGCTTTATCCAAGCCTTCTTTTTGAAGTCTGAAATACTGAGACTGTTCGCATCCAAGCAATGGCCCAAGGTGCGGGGCTTTGAATGTTGGGTCGATCGTTCGAATTTTGGCGGCAAGCTCGGCCAGTTCAGGTGGCCGGTGAAGTGGGATGCACTCAGTATAGACCCCGCAAATTCGCACCAATATGGACAGGGAAGCGGTAAGCTCCTTTTCACCATTTTTGGCCTTGTTGTAGAGCCCAGTAGAATTTACACCCAGAACCGAAACAAGTTCGGCCGGGGCCAGGCGCAGGCACTTTTGGAGTACCTTGAGGTCATTGCCATGTAGCAAGGATGGGGTTAAGAAGGAAGCGAACTCAGGTGAAGTGCGCTCTTTTAAACCCGTATTCGCATCATTTTCACCATGGATTATGCTTTTCACGCCTTCAAGCTTCGCCCAAAGCGTGGGATTATTGTGTTCGGTCGCGAACCCCTGAAGGTCTGCGAGCAAGGTGCGCAATTCGTGCTCGCTTTCGGCAAAGCCTCGCTTCGTAGTTGGTTTTCTAACATTTGCGCCCGACATTTCAGGGGGTTTTGCTGCATTTTGCTTGGCGCCGTCCACATCATCTGGCAAATTGCTATTCATTTTTCGGCTCAAGAGATTTGTGAGTCTGGATTTTCTACTATATTAATACATCAAATAGATGTTGTGAAGGAAACGCTGTGTCCAAGGTCAGATTGGAAACCGTCCTCTACTACAGTGGTGGACAGGATCGTCGCCCGATTGAGAAGGAGATCCCCCTTGTTGGGCTGGATGGCCTATTTCGCAACGTGAGCTTTCCCACCAAGGGCCCGACCTTCCTCTATGGGAATAACAATCCTGCCACGGCCTACCTTCTCAAGAAGGCCGTGCAATTGAAGCTGTGTGCGGCCCTTGTTGAAGTTGACGTCGATATTGGAAAGTGGCATCGACACAAGACTGATTTGACGGATAACCCAGAATCGGGGCTTCAGTTCACAAACTTCCTTTCCATCATGCGTGCGAAGAAAGATCTGATTGAGCTGATTTCTAAGGTATGGGTGCAGAATATCGATCCCAGCGAGGATACCGAGTGGCCGCGAGGGCCGACGGTCAAACCGTTCTTGCTCGATAAGCTCGTTGAATACCCTGAATTCGAAGGGCTCGCGGTAATCGCGTACCCGGTGTTGACGCACGAGGTGGGGGTCATTCAATGCGCTACGGTTTTCAATACCGATAACATCCAAAGCTATGATGGCGGGTATTTGTTGCAGGAGACCGACATTACGCTCTAGAATTTAGAAATGGGGGGAAACCCCTTTTCTTTTATGCACATACACTACGGTATAATATAATTATATGGAAGTGTTGGATCTCCTCAGACGCCTTCCCCAAGCCTCTCAGCTTTCTGAGGAGGCTCAAAAGCGTTGGCTTGCCCATATTTGTAAATTTCAATCTGACAGGGCTGTCTGGCATGCGGAGAGGTTGAAAGGGCTAGGCGGGTCTGAGATCGGCGCAGTTCTTCGTCATTTTTTAGATCTGGATGAAACAGGTTTCAGTGACGCTCAGGAGGTCGTTGAGTCCAAGCTAATGCTCCGCATGCCACTCCGGGATAATCCCCATCTAAAGCGGGGGAGGGTGCTTGAGTCGTTGGCCCGGTTGGCTTTTCTTTTAAAATATCAGAGCAAAGTCGATCTCCCTGCTCTCAACGCGCTTAATAGTGCACCTAAACGCCGAGGCTATGAGTGGCTGCAAGGGAATCCTGACGATATCGTGATTCTTCCCAATGGGATGAGAGCGCTGCCTGATTACAAGGTTCCTGGCTCGTTCGATACCGATATTGCTTACGATTACAAAGCCCAACTCCACCACTATGATCTCATCGCCAAATCTGCCGGTGTTGAGATTGACCAACTCATTCTGGCTAAGCTTGACCTGGCTCCAGAAATAGCGGCCTCCCTAGTTCACAAAATAGAGCAGGGGAAAATGCTACCGCACGAACTGCGGGAGCTTGCTGCGGTGATCGCGAAGGCTGATGTCCCTGGCATGCGTGTCGTCGGCATTGTGGTGCCTAAGGATAGGGATATGCAGGTAGACATCATTGAGTGCGGGAAGCATATATGGAATGACTACGTACTGAAAGGGCGCATTCCAGAAATCAGAACCCCTAAGACTGAGATTTTACCTCTACCTGAATCTGAGCAACTACGTTTTGCCCGCTATCAGCAGCAGTATGCTTTGGCTAAAGCTGGCGAGAAACAACTTAAGGCAATCGCCGTAGCTAGTGAAGAGGCGATGAAGGAGTTGGTCACGCAATTCGATGTGACAGATTATCGTCTCCCACTTAGTTGGGTAAAGTTGAGTCAAGAAACCGAATACAATCCTGATTTACTTGTTCAGGAGGCGTTGTCTCGCGGCGCAAACGAATCTGACATCCGTTCAGAAACATCCGAATATGATCAAGCTGCTTTGGTAGAGGAAATTCGCAAACTCAATGGTGATGTGAATTCCGCTCACCTTTTCAAGACACCAAAGGTGGACGTTAAAAAAGCCGAGGCATTTCTAACTGCATTAGAAGTGCCACTAGATAAGTTTAAAGTTAGAAATGTGAAAGTCGCGCTAAGCAGGACGAATGTAGACAAAGAAAAAATCGCTGCTTTGGGTGGGGAGTTTAGCTCCCGTTTCAAGGTATGGCTAAATGATGTACAGGGAATCGGGAGGGACCCTGAAACTCTGGATGAAAAAAATGAGTTCGAATTGAAGCCAGATTCTGCATATACAGCAGAAGCATTCAAAATAAGTCTCGATGAGCTTACTCTGATCGATGATCTGAACGATATTGGTAGCTATGTTCCGGAAATTAGTGCTGGGGAAATAGTACAGGAACAAAATCGGCGCAGCGTAAATGTACGCGGGCCTTCACGGTGAGGACATGCTAATGGGCAGTCAAACAGCAGATGAACTAATCTCTAAATTTGAACAAGACTTAAAGAACAGCACACAGAAATCCTCTGCCAAATATTTTCTTATGTCTGTCGAGTCGGTTAAGGAAGCCACCGGAAAAATCAACCAACTTCTTGTAACCGGGGTGCGTACTGATAATCGCCAGCGCGTAGCCGTTGTCACGTCGAAGCCAGATAATGGCCAATATCTACCAGAAGTCGGTGGACTGATGCGTGCGGACAAGGTTACTCCGTTGCAGTCGGCAGACCTCGGCGTACCACGCTACACGGCGCAATATTTCCATGCATATGGGCAATCTGATAGATGTTTGCATGCAGTGGTGCAGTGCCGCCCCCCATATCAGGACGGTGAGGGGAAATGGAACGCCAACGTGTTAGTCCTCGATCATGAAGGGCCGTCGGTGCATATCAAAACAGTCGAAGAGTTCGACAAATTTGCTCTCGCGCTGATCAGGCCTTGGGCCTGGAAGACTCCAGGTAAATGCACGCACGACGTGATGGGCAATCCACTGTGGGATAAAGAAGGCGCGCGGGGCATATCCCCAACGGTACATATCAAGATCATGGGCGGCGAAAAGGTTCTTGCCCAGATCTATGGGAGAGCGTGCGTGAGCCAACCCGACGGTACAACACGGCTACCTACAGCTACGGAATCAAGAGAATTGCTTGAGAAAAGCGCCGCCTTCCAAAAGGTGCGAGCGCTCTTTGATCATGAAGCAGTTCAGACACTCGGGATGGTTCTGGTGCCAGGGATCAGCATAGGGGTGGGCAGAGCAAGTATAGCTCAAGGCCAAGAAAGGTACCTTCGCTACCCAGATGGATGGGATTGGACTCATGAGGCTGAAGGTGATGCACAGGCTAAGATCAGCAGGGGTTTTAGAAGTGGCATGATTCACATCAAAAGGTCGCCCACCGGCCAGTGGGGCGTGGTCGATGCGAATCCTTCTGCTGAGAATCGCATATCCCCATGGGGCCCCAAAAGTACCGTTGAGGCGGAGTTTGAGCGTGAGAGCCCACTGTCCAAGCAAGCTCAATCACAGGAACAAGCAATTCAACGATCACCTCCAAACCAGATACCTGTTCAGAAAAAGACAAATGAGAACTCAAGCGACTCACGGGTTCATGTTGCCGAGTCTCCATCCTTTGTCAGTGGACTTGGAGAAGATCTTGTCCATACCGGTGAAACCACCGCGCCAGCCCCAGTGGCAACAGATGTAACACCAAAAGACTCTCTGGAAGACATATTTGCGGACGCAGAACAACTCTCGCTCAAGCGTCGCGGCATACCGCAATTCAAAATGTAACTAGGGATTAGTCTGTGCTGGTGCACAGTGCTCGCAGAGGTAGTCATGAATAAAGCTTGGCTGGATATGAGCCCTTACGGCCTACAGTTATTTCTCGCTAGGGGCAAAAACCCTAGTGATCATTTTATCGCACTGACGGGTGATGGAATTGAAGAGCATAGAAGTACAATTGCGAGTCTAGAGTTTAAACATGACTCAAGGCCGCAATTTAACAAGCCAGGCGGTAAGCGCTTTTGGATATGCCCAGCAAGTAGCATTACTCTGGGTACAATTAAGGGCGCGTTCCCTCTGGCTGAAGTTAGAGAAATGCCAGTTGAAGTTATTTTTCCAGCATCTCAGCCCAAAACTGTTAATAGCTTAAATTCAAATCCAAATAGCGTTGTTTCTACTGCAATTCAACCCGCTACGCCATCTATCATATCAGATCAGGCGTTAAGCGGTATTAACCCCTCTGTCAGCCAAAAACTGAGTGCGCAGTATTTGTCTGAATCATCGACGCGGTTAAAAACAGTAGAGGATCTGATTGCCTCAGGTCTAAAAGCAGCGATAACCTTTGATGAGTTTCTTGGCCGATATTTTGACCTAGCGGGTTCGAATCGACGCGAGACCCCATATTACTCTAACGGACGAATAGATCTAGACCTCGCCTTCGATGATCTGTTGGCCTTTGGGTACCAGGTGGACGGTCAACCCGACTTCGAATTGCTTTGGAATAAAGTGCAGAATAGGGCGACACAAACGCTGTTGTCGCAACAAGCCGGCGACGCTCCTCAGAAAACCACTGAAAAATCACCTACTGAAGAAGAGGTGAAAACAGAGGTAGCGCCTCAGAACGTTAAGTGGTTTGGCTCAAAGGAAAAAGCAGATGCCTTTATTGCAAAGAAAAAACTTATTGCCACACATGAAGTTGTATTTGACGGTCGATCTCGCTGGGAGATTCAGTTACTTAAGGAACAACCAGTAAACGCTACCGACACACCAGTTGTTAGTCAGGAAGTTCACGTAGAACTTCTTGTCATTGAAACGATGAGCTTTGGCCAAAACGCGGCGCGGCAGCTTTTTGCGGATATTGTTAAAAGTAACAAATTAAAGCCATCTGAACAAATTGAAATTAAACACAAGTTTCAATTTGCTTTGAGGGAAGCTTTAACGAATCGTGAAACCTCCATTCTAGATTCAGAGCCGGCCGAGCTGTTGGAACCTTGGCAAATTCCGCTATCTGATTTCACTAGAAATCCTGATGCAAACCCATACTTTGCCAAGTCCTACGAGCAAGATGGTCAGGTTAGATATCTTGAAGACGTTCACGCGTTTCATCAGGATTCTGTATTCCAGGCTTTGGTTGATGGCAAACCTGTCCCCTCAATAGTCACCCATGACTATTCGTCGGCAATCATTTCGGTTTCATCCGAGCAGGCTTTCACAAATGTGATTGGCGCAGGTTTGCGTGCGCGTGTGGAAGAGCTGACTGGGAATGCGAGAACTGTTTGGATCGCAGAAACGCCAGATGAATGGATGGCGTCAGAGATGTCAGACGTTGCAACTGGTGAAATCATCGGACTGGGACGAGCTTCCAAGACTGAGCCGGGTAGTAAAGCTCGGCTGGTCTCTCAGCTCATCAAAGAGCGTCAGTATTTCAAGCCACTGGTGGAGCGTGAAGAGCCCTTTATTGATACAGATACTGTGGCTCCTCATGAGACGATTGCAGGCACCTATGACTTCCCAGAAGCTCAAGGTTGGCCAGATTCGCGAATTGATCACTTCAAAAGCGTACTGACTGAAGCAGCGCTACCCGTTGAGATCCCTTCTGGCTGGATAGTTATGAACTGTACAAGGCCTCTGCTTGGACAGGTATTCATAGACAAGGGCCCATATCTGACTGGCCGGTATTATGTCGGTCTTGACCCAGAAGATCCCGCTACGGATGGCTACATTCAAAAAAATTACGAACTTGATGCTTCTGTGGTTCTGGTCGCTAGCCTGGAGACACAGGTTCAGCTTGCCTTGGTCAACAACGCACACAAACAGCGTTACCTCGCCTTAGACTTCGAAACCCGTGTTAGCGCTCTATCGCCACTGATCAACGCTTTCAAAGGTAAGCTAGTCGGCAAAATCAAAGCCCTTGCTGGCGGCGTCAAATTGCCTTCTGAAACGGTGAAGGCTCCGTTAGATGCAGACCAGAACGTGGTCGAAAAGATCGATTCACCAAGCCTGCCATCCAGTCTGGTGATCCAAACCCAGACAACGCCACAAAATCAGACAGTATTTGCTGGAGAAATTTCTAATGTCGATGACCACGCTGGAACAACAACTGGGCCTACCAGTGGACGTTCTGATGCTCACGGAGCTCCAACCAATGGGGTATTGGGCGTCAACCTGCCATCAGTTGATGCTGAACCTTTGCCCGGCGCATCTGGCCAAGCTAAACCGGGAAGGTCAACTGACAACCTATCTACAAAATCAGCAACGCCAGTTGAAGGTGGAGGCGCATCAGTTGAGAAAGAACTGGAAGGAGAAAAACCCTCTAACCCCGGATCACGTGACGGTTTACATGGCCAGAACCACTTGGGAGAACGCCTCGAAGCAGTACGCACGAGAGGTGTTGCTCGAAGAAATGTGCAAGAGCTACAAACTCTTGGCGAGCGAAGCTCAGAATTAGAGCAACCACAGTCAGGGGTCAGAGCTTGGACGGGGCTAACCCCAAGTGACTTGGCTTACACGACGGGCGAGAACCTTAATACATCTGCACACGTGATGACTGCCATTAAAACGCTTCTGAGGCAGGAGGCAGGTGAGCCCCTTACAAAGGCCGAGAGATCTACCTTAGCTGCATTCCGAGGCTGGGGTGGGGTGGCAGGAGCCCTAAGAACGGACAATAAGCAAGCTTACGATAATCGGTTAGGAAGAGATGTCGCGAAGCTGCTTGGCATTTCCCCGGAATCCTTCAACCAGTTGGTGCTCAATAACCGCCTGGAAAGTTACTACACACCCGGCAGTTATGGCTCTGCCATTTGGCAGTCCCTCAAGCACCTTGGGGTTCGTTCTGATGCGCGTGTACTCGACGCTGGTTGCGGAGGTGCGGTGTTTTTTGCGAGCGCACCAGCCGATTTTCAGCGTGACGCGACAATGGTAGGGATTGAGTGCGATCCAATTGCAACCAGGTTCGCCCGTGCAATAGCACCAGAAGCCAAGATCATCGAAAACAGGTTCGAAAATGTCGTCCTTGCGAAGAACACTTTTGATTGTGTGGTCGGTAACGTCCCGTTCGGGGAAACCAAGATTTACGACAAGGACTCAGGCGAATCGTTACACATTCATGACTTTTTCATCCTGAAGAGTCTGAAGCATCTGAAGGTCGGCGGGATCATGTCTGTGATTACGTCGTCAGGGACAATGGATAAGCAAGATCCATCAATCCGTAAGCTAATCATGGAAAGTGCCAACCTTGTGGCCGCCTACAGGTTGCCAGTTCAGGCATTCGCTGATCAGAAGGCTTCTGTTACCACTGATATTTTGATATTCCAGAAGCGGCCAAATGGAACGCGGCCCGATTACGACTTTACTCAAACAACCGATGTTGTGTTATTCACTGCGGATAATGAGGACAGCAAGCCAATCAGCATTAATCGTTATTTTGTCGAGAACCCTGCGAACGTTCTCGGCAAAGGTGAGTTGGTCGGCAGTGCTTATGGGTTGAAATACTCCGTACAGTTGGATCTCGCATCTCTCATGTCAGAGGTAGGCACTGAGTACAGTCGTTATCACGAGAACAATCAGGCTATTAAGCACGCGACTATCGCAAGCGCAATTGAGCATCGTATCCAAAGTCTTCCTCAGGATCTGGTCAATCGCACTGAGTGGCCACGTGATGATGGCTTCAACTTTACGAGCGCTGACGCGGCCGTAGTGAATCCTAATACGTTTTTGCTGCCACAATATGATGGTTTGATTGGTGACTATACCTTCAATGACGGCCAGCTAATCGAAGTCATTGACATACTCCCTGTGTTTGATGATGAAGGCTTGCTAGTTTCTCAGTCATTCGTCGCTCAGCCATTGAGTTACTTGAAGCCAGTCGATCAAGGCGTAATCAGTGATTACATTCCTCTACGCAATGAAACCAGAAGGCTAGTTTCTTGCCAGTTGGATGGGGACGACGAGGAATTAATTCTTCAGCAAGCAGTTGTTCGTGAGATGTATGAGCAGTTCGTATCGAAGTATGGGCCTATAAACTCAAGTGCCGTATCAAGAATCATTGAAGATGATAGTGGCAGCGCTGAAGTTTGTGCTCTAGAGGTCTGGAATGAAAAAGATAGCGTAGTCGCCCAGTTGGCTGACATTTTCAAAAAGCGCGTTATCAATCCAGCCAAAGAAAACCAATTTGCAGATACTGCGAGCGATGCATTAGCGTTGTGTATTGATCAGAGAGGGCGAATTGACTTCGAGTTCATGCAGTCAATTAGTAGCTTTTCTAACGCACAGCTGATTGATGAGCTTGTTGGTAAAGATATTTATAAAAACCCTGAAAGCGAAGAGTATGAACTCAGAACTCAATATCTTTCCGGAAACGTAATTAAGAAACTGCGAATCGCTGAGCAAATTGCAATCGTCGACCAAGAGTATGTTGCTAACGTTAACGCTTTGACAGAAGCTTTGCCTGACAAGATTCCGTTTGAAGAGATCACGATCAGGTTAGGCGCTGGTTGGATACCCGCTGATGACGTACTTAGATTTACCACCGAACTCTTCAAGTGCTCAGAACTTGGAGAAAAGGATTTCCGAGTCCGTCATATTCCAAGTGCGAGTCTGTGGACAGTCGAGGTTTCGGATGCGTTTAAGAAAAACAACGTGCAAGCGCGTACTACGTTGTATGGCCACAAAGCGGCAAGCTATGAAAGTTTATTAGAAAAACTCTTAAACGGTGCCCGACCAACACATAAGCATGATGTTGATGGGCGTTCGGTTGTTGATGAAGAGGCAACATTGCTGTCTAGCGAGTTGCAAAAGAAAATTAACGAGGAATTTCATAGGTGGATTGGCGGGGACAAAGAGCGCCGAGTTATTTATACAGAGCTTTATAACGAAGCGAATAACATATTTGTTGTTCCTAAGCCTGACGGTTCTCGTTTGACCTTCCCTGGTATGTCCTCCGCATGGAGCCCCATGGAGCACCAAAGCGGTGCGGTAGCAATAGCCATGATGGGCTATAACTTTTTGGCGGCACATCCAGTTGGATCTGGAAAGACCTTTGAAGAGGTTGCTATTGCGATCAAGCTTAAGCAGTTGGGGATAGTGGCTAAGCCGGCGATTGCCGTTCCTAACCATATGCTTGGCCAGATTTCGCGAGAAGCTAAACATATGTTTCCGGCAGCTAAAATATTGATGATCACTCAGGATGATCTTCGCGGAAAGAGTAGGAAACGATTTCTGTCTGTGGCGCGCAATAACGACTGGGACTTGGTTGTTATGACTCATAGCATGTTAAACCAAATTTCAGCGCCACGGGATATTGTGGAAGGTCATTACACATCTCAGATTGCAGAAGTGAACACCCTCATTGAAAACAGCGATTCCCAACGTGTGGCTCGACAGCTAGTAGCAAAACGCAAGTCGTTGGAAAACAAATTGTTTAATCTTAAAGCCGATCTAGACTCAGAAGACAGATCTGGGGCGAGGGTTTACATTAATGAACTTGGAATTGATTTATTAAACGTCGATGAGTGGCACCTTTACAAAAACCTTGAACTCAATAGCAGCATGAACGTGCTAGGAGTTACAACCTCAGGTTCCCAACGAGCGACCAATCTTGAACAGCTCGGTTTGTATTTGCAGCGTCATTGGGGTAAGCCATTTGGGTTAAATGGTTTCACTGGCACTGTGATCTCTAACACGATGTGTGAACTTTATGTTCACAATAAAATGCTGAGGCCCGACCTACTGGAACAGATGGATATTTACAGCTTTGACGACTGGGCATCACGATTTGGAGAGATCGTAACAAGTCTAGAAGCGCTTCCAGAGGGTGGTGGCTACAAGGTGAGCGAACGATTTGCGAAGTTCGTAAATTTGCCTGAAATGCTTTCATTGTTTCGCTCTTTCACGGATGTTAGAAGTAAGGCAGAGTTGAATTTGCCCACGCCTGAGCTCAGGACTGAAGTAATTAGCGTGCCTCAGACCCTTTGGCAAAAGGCACATATGAAGCATTTAGCGAATCGGGCGATTGCTGTACGAAATAGACGTGTATCTCCGGCAGAGGACAATCTCCTTAAAATTGCAACTGACGGTAGGAAAGCATCTGTAGACATGCGTTTGTGCGAGTCAGATCTGCCTGATGATTGTTCCTTGAAACTGGAAACTGCGGCCAAGAATATTCATATGCTTTGGGAACGCTACTCTGAGCAGAAAGCGACGCAACTTGTTTTCCTTGATCTCGGAACACCAGGCAAGGACAAAGAGTTTGTTGCATATGACGCCATGGCAAAGGTCTTGTTTGAGAACGGTGTCCCGGTGCATGAGGTTGCATTTATTCACGACTTCAAAACTGCTGAGGCTAAGGAGGATGCATTTGAAAGATTTCGCGCTGGACAACTACGCGTGTTGTTTGGCTCAACTGAGAAGATGGGTGTTGGTACCAACGTTCAGAACCGCTTGATTGCGGCACACCATGTTGACACTGGCTGGAATCCTGCTTCTACCGAGCAGCGTAATGGCCGTTTGGATCGTCGAGGAAACGAATTGTTCGACGAGGTGTTCGAGTATCGTTACACCACAACAGATTCGTTCGATTTGTTTATGTGGGAGACCAACAAGCGTAAAGCCGACTTCATCAACCAAGCGCTAGCAGATCCAAAGCATGCCGGCCGTGAGGTGTCAGAAGAGATGGATCTGGGTTATGCAGAGGTATTGGCGGTCACAACAGGCAATCCTTTGATACGCGAGAAGGTGATGATCGATGACACCGTAGTCAAGTTGCAGAGGCAGCAACGTTCCTGGTCATCTGAAAAAAGCCGCATCGACGAGGCGCTGAGCAAATGTGAACGAAGCCTGGCTTGGGAAACTCGGCAGTTGAACGAACTTGTAGCAGCCTCCGATTGCTTGCCGAAAACCGGATTCAAGCCTGTTGAGGTGCAAGGGGTGATCAAAGACATGCAGGATGGTGACACGTCCTGGTTGTACGCTAAGGAGGTTGGTTTGGCGCTGAAATCCAGGCTTCCCTTCCTTGAAGCTAGGCTCATGAGTTCAATGGAAAGAACCGTTCCACTTAATGTTTCAATCGGCGCGGTTGAGCTTCATTTGAGGCTGGATCGATCAGATGGTGTCAGTTTTGCAATCCACCCGATGACAGGCGGCGAGCTACTCGCCATCGCAGAGAGAAAGCTCAGCCTGCACATCTCCCCAGATCCTGTTTTCTTGGGCCGCTCAATCAGAGATCTCTACTCACTTCGTGAGTACCACATGGACAAATCCTTGAGCAATGTTCAGCGCTTAGACGCCGAGGTGAAGCGTTTGGTTGGTGGCGCTGTGAGATCTGATCGTTGGGGCGGCGAGGAAGAGCTCACTGCTGCACTTGCAAGGCAGTATGAGTTGAACCGACATTTCTCGTCCCAGGTGGCAAACCTAGAATCAACTGATGATCCCTACCTTGAAATGTTGGAAGTCTATCGCAGCCAAATGATGGCCGAGCCTGAGGAGAGTGCTTTTCTTTCGTCGACAACCGTAATCGAGGCGGGTGCTCACAAAGCAGGTTTGGTCGAATGCAACCCTGCTGACTTTAATCTCCTTCCGAATAACTATTCAGAAGCGGAGTCATATTCAGCTGAAAAGCGGTATTCTCGGTTGACTCCTCGGTGAATCTCCGCTAAGCATCATCGACCGTCGAGGCCCCATTTTTGGGGCCTTTTTCGTGTTAATCTGCTGAAAAAACACGCAACACCTGCGCATTTGTTGACAAGCTTTGGTGGGCTGATAACATCGGCATAATATATCGATACCGAAGTAAACCAATGCGATCACTACCGAAAGCTCTGATTCTGTGCTCTGTGGCGTTTCTCGGAGCGTGCGTGGGGAAGGGCGCCGAACAGCCATTGATGTCGGAAAATGATCCGGCTGTGACGGCGCTCCGGGATGCTGCTATGCGGACGGCTAGGTCGAACGAACAAGCCGCGCTCTCTTCAACAGCCGCCAGGAAAATTAATCGAGTTACTGAAGAGTACAAGGTTGATCTCAATCGCCTGCCACCTGAAATGCGGGAACCACTGCTGCTTGAAAATGGTTTCAACGGTGAGCTAGAGATGTTTGTTACATCGCTCATGGATGTCATTGGATGGCCAAAACCAATAATCCTAGGGGCTAGGCCATCAACGCCAAAAATTATCAGCATGACTGAACAGCGCAGACCCCCTGCCGAGTGGCTTGCGGATGCCGGTTTTCAAGCTGGAAAAGTGGCTGATATTCGAATCAACCCAAACCTGCGCCAAGTAGTAATCAAGTATTTGGAAGTGGGATCGACGAAATGAAGCGTGCATTTCACTGGAGAACTATGTCCATTCATACTGCGCGCGGGCTAATTGTTGCCGCTTCAGTCTTCGCTTTTCCGGGGCTTGCTTCAGCAGGATTTGAAATTGAAGGCACCACTCCTTACGGGAGTGAAAATACTTCGATGGGCCAATTTCAACCGTATGAAAAGAAAGGTGCAGCCACCTTTAAGAATCCTGAACCTGGTTTAGTTCCGCAGCAGCGGCGGTATGAGAATGCTGAACTTGTAGTTGATCTTGCCTATCAATCCGTTACCCAAACTGGCCCGAGCAAAACTGCGCCGGTAGACGGCTTTGCCGATGATGTTCCTTTTGCTGAAGCGATGATGATGGTGCTTCCGTCTGGATGGCAGTTGTACAAGGAGAAAGGTTTAGAGAAGTCAGATATTCCTGTGACAATCAGTTTCACAGGGAACAAATCTATGCCTGAAGTCTTACGGCAGATTGGCGACCGCAATGGTTTAAAGTTTCATATCGATTGGTATCAAAACACCGTAATGCTCTCGAAGGGACGGAATACATTCGCCGCTTCAAAGGCGATTAAAGTCATACCAGAGCCGGTTAAAGCCCCAACTCCAGTATTGCAAACGGCAAAAATCAATAAACCGGCTAATACCGCTGTCTTATTGGCTTCGGGTAACAGTGAAGCTACTGTCGCAGTGTCTGTTCCGGCGCAGTCAAAGGTATTCACCCCGCAAAAACAACCCGCGTCGGTTGTCGCGGCCCCTGTTATTAGCAAAGCCCCCAGTCTGGTTTCATTGAACGTACAGTCCGGCTCGCTTCGCGCAAACATCGAAAGACTGAGCAAAGAAAATGGTTGGCTTGAACCGTCTTGGAATGATGAGTACGACTACATGCTTAAAAGTAGTTATACCGTCACAGGGAAAACTTTTGCAGAAGCGGTCACTAAACTTCTTCTTTATAACCCGACAGTAGTTGCTGACGTGAATACTGCTGAACGAAAAATCTATGTTTTAGAGGGGAAACGTAAATGATGCGGCGAATTTGTATTTTTACCTTGTCATTCGCGTTTGTTGTCGCTACGGGATGCACAACTCACATCGACGGTAATTCGGGCAAGGCCAAAGAGTTCAATAACGAAATCGAAGAGCTCAAGGCCAAGATGAACGCTCCTGCGAGTGAGCGTGTACGGATCAGCGATATCCCAATGGCTGGAGAGCCAGTAAAGATCCCTAAACACCAGTGGTTGAAAAATATTCGGCTGACGTTGCCTGTAGCGAAGGATAGCGCCGGGATCACCGGCCGCGCATTGGCTGAGATGCTGCGCAGTAAAGGCGTCAATGTGATGTCCTCGCTGCCGTTGGAAAGCTATACGTACACCGGTTTTGGCGTGTCCAATGTCGACGGCGATACAGCAATGCGCTTGTTGTTCACTCCAATGGGACTGGATTATGTGATCAACGATGAAGGCCAGTTTGTCGCCGTAGTGCCGATGCGTTCGCGCACCTGGTACCTGAAGCTTGGCGCGCGGAAAACTTCCTACAAGAACGGCACTATTTCGGGGAACGTGGGTTCTTCTTCTGGTAGCAGTGGCAGTAGCGGCACGTCATCAGGTGGCAGTGGCAGTGGGATGGGGGGTAGCGGCGGCACAAACTCAAATCTTGTTGGCGGCGTATCAACGGGCGTGGATACGGGCTCCGGAAAAATCGAGATCGAGGGTAAGTTCTGGGAAAACTTGGACAAGCAATTGTCCAGCATTCTCAAGCAATGCATCCCAACCACTTCTAGCGTTGCGCCTGTAAGCGTCGGTTCGAGTCTGCCGCCGCTCCCGCCCGAGTTAGCCGGATCTATGGGTGGGACGATGCCTCCATCAATGAACCTGATGACTGCAAATGCACAAACGCCTGCTGCCGGTTCCAGCTCCAACCAGGAACTGTGCGCTGAGCAGACAATCGGCAATTACAGCACCAACCCAGATACCGGCGCGATTACGGTTCAAGCACCGCACTGGGTAATGTCGCAAGTCGATGAGATAATCAAGGGCATCAAAAACGACAACGGTGCAGTAATGGTGTACGAGGGCATGCTTATCATGGTCTCTACAACCAGAGATAAGAGCGAAGGCCTCGATCTTCAAGCTTTTGCGACCTTCGCTGGTGGCAAATATGGCATGGTTGTGAATAACAATGCCTTGGGTGGCGTAACTGTTTCCCCACCTTCGACGGGCAATCCACCGGCTGTTACACCTGGTGACCAAGGTGTCATTGGTAATACTTTCCTCGGGTTGCAAAAGTTAACGGGCACCCCGGCACAGGTTTTCTTAGCTTACCTTGAAGCGAACGGCAATTTCACGGTTAAGCAGAAGCCACGCTTGGTCACAACCAACGGTGTCCCCGGCGAATTCGCCCAATACGAAACCCAGTACTACAACCAGATCGTCCAGAACACATCTTCGGGCGCATCAGGTGGCGCGTTGGTGGGCACAACAAACCAACTTGTTCCTTTCAAAACAGGTGCACTGCTCAGGATCGTCCCTACTTATGACGCTGAAGAGCAGACTGTCCGGTCGCCAATTACATTTACCCAGTCAATTCAAACTGGCGTTTTTCAGTCCGTGCAGTTCATTACCGGTTCTGATGGAAAGACAGAACAAATTCCATCTCCGATTCCGAAAATACGAGACAGTAACTTTTCTGGCGAAGTGTTGATGCGTGACGGGGACATGATCATTCTGGGCGGTCAAGTAAGTGAATCGAACGAAAGTTCCGGCTCAGGCATTCCCGGCTACAACGCTGAAGGTAACTTCTTATCCGGTTTGATGGGTAAGAAAACGCATAAGGATGCTGTCAGTACGTACTATCTCGCGCTCACGCTAAGAATAAACAAATAGGTGTAAAGTGAGAAAGAGAAGTCAAGGCTTTACACTCATTGAGTTGATGGTCACCGTGGTTATTTTTGGCGTGATAATGATTGCGACCGCACCGTTCTTGTCACAGTTCTTGCAACTAAGAACCATGGAGAACCGTGATCGCAACTCTCTTGCGGTGCAGCGGATATCTTCTGCGTTGACGAATTTCTCAAGAAACACGAATAACGGAAGGTTGCCATTACCCTATTCCGGGAATGGCCTGAATAGCGCAGTTTTCAATCCAAATGATGCAACCCCAGCGGGGCAGGCGTTGGCTCTTGAAATGCGCAATACCGGTATCGAAGTAGGTTCGATAAATGATGATGGCTCGGTCAATCGGAATCTACGGGTTTACCAAGTGGTTCCGGGGTTGCTCTATACGATGCCGTACTACTTTCAAACTGGTACCCAAGTAACACTGACCTATGACGTTGGAGTGATTTATCAGTCCGCCTGTGGCATGAGCGATAGCTGCAATGCCTCCGTGCCAGGGGACTCTGGTGTATTTAATGCGGCCACGTTCCCAACGTGGACACCATCCGGGACGGATTATGCTGGTGTTGTAATCAGCACGCTGCCAGAACAAAAACAGATGCTGAGTATGACTATTGCCCGGACAAACACCTTGCGTGACAAATTGAGTAGCGAATTCAACGCCAGGCTAAGAATGGCCGCTGCAAATAGCGCCCAGAATTTTTATCCACTGCCAACCAACTCAGGAGCGCCAAACCTGATTGGAAGAAACCCTGTTACAAACATGGGGTGTCATAACGGCTGGTACCGACTTGACGCTGTGAACGTGAATATTTTGGATTCCATAGGCTTGAGTAAAGAAGAATTCGGCACTACCGCTTGGGGGGGGTCTATTGAGTATTGCCAGGACTATGACCCCGCTGCGACGGGAACCGCGAGTGCTGGGATTCCTCCACACTATTCGGCTCTACGGATTAACAAGAATCTTACAGCCGCAGCTCCACCAACTGGCGTAATTGCATCAGATCTAGTTATTACCTTTTAAGGAGAAAGACCATGCTTTTAGTGAGCAAACTGAAACAACGTCAAAAGCAGAAGGGCTTTACGCTCATCGAATTGATGGTCGTCGTAGTGATTCTCGGCATTTTGCTGATCATGGTAGCAAACCCATTCAAGGGTACGGCTGATCCAGCCAATGCGAAGGCTATGCGGTCTTTCGCAAAAGCAACCGCTTCCGCCATCGGCATCATGCATGCTCAGCTCGGAACGGGAACCAACGCGCTGTCCAACCCGATTACCAAACCGGGCCTGACAATGATGGACGTAATTGTCGTGGGTGAAGACGCAGTGAATTCAGCGTACTTGTCGAAGTACAAAAGCTTGAACGCGCGGCCTTTGGATACCGATGTAACTGTAATTACACGGCCAAGCGGTTCGTCTCCTGGCTCTTATGCAGTGGTGAACTTCCCTGTTACTTTCCAAGCCTCCTGCGCAACCGTAGGCAAAATCTGTCTTCAATTTGATGTTGTGCCGTCGGATACATTGCAGCAACTGGCTCAGGACTTTGGCATCGAGTTCGACTCAAGCCAAGCGGTAACAACAGGCAACCTCCGCTATACCGCTGCGGATGGTAACGGTAAGCACGTGGTCAAAATGATCACTACGCCGTAAGGAGACTTACAAGTGTTTGCTTTTCTTCTAATCGCCATCGGATTGGCAATGTTCTCGACACTCGATTCTGCCATTAGCCATGTGCAGGAACGTTTTGATTATTATCGGTCGCAGAATATTGCCTACCATATCCATGCTTTGGGCGACGGAGTAAAGCAATTCTACTTTGAAAACCCCGCACAAGGTTTGATAAGCCCGGATCTCGTTGCGTCGAGGCCGGGCTTTGAATATCTCAATCTACATGTAAATGATGTGATTCAATTTGAAACGTCATCAGGTATCAGCGATTCCGTATGGAAGTTCAATCGAGTTGCACTCTGGTTTGAGTCGCCCAAGTCGTACTTGGGCAAAAGCGATTATTTAGGTGCAAGTTATAACCAGTGCGGAACGGGTGATTTTTATACCGCTCAATCCTGGTGTGGAAATAGTAATAGCCTATGGCTGAAGATCGAAACCCGCTCAGATAAAGCGGAGTTGATTGTTGCGGAGAAGCAACGCATGCAGAGGACTCTGCAAAAGTTTCTTCGCCGTTACAGTGATGATAGAAAATTTACAACTCTCGCAAGTGGATCAGTGGTTAGCCTGGCTGGGATTGTTGGCTACACAGGAACGGCCGCTAATTGCCAAGGTAACTTTGTATTTCAAGGCATACCATTGTCTTGTGACGATTTTTTTAACTATTGGGGGATCCCAATAGCATTAAACCAGATCTCCGAAGATCATATTGCTTTAGTAAACAGAACTGGTGTCCTGCAAAGTTCTGGTCAAATTGTACGTCTTGCTGAAGAAGCTCGCTTGGAGTGAAAAATGAATGCAAAAGTTAGTACCGCCGGTGAGCTTCTCATAAAGAAATGGGGCCTGACTGATCCTTCCAAAGAGATCCAGGTGCACGCGGATCGTTGTGTTTCGCTGTCCAGCAATAAAGTAGGCGAAATCGTGGTTGCTTTGGACATTATGTCTTCAGAGGACGTTGAGGCTCGCCTGGCTGAAAAGCCGGCCACTGTTAAAACTCTGGACTGGCTGAAAGACGCGTGTCCGCCTATCGTAGCCCGTTACGATGAAATCATGGCAATTCAACAGCGATTCCTATTTGTAGGAAACCCTACTGATACATTGCATCTTCATCCGATTATGGCTGGAGACAAATACGTCATTAGTGATGAATGTTCGCGAAAGAACATGCTTCCTGTATTGGCTGAAGGTCGCCAAACTATTTTGTTGTTCGGTGATATTTCCAAACTCACTGAGTTCAGGGCACGGAACAGAGCTCAAATCAAAGCCTGCCCTATATTTAAAGCATTAATTGCCGAAAGCGTTAACACTGACACCATAGTGTATGGGATTGCTTCCAACAATATGATGATGGGTTTATCCCATACCATGGATAGTGGATCTGAAATCGGTGCTGAAGGGGACAACCAACAAATCATTTATCAGCGAGAAGGAGAATCTGATCCGCTGATTAACAGACTGATTGGCTACTTAAACTTGGCCATGCACCAAGGGGTTAACGATATTTGGATAAAGCCTCACCAGGAAGATGGTTCCGGATTAATCTATTTCCGAAACAATCAGATGTTGCGTCAGGTGTTTACAATTGATTCCTCGACACGAATTGCGCTGGTCAACATCCTCGGCCAAAGGTCGAAAGCGAACCCGAGTAGTGGGCGTGTGTTACACCCACTAAACGGAAGTGCTACTTTCAAAGGGAAAAGCGGCACCGCGTTTCTACGTCTTAGTTTCATTCCAGTTGTAAACTCAGGCGTGAGCGACGATTATGTTTCTGTATCGATTCGTGTACTTCCGCGTGAAATTAAGGATATCTCTTTAGAATCCTTGAATATTGATAAGGATATTATTAGCGAACTACAAAGGTTGGCTGTTCTACCCCAGGGGTTGATATTGGTCTGCGGGCCCACGAACTCCGGCAAATCGACAACCATTGCTGGGGTCATTACTGAGCATGAGCGCTACTGGGGTATTAAGAAAAAACGCTTAAGCCTTGAGAATCCTGTTGAACGATTGCTCAAGGGCGTGGCTCATGTCGATGTTAGTAAACATATATATCGCGAAGCATTCAAACCTGGTGATAATGAATTCACGGCTGCCATGCGTGCTGTTCTTCGCCACGATCCGGACTTAGTCTATATTGGTGAGGTTTTGGGGGCTAACGAGGCTATTACTTGCTCTCGCGCAGCTAACTCTGGTCACCTCGTGCTTTCCACTATTCACGCTAATGATCCGGTTACGGGTTATAAAACGGTCGCGAACTATATTCCTCCTGGAATGCTTTACGATCTCGTGACAGCGCTCGAAGCAGTTTTAGCTCAACGGCTTCTCCCTTGTGTTTGCGAGGTTTGTAGCGTTATGACTGAATTTGACGAATCCAATATTTCGGATCTGGAGGCGTATGCTCGACAGAAGGGCATAACCAATTTCAGCCGCGACACATTGCCCAAGTATCACAGGGTCGCTGATCCCAAGGGATGCAATTCATGTATTGATGGGTATTCAAGCATGATTCCGGTTCATGGACTTTTACTGTTCACACCAGAAATTAAAAATCTATTGGTCGCGAATGATCCTAGAGACCTTTTGAAGGTACAGGAAATGACGCCATACAAAATGTTTGACTCCGCTTTCAAGCATTTTGTTTCTGGGCGAATTGATATCAAGACGGTGAAAGTCTGATGAAAACCAAGAATAATAAGGTTATCAGGACTAATCGTGAGCTGATGGAGGTTAGTTTTATTTTTCGTAACCTCTATAAAGCGGGAAACTTGTCGGCCGCTGAGGTTATGATTGAAGCAGGTAATATGCTGCCTCGATTCAAAAGTATCCTTTATGCCGGTGCTAAAAAAATTAACACATCCGGCATCTCTATTTCCTTGGCTTTGGAGTCTGTATTTCCACAAAATGTCATGCCTGCTATTATCGCGGGCGAAGAGGCTGGTAGCCTTGATAACGTTTTCGACCAAATTTGGCAGACCAGCAAAACCCAAGAATCAATAAACAAAGTGCTGCGTGGTTTGAGAACACCTTTCGGGCTCATGGTTACGGCAATCGGCATTGGCCTGTCCTTCTATCTATTCCTCGTTCCACAGCTCTACGATTCCATTCGCCATGGTTTGCCAAATAGATACTCGCCGCCAGCGGTAGTCTCCATGGCTTTGCATACCAATGCATTTATCCTTAACTGGTGGTTGGCATTACTGGCCGTTTTTTCAATCATTGTTTTGGGTGTTTCTGCATATCTGTCAAGAGAGGAGAACCGCAGGAAGGCGTCAAACTTTCTAATCACACAGCTCCTGAAAGTTAAAGGGGTTGGTTATGCATATTCGCTGTTGAAGTTCGGTATAACCGCGCGTTACTTTGAAATTGTATCTTCCGCTGGCTTGCCTATGGATGAGCAAATTAAACACGTTGTTAAAACACTTCCTGAACCTTTGCAGTCAGGTCTGCGAGCATTTGGTAGAGACATGGGTCAGCATGGACTTCTAAAGGCGTCTGACAACCAACGAAGGGATGTTTCTGACCCACGGGCAAGCTCAGTACTTTGGCCTCCTTATATACGTTTGGCGTTTCGTCAAGCTCACCAAACTGGTAGCGTTACAGAGCCTATGCGTGAGTATGGTGTGGTCATGATTGAAGATGGTCGGGAAAAAATACAAAAGACAATTGAGACGCTCAATACGATTGGCCTAATTCTTACTGGTGTTGCTGTGGCGGCCCCATTATCCATGGTTTATACAGTGCTCGGGTCAGTACTAACCGCGCACCTGCAAAATAGCTAAAGGCCAAATTATGAAGTTCGTATCTTCCCCGAATGATTTCGATCAATACATTCTCGATAATAGCCGTGAACTAATTCTCATTGGTGGTGATCTGGTTTACGCTTCTGTAGATCGCGAATCTTTAGAAGATGTTACGTCTACAGTAGACGAGAACGGAGATGCTGAATTTATCCAGCAAAATCCCAGGTCTGCTTCCAAATCTCGCTTATTTGATAGAAGCCGCAAGCAGCTTTATTTGGCTATAAAGCGTGATGCTGTAGAAAATGCTGCTAACTATAATGGCAAAGTTGCCCTTATTGCCGATCACTACCTTGCCTACGGCTTAGCGCTTAAGCACAACACAATCGTTATTGGGGGGGCCCCAATCGTCCATGGTTTGATCAACCTGGAAGTGTTTATTTTCACTGATTCACGTCTGGACAATGTGATTGAAAATAGATGGGACGGAAGTCCCTTCCAGTTAGAAGCGGTTCTAAGAGAAGTTTTTGAAAAGCACCCTCTGCACGATGTGCACTGGTGCTCACCATTGCCTGATCCTCCGCTAAGTGACATCACGGCAATGGATCGCTTCCGTCAAGTTGGAGAAGAACCATTTAAGCGTTTGGTTGAGCGTCGTATTCAACTCCGTAAACAAGGTAATGATGAGTCATATGGCTTTGTTCCTGCCTTAGGCTTACTCGGCTTCGCCGTGGCTGTGTACGCCGTCGTTGTTGGTCTTGGTTACGGCAAACTCAACACTGCTCGCCATGAATTCAAGGCGGAAATAGCCGGCTACGAATCTGCGTACGAAAATAGTGCACAGTCATTGGATCAGCTCCGATATCGCCAGGAACTTCTGAACAAGCAGCCTGAGCATTTGGATCGGCTTCGACAAGAGGATGCATTTTTATCCCAGGTTGCCACGCTTCCTGGCGTGCTTGTTCGCAGTGTCAAATTCTTCTCCCCGGCTGATATCAGGCTTCAAGCTTCTTCTCAAGGGTCAATGGATGTCGGTAACATGGCTGTTGACCAGTTTCATATAGAAATTTCTCTTCCTAAAGAAAGTGACCTTTCAGCGCGCGATCAAGCAGAGCCCGTTGTTGCCATGTTGAATAATAAAACTGGTATGACTGTCCGTTTGGTTGATCATACGGATGAGATGGTTAAAGTAGGGCCGACACAGGTAGCTTATTGGAAATACACTTTGGGAGGGGCGAGCAATGCTGCAAACTAAATACCTAACCCTCTTCGGCTCGGCCGTTATCAGTTTCGTGTTCCTATCTCAAAGTTTTCCAGCATGGGAAAAACTTAAAGGTGTAACTACAAAGCAGATTGCTGCTAACGAAATGCTCATTGAATGGAAAGCTGCGTATCAAGCCTTGTTACCGGTCAATGAGCAGTGGAAAAACCGTTTCGTTAGCGCTTCTGACGTCAAGGATCTGCTTTCATTGTTTAGAGTAGTCAATCTTGATCAACATGGGCTCATCAGCGATGTCGATACTATTAAACAAATCAGCGGCGAAGCCGTACTTTTCAATGGATTGTCTGTGGGGTTGCAAAGAGTTTGTCTCGGCAACGCAGGAGGGCCGCTTGATTTAACTGCTACAAATATGACAGCGTTGCGGGTTGGGCTTCAACAACTTGCAAAACGTAATGACATCGAATTGGGCAGTGTTGAAATTACGTATGACCGTGAATCAAAAAAACCTACAGCGCGTGTTTCTGATTTCTGCCTAAGGGTTCGACTGGATTCCGATATTAAGAAGGACGCCATCTAATAATGAAAAGAATTAACTTTGATATCGATCTTTCCCCCGAGTTTTTAAAAACCGGTATTGTTGTCGGTGCGTTATTTTTCGCCTGGATCGCGAGCACCTACTTGAAAGAAGCAACTGTGCGAATGGGTTCCCAAGCTGTGTATGGCGAACAGGCAATTCAATCTTCCGCAATTATTTCTGCGAACGCCCAAAAGCTTGTTGCTCTTTCAATCGTTCAATCTTCGACAACAGCAGCACTTCCTGCTTCGGTTTCGAATGATCAACTTATTGAAGATGCTTTCAGCTTGCCTGAGCCGGTCATTGAAACCAAAGAAGTCGAGCAGAAGAAGGTTGTGACCCCAACCATGGATTTCTTCACGCGCTACAACCCACGTGTGAGCGGCATCACCAGCAATGGTGCTTTCATCAATGGTCACTTTTATGCAATTCGTGAACCGATGCTTTCGTTGTCTGTAATGGGTCTTAACGGGCAGCCAATTAATCCCGTTATTACTAAGATTTCGACCGCAGGTGTGAGCTTGGATCTTGGCGGTGCTCCACTCACGCTCTCATTCAAAAGCTACTGAGGTCTCTATGGATCAGGATCGGCTTGATGAGGTGAGGGCGTCTGTTGAAAACCTGCTTAGCGTTTTTGCCAAGCCTGAGGATAGGGTGCAAAGCACCTCGGGTTCGGCCGTACTCGCCCGCATATCTGACCGTATCCACGCTGTCTTTGATGCGTGGTCTCAATGGCGATATGAAAATCCGGGTCAGGCCCTCCTTGCTAGCTTGACTGCGAGCGTTACTGGCTTGGCGTTCTGTTTTGCTCTCCTATGGACGGTCGCGGACAGTTCCTTTGGCAAAGACACAGGCCTTTTCACTGCACGAGAAAAGGTATCGAACGTTTACTACGCGCTGGTTTGGTCGACGCGAGCTTTTCTTGATTCTCAATCGGAAAAACCCCTTCAACCGCAACGCTTTTCCGGCAGCATCGAGAAGGTAGTTGGCAACATGATGATCGTTGCCTACTACGACCAGGGTAAGCAGCTCAAGCGCGTTATCCGGCTCGCAAATGTCATTGTTCAGGATGTCGATGGGTTTAAAGCCTGGTCAGAGCAATACCGCCTCAAAGGTATGCTCATTGATTTTTATATCCCGCTTGAGAAAGTTTCCGGCTATGACGTCTGGGCGGCTGTTTTGTGGTACCGCCAAGCGCCTATCAATGTTGAGCTCGTGGAGTTAGGCCTCGGTCACCCGGCAGTCAACCCGCCAACTGTCGTGGTCAATGACATTTTCAGTCGGCATTACTGGTCGCTGGTCAAAGGTGGTTGAAATCACCCGAATCTCATTCCTCTGGTATAATGGACTAATATGATAGACCTACCACCTGCCATTCTGCATGACGAAGTCCCGAGGCACTGCTTTTCGGTGGTCGTATCTGCCTATCAGATACAGCCCTCGTTGCTCGGTGGAATCCTGTATGTAGAGGGCGGCCGGAAGGGTATGGCCAATCTGAACAAGAACGGCAGCTACGACTATGGAGCCGCTCAAATCAACTCAAGCTGGCTCGAAAAAACCAAAGAGATCGGCATTGATGCTGAGCAGCTGAAGAATGACACCTGTAAAAACCTTTGGACGGCAGGCTGGATCCTCAGGCGATGCTTGAACAAATTCAATGGGTCATTTTGGGATGGGGTCGGGTGCTATCACACTGGCGAGTCACCCAAAAAACCTGAGCAGATCGCTCGACAAAAGCAGTATGCAATCAAGGTGTATAAAGCTGCTCACAAGGTCGAGGCAAGTGTTGCCCGGTGGCTTGCAGGTGCAAGCCCTAAGTGATCTTCAATTTTACGGTGAAGCTATGCAACGTCTCCGCTGCACTAAAGCTGCATTTCTTGCAGCACTTTTTGTTTCTGGCGTTAACGCCGAAGGGTTAACTCCACCTTCTACTGGACTAGATCCGTCCCAGATCCTAGGTGGAGATGCTGGTGACGCATGTCAAATGCTTGTCTGCCTGAGTGATCCTATGGGGCAAGGATTGGACGAGTGCAAAAAACCACTCGAAAAGTACGCAAAAATGCCTGACCACAAGAAAGCTTCATTTTTACAAAAGTGCCCACAGCAACAGAGTGGTGGCAAGTAATGAAATCCTGGATTGTAGCTTTGCTGCTGATCTCATCCGCCCCGGTTGTTCAGGCAGCAGAAACTGATTGGCATTGGAATGTGTATGGCCAAAGTAGTTACAGCGGCCAGATCAACCTCAGGGATGATCAGGGAAGTGCATTGGCATATCAGCGTTATAGCGGCGCTGGTGTTCCCACCATTTTGGGTTCGTCAAGTGTCCAGCCACCGTTGATGGTAGTGGCGGGAATGGACATGAGCATTGATGTCGTTCAGGCGGGGACGGCAATCCCTAAACCATCTTGCCTTGCGCCCAAGGTTGCAAAAATCTACGTATCGGTGGCGGCGGCCTGCGATTCGGGAGTGGGCTCAAGTATCGGTGGGTTCTATGCGTATGCAGACGAGACTGCTACTACCTTTGTCCCGCGACTGGCTGTTTGGGTTCAAGGGCTCGGCTGGCGCGCCGTGAACAATCAGGCATGTGGCCTGGTTAAAACCGAAACTTTGTGTAAATGAGTCTGCACATGATCAGAAAAATTGGCTTTCTCACAGCGCTTTTGTTATGCGTTTCGGCATCAGGCGCGGACTCAGTGTCCCTCGGTGGGCCGCCCGCTTTAAGTTCAAGAATTGCAACGCCAGGAACACCGTGTTCTGGCGTTGGCACAGAGGCTATTACACCGACAGGCCTCCCCTTGTCCTGTCAGTCGGGTGTGTGGAACCTGCTTGGAATTAGTAATGCCGAGTGGGTGCAAACATACACTTTCATCACCGGCTGGCCTCTGCCGACATTAGTCATGACAACTGTGAGTTGTCCCGTCGGTAAGAGGATTGTGAGTGGCGGTTGTAATTTCAATGGTTATTCACATGAAGTGAATCTTGATGAATCATATCCGGGACAGGACATGACAACCTGGAACTGCGCGGCTAGGGTTTTATCGCTAGAAAAAGAAGATCCGTGGACGGGCGTACAAGCTTCGGCAATTTGCGCTAACTACGCCCAATAGTTCAGTTCGGCACCTTGTTACGTATTTTCGGCTATCCCTACTGGTGTCGTGTTATTGATCTTGGTGCTCAAGGTCAGCCTGAATATCCTGAGTTTTAGAAGCGATTTCTGTGAGAGTAACACCTAGAACAGGGCACAAAAGCATGAGGGTATCTAGGGTTGGGGATCGCTGACCTAACTCCAGAAGTGAGATATAGGTGCGGTCTAACCCAGCCTCCAAGGCCAGAGTAGCCTGTGAGAGTTTCCGCGTTTTACGCAGTTGTCTCATTGCTTTTCCAAATGCAAGGTTATGAGTTTGGATACCGTAAACGCCTGACGAAAAGGAACAATTTTCCTAGGCAAGGTCGACGATAGCGACCGACTATAGTCGGAATTCGGCCTTGACGGCATAAAGTGCCCAATGTATGTCGGGCTATGGGTTCCAATCTTGAGACAAATCATGGTTTCAGGCGTCATTAATCAAGCCGGTGATTTATGTTCTGGAGTTCCACCTGCAATTTCACTGACGGCGATATCACTGTTCATCTAGTCGTATCGGTGCATCGATCAAAGAGAGATGCCATGGCTCAAAGCACTGGGATTTATGAGCTTTCATGGGGTGCCTACGGCCGGTTAATCGTGTCCAGCGACGCAGGCCAACTTCTTGTCGATGCGGGCGAAGTTACTGTGAAAATGTCCACTTCTGACACAGTGTTAACCGGGCAAGAGGCAATCGTTTTTCTCAGAACACATGAAGGCTTCCCACAGGCTTTCGAGCAGTCCAAATGTGCGCCCCGCCCATACCTTGGGAACAAGTACCCTCTGGAGTAGCTATGGCGTTATCAGAAGAACAAAAGCGGATTGTTCTGCATTCTGTCGAGAAGCATGCAAACGTTTTGGCTGTAGCGGGCTCTGGTAAAAGCACGACCATGATCGAGCGAATTGCTTATCTGGTTGAGGCGCATCGCGTAAAACATCAGCAAATAATCGCTGTGATGTTCAATACCGGTGCCTCAGCGGAATTTGGGGAAAAAGTTGCAAAACGCCTCGGCTCCCGCAATGCCCCGGACTCAGTGACATTTCATGGTCTTGGTACTTATACACTGCGCTGGCTGGTCAAGGGTGAGTTCCTGCCCGCCTGGGAATTTGTTGGGAACGTACAAAGAGCAAGAAAATTCGCGGCTAGCGTAATTGAGCCCTTCTGCAAACGTTTGGGCTATCGATATCCGATGATGATCGCAGACGTCTTCATGACGTTTATCGATAGGGTCAAAAGCGATCTTGAAACCCCTGAGGCTGTCTGGGGCTTAGGATCATGGGACGCGCAATATCAATGGTTCGTTGAAGCCTATAAGCAGTATGAGCGCGCAAGAGAAAAGGCTGGCGTTCGGTTTTTTTCTGACCTGATTTATGATCCGGTTGTCGCCATGGAAAAGAACCCCGAGGCCGCTGAGTACGTCGCAAATCGATACCAGCACATGATTGTTGACGAGTACCAGGACATCTGCGAATCCCAGCAAGCCCTCGTCAGGTTTGTTGCGGGTCGTCGGGCGCGCGTAATGTCTGTCGGCGACGATGATCAGTGCATCTACACGTGGAGAGGAGCCAAGCCCTCTTACATTTTGGTTGGCTTCTACAGGGACTTCCCCGGCGCTATCACGTACAAGCTGACGAGGACTTTCAGGTATGGCCACATACTCTCTTGCGCGGCTAACTATGTCATAACACACAACGTAAATCGGGCCGCGAAGCTTTGCATCTCCGCCCATTCGACTCCGAATACGCAGATCAAGATCGAGTGGGAAGACACCCAAGCTTCAAACCTTTTGAAGTTGATCGAAGATCAAATTGCAGCTGGTCGTCCACTCTCTGATATAGCCGTATTATTCCGGACGTACGCTCGCACTGGCTCTTCTCAGTTTGCTCTCCTTAGGGCCGGTATCCCCTTCCGTTTGGAAGGAGGCGAAAAACACTCAGTTCTCGAAAACTCATCAGTAAAAGGGCTTTTATCTTGGATGCAGCTTGCGTCTGGCCAGTTAGCCAGTAAGCCGTATCAGGGCGACCCTGATTTCGGAAGTATTAGCACGATCCGCGAAATGCTGAATATTCCAAGCCTTGGATTGACTTGGGATATGGCAAACGAGCTGGCGCGTTGCGTGCTGGTGCAGCCTGATGGAATAGAAGGGTTTACAACATTCGTTGCAGGCAATCTTACCGGGATGGTCAGTCATCTCTCTGAGGCAGTCATTCGTCGCGGACGTCTCTGGCGGGCGGTGAGGGCGCTGGCGAAAGAAAAAACGAAGCCTGAGCCCGCTAACCTCGTACGTGAACTGATGCGCGAGCTGGCGTTGGTAGACTCTCTTCAGAAACTCGCAAAGTCGGTTGAAGACTTCGAAGACAGGATGGCGGTAATCGATGCGTTCGTCGCCTACATCGACACTTGGCAAGAAGGGGCGGGGCTTGCCAAATTCATTGGGCATATGGCCGACCTCCGGTCGTTTTCCGACAAAGCTAAATCCTCGACTATTGCAATCCTTTTCACGTCCATTCACCGCTCAAAGGGATTGGAGTGGCCGTGTGTTTTCATGATAGGTCTTGCAGAAGGGCACTTCCCACACAAGCCACGCAAAGCGGCTGTGAACGAAGCTGGAGAAGCCGCGAGGGTTGAGGACGAGCGGCGTTTGTTCTACGTAGGGATGACCCGTGCCAGGCAGTTGTTAACTTTCTTATGCCCATTCGATGACAACCTAATGCCCTGGCTTCAAGCGGGCAAGACAGGCTCACCCGAATACTTGTCAGAAAAGGGGGATAGGGCATCGCGCTTCCTGTACGAGTCCAACCTCGTCCTCTCACGCGCGCTGCCGTCAATCGCCAATAAGAAGATAGCTCCCACACCGGCTGACCCTGATCAGATGAATTTTTACTTGGAGGCCATCGGGTCTGATGTTCGTTTGATTAGCGCCAAAGTGGCTCAACAAAGTTGATTTGTCCCCGACGCCGGTTCTTGTGAATGCTGGCGTGGCTGACATCGTAAATAGTGGGAAGCAGTGGAATGGAATTTGAATTTGCATGTGGCAATTTTCGAGCCCGCACTGGCGTGGTTGTGACGGCTCATCATCCACAGCTGGGCTCTCTTTACTGGCGGTACGTGAGTGAAGCCAGTGTGGGTGGGCCGGATTTCTACGGCATCACCGCAGACATCAAAAGCGCGGTTCTCCTTGAGGAGAATTGGCGTACTTTCGCGCCGCGTACAGGTACACAGCACGATCATGTTGCACGGGTACTGCGAGAGATCGATGTAGACGATGATTTGGCATGTATCGATTTCCTAAATCAGCGAGCGCATCAAACGGTTTGCGAGTTTCGTCAATGGCTCTCTTCAGCAGAATGGGTCGATGTTGCAGGGCCTCCTTGCATTGAACAGTGCGTCGATCATGGCTTTTTTTACGAATGGGAAAACGTGGCCATGGGTGAACCATGTTTACTGCCTCATTTCACTCGTCACGGTGCGTCAAGGAGGCATCCCTTCCAAATAGCTCTTTCAGCTCGGCTCCATTGGATGGAGGTGCGTTACCTAGCCGTTTTGGGGTTGGCCGATGCACAACGTCGCGCGAAAAGAAAAGCTTTCAATGCCGTTTTTGAACTTGCGACAAGCGAGGCTTCAGGGCGCGGAAGGTATGGGACAACCATACCTCGACTGTTCGAAGATACGGTGGAGCTAGCCTGGTTCTATCCGGTGATATACGAGCACTGCATGGCTTTGTCGAAATTGTCGAAGGCGGTGCAAGAAAGTCCTATTTGCCTTCAGAAAACGGAAGGTGATGTGCTCACCGCGCAGTAAAACTACAGTCTGCATCGCGTCCGAACGCAGTCATAACGGATGAACTTCGATGTGCAAAAAACACCTGCATGAGCAAAGCGATGAGTGAAGTAACTGAATACTCCATGACGCCTGAGCAGGCTCTCTTTCTCTCCAAGGTCGCGCAGGCTCATCTTCAGGAGCGCAGGGCGCTCTTCAGGTCGTATGCTGCAACGCAAGGCTATGAGGGCCTTCTTGACCTGTTCGCCCAATTCGTTGGAATGGCAAATTCTGTAGCTGAGAACTGCCGAGAAATGACGGATCTTGTGCTGATAACGGAAATGGGGATGAACCCAGACAAATTCGACAGCATTAACCTCCCTACACTACACGGCGCATGCCAGGGCGTCATGCTGGCGGCTCGCTGCGACCCTACAGGAGCTTGTCATGGTTGTGCTTATCGTCTGGGTTCAATAGCCAATCAATCGCCGATGGCGACGTCTGAAGCGGCCTACATGTCCTTCGATAAAAAGGGGTTCATGTGCCATGCAGAATTGGATGAAGCACTCATTCCTACAAAAGTCTGCGTAGGCCACGCCAGAGCATTCAAAGCTGATGCAGGGAATCATGATCTTCCGATCGATCTTTGTTGAGCCAGAGAGCTGAGCGAGGAAGGCGTATCTCAACGCCTTACGGGTAGAGCTTACCTCTTGGATGTGAAAGGGAAACTTACATGCGCACACTGACGCTCGCACTGAAGGCTGTATATTTCGACGACATAAAAGCCGGACGAAAGCTCTTCGAGTACCGATTGGATACGCCTTACTGGCGTAAGCGGTTAGAAGGCCATGTATACGACCAGATTGTGCTGACTAGGGGCTATCCAAGACGAGATGATGCAGGTCGCAGGTTGACGCTGCCATGGCAGGGATGTCACTTAGAAAATCTAACTCATGAACACTTCGGGCCTGATCCTGTCTTGGTCTTCGCAATCAATGTGAAGCACTGAGGCGGTGACGTAGTAAGTGAGGTGGCAAGCTTCTTTATCGAGCAGCGTTTTCGGCATCCCTTCCTACCGCCCATATCGATTCATTTCAGATATTCAAAGTGTAAAGCTCACGGTCGACATCTTTCGTCCGTGAGCGCGGCTGGTGAAAGTAATGAGTTACGCCGGTTACGCCGGCATCAGGGCTTTTTTGATTTTTTGAATTGCTCTCCAAGTGCGACTTCCTTGCATAGCGCGTAACTCAGCCTCAGCCTTTGCGGCTCTGTGCAACGCCGACCCTAGCTGCTGTTCAATTTCCTCAATTGGGTGGCTAAATTTGTGTCCTTTGCAGAACTGGAATTCATCGAGATTGCAAGGTGGGAGCTCAAAGCCTGGTTTGAAACCCAAGCGTTCTTCGGCCAAATAGTAGGTATTGATTCCGTCGAAGTGAACGGAGTGGTACCCAGCGTCTAATACCAGCGACTCCCACGCCTGATCACGATTCCAGGGCGTTTCGATAATGAGAACCCAAGGCCGCCATTTCTTGAAATCCATGCCGCGAAGCACTGATTCCTCATGGCCCTCGACATCTATCTTCAGAAAATAAATGTCCCGTCCGTTGACGTATTCTTCACAAATCGAGGCGAGAGTCCGAGATTCAACTTTTTGAACTAAGACTTCATGGCCACAATTCTTATACGACTGAGCCAGGGACTCAACGAGAGTCGAAAAGCCTGTGTCCGGCACGTTGTAAAAGGTCAGATCTGAGGCGGTCTCCCCTGCTACGCATTGGAGATTCGTATCCCTCGGGCGTTGCTGACAGAGAGCTTCGTAGTAGCTCGGCATAGGCTCGACGTTTATGCCGCTCCAGCCATGATCGTAGAAAGCTTTGGTGACAGAATCACGAACGGGATCATTTGCGCCGACATCAATATAAAAGCCGTGCTGAATGTTCTTGAAAATCCGCCACAGGCGGATGTCTTCGAAATTTTGTGCGTAGGAAATGAAGGCCACAGGCGCATCCTGGTCGTTGATTATTTTTGTCTGCACTGGCGCTAAGTGCAGTCACCCTTTTTATAACAAGTGCGGGTTATCAGAGCAACGGCTCTCAGGCAAAGCCTGGGTGGCGGGTGAAACAACAGGGAGCTGGTCTGTGCCGCCTTGTCCTTATACCCCTTCCTAATTCAGCCAGCACTCCTTGGGGGAGATGCTCGCCTAGTGCGCTCTCCGTGCCAGCGGACGAGAATGACTTGTGAAACATATTTCTTTACTCTAGGCGGGAAGTATATTTCAATACGACAGCAATTTGCGGCAGTCTTCAAAAGAGAGCGACACAAGCAGGCGCAAGGGCTGTGCCCTTAAATCGCTGGATGGGTTTCGCAGTATTTACCCGTTTGCCTGATTGGAAAATCACCACTTAGACCGGATGAAGCTAAGCAGTAAGGAGTAGCTCGTGATGAGTCATGATTACCCGGAGTACCCGTCTGTATCGGCAAGCGTTGAGCCATCGCGTTACATGGAAGCAATTGAGGCCCTCGAAGGCGTGCGCCAGGTGTTCTGCGACGGTGAAACGATACTGGTACCAGAGACGGAGTTGGAAGCTATTGCGATGCTGAAATCCCGTTTCGGTGCCATTACGGTTTACGGTCAAGCTCAGGCGTACGAGTTTTCAACTAAGGCACGCATCGCTGGCGTTTGCGATCAATTGTTACACCTCGGGCAGGCTGTGCGCACATGCAGTGGCAAAGATGCTGACGAGATGGTAAGTGCTGCCTTGGAATCTCCAAGCGCGACGTTATTGGCATGGTCAGCCTTGTACGGCTCAAGCATGAATCCCAACTAATTTACCGCTGGCCGTAACAGGCGGACGAGGAGGTCGACTTGGTACGTAGACCGAGAAAGAAACCGTGGGTTGATCGCCGCTGCTGTGATTGGGAAACGTTTCTTTCAAGCCTGATGCACGCAGCGGAGAAATTGAGATTCCCTTTGTTGTTGGTGAACTGGTGCGAAGCCAGGCGTTTCTGGCGCAGATACAGTTGCACTGGAGCTGAAGTCATCAGGATGCAGCGCAATCGTGAAATGAACGATGCACTTTACAACGGCTACGGAGATCCCCCTGACGACGGCAGAAATGAAAACAAGGGCGGAGGCCCCGGCCCGGCCAAGCCCATCAAACCTTCACCAATTAAGCCTCCCGCATTGGCATGAGCGCCAAAAAAAATTTAGCACGTCTGGTTTTTGGCCTAAATTCTCAGACGAACCCACCTAGAAACAAGACGGAAGTTCCTATGAGTAAGTGCAGCAGGCTGGATCAAAGAATGGTTGTGATGCCGGGGAAAATGGAAATGAGTGTCCTCATCGGTTCCATCTTGGCCGGTGTCCTTTCTTCAGTCGACGATAGGGCAATGGGGGGGTTGGCAGGGGTGGCATTGGCGCTCATGTTCTGGGTAATGTTTGTGATCGCCACCGGTATAGCGAACATTGGTTTTTTTCCCCATCAACGACGTGCACCATCAATTGCTTGCCTGATCGCACCATTCTCGACTGGACTCACACTTTTACTCTTGGGAGGTTGGCCTGGCGTTCGGAAGGTTTAGTAAATCCCACCAGATATGCCAGGCCACACCATACACAAGAGAGTTCTCATGACATCCGGAAGATCCAAACCACTTACCGCAGCAGATCGTGCAGCCTTAAACGAGCTTCCCGAGGCTGGCTGGTTCGACGTGGCGCACGCACCGGTTGCTAGACCTTCGTATCGCTGCGAACGCCTAGAAGCGGCAGGCCAACTGGAGCGTCGCGTGGTCGACCTGAAAATTCTCGATGGGTACCCTTCAGCACGTACCGAATATCGCCGCCATCCGAAGCCAATTGCGGATTGGTCGGAGGCCCCAGACGGCACCACTCATGTGATGAGACCTCCGGGTAGTGATGGTGTGGTTTGGATCAAAATCGAAGACCCTTCTGAGGCGTTCTGGAGGCGGGCAGGGGCAACAGGTTGGCGACGCTCTACGGAAAATCCATCAGTCCTACTAAAGCGCCGATGCGTTGAACCGCGCCCGAAAACGGCTGAATAACTTTAAAAGATGGATTTTGACGCCACAGTCCGCATAGACGCGGGCTTTGTCACTATAGAGCTGGGCGTTGGCCTTGAAATTAACAGGGAAACCTAATGGGCGATTACATCAGTACGGTTGTAGAAATACGGGGGCCTAACGGATGGCAGAAGAGTGAAGCTGCCGTGTTCACTAACGATCCAACTTGGCCAGGGCATGACGCATCCGATTTCACTCAGTACGCGTTTTTCTGGCAGAACTATACAATGTACTCACTGTTCGCTGGTGTGCGTTCACGTGAGCACGGAGTCATTCCCATCGCTCCGGATCGTGGTTTTCCAGTAGATGCCTCGGATGCAGCTCTGAGGGAAATTTTAGGGGGGGGGAGCCGCAAGCTGGTTCCACTCAGATGAAGATCTCGAAACTGTTGCCCAGAAAGTTGCGAATCGGTATCGCGACGAGACGTTTGGCCTGTCGTGGCTCAGCGCGGCGGAGTTGCGGGAAGTTGACTATGAGACCCAGGTTACTTCGCATGATGATCCCCTTGACACCATGCCTCTAAAAGAGGCGCTAGGACGCCGATACTTCGAACACCTTGAGCAACTCTCGCAGTTGGGGAGCGCGGATAATGTGCGGATTCTCTTCTGTTTTAGCCAGTAACCAAAAAGCCGCAGGATCAAGCCATATCACAGCCCTCGCCGAGGACTATGTGAAACCTAAGCGTCCAGCTTACATTGCGCGTGCTTTGCCTTGATTTGCGCAGGGCAAAGCACGCGAGCTTTTACTTATGGTTAATCCAGCTCTTCAATAGACCTTTGAGCCTTTCTTTCTCCGTAGGCTCAACCGCGTTCCTCTCTGTCTCTGGATAGTCCAAGCCTTCACTGATCACCGAAAGTGAGTGGTTCACGGCGGCCGCCGCTGCACTCTCATCGCCACCGTTGAAGAACAGCTCCGTTTCGTGCAGGGTCGTTTTCACTTCCTCGTACTCCACTGCCGATGCCATCCACGGCATGAAGCTCATAGAGCGTTCAACGGCCGTTGCCATAGGCGAGAGCTCCGCAGGCGCTTCGAGAGTGGCTTGGTAAAACATGTCTGATTCTTCCAGGTGTGAATCTGGCACAACCAGCTCTTGTTCGGAGTGGTCATCCTGAACCTCGACAAACACTTCAGCCCCGAGGAAGTCGGCGAGGGCGGACTGGCCAGATGGTGGAGGTGCATTCATTGCAGATCCCCCTCCAGATCCCGTGCTGCCACCGCCGTTCAACAACGACAGATCAATGTCTTCCTGGTCGCTGTCGTCGAACGCATTGAGCCCTGAGGCTTCTGCCAGCTTCTGTACACCAAATTGGCCACTGTTGCTGTTTTCCATCAAATGCGACCACATGGCGCAGGTTTCTGCATACGAGGTTGGGGCGGCCTCGATTATGTGGCTGATTAGCCCCGTCGGTTTGTTGGTGTCGATCAACTGCTCATCGTCGACGACAAGTTCCGTCAGGATCGTGGATGACTGATCTTTGTAGAGTTCCATTATGGAGTCGATGATCAACTGAGTTGAGAAGTACTCAGTCATTTCATTGAGCATCTGTCTGGCATCGTCACGAAGCATCAGCAGAAGCTCTTCCCAATTTTTATTCGGGCTCCACTTCATATATTTGAGGATGGTTTCCTCATTTGGGATCTTGGTCTTTGGCATCCTCACGGGGTACCAAAAGTCAATGAATCTCATGAGCTGGTTGGAGTCTTTATCTTTTATCCCGTGGTTGTAGCCTTGAATTTCGTGAACCTTACCTTGATACGACAAGAATGATTGCCCGAGACGTTGCGCCTTGATTGCTTTCTCAGAAATACGTCCTTTACTTTCAAGTCTCACGCCTTTTGCAGCAAAAACGCTCCCCATGTCACCAATTCGCTCGTACTCGCCACGAACCAAGACATCAGCTTCGCCTGCCAGATCAATTGCAAGCTGTGTTGTCTCTTTATCATCGATGTACATGATTTGCTTAAAAGCGGAGTTTGCGAGGATTTGTTTGGTTGTCTTAGATATATTTTCGAGCATGCCGGGAGCATCTTGTGTCCCAGTCATAATTCCGAAACCGAGGCCGCGAGCTTGAGCGTTTAGAATTTCCTGACCTTCGATGAGCATATAAGCATTCTCATCATTTATCACGCCAAACGGGATTTCACTGTTTGTCGGAAGGTTGTGAACAATGTCTTCGGCCGAACCTTCAAACACTGTACCAAGGCCTACAACCATGCCGTTTTTCGTTGCCGTCAAAACTATTTTGCCGAGGTTACTAAGTTCCTCGCCAGACTTTTCCATACTCGGGAGCAAAGTAATTAAGATTCGGCCGTTTAAGACAACATCCTGGTAGTCGATCTCGCCTTGGCCCACCATATAAATGTGCCCATATGTATCCGACAAACTTGAAAGAGAGCGGGTGAAGTAGGCTTGGGCAAAACCAAACTGACGCGTTACCTCTTCGGGTTGTGCGTTAATTGCTACTTCTTCATCGTAGCCTGGTAAAGACAGTAGATAAGCTTGGAGGGCGTCACGAGATCGCTTTGTAATATTGTTGTTTTGATACAAGCTTACAAAGTTCTTGAAAGCCATGTTGCTTCGGAGTACCGCTGGGTCAATTTGCAGCTTGCCCAGTTCTCTCAAGTCCGTTAGTGCAGGCATCACCGCTGACACAAGTGCCACTGCACGTTCAGAGAACAACTTGTTTTCACCTTCGCTAGGGGGCATGAGAGAAACAAGGAGTTGTGTATTGCTATCAGCCGAGCCGCGAGCAAATACTGCGGCATCGTTAGATAACCGCTCTGCAAAGTCGCGCTTCTCGGAAGTGAGGCCAGTAATATAGTTCGTGTTCCTTACATCATCGTCCCGACCGAAAATCCGGGCGACTGTGCCAACTTGAACTAGTGTCTTAGGTGCTGCTTTCGCATCCTGAAACGCTACGCCTGAACCGACGGACAGGTAGCAGGTTATATACGAGATGATACTTTCAGTTTTGCCCGAGCCTGTAGTTCCTAGGATCAAAAAGTGCTGGGTTAGTGCACCGAAGTTGGCCCAAACTTGCCAGCCAAACTTCTTGATACGTCCAAGATAGAACGAACCTCTAGCCTTGTAGTACCCTTTGCCATCCCCCGGTTTCGGGTCGTTTACATCGTTCTTATTGGCGGAGATTGGCAGGTGAATTGGAAGTGTGTCGGGCTTTGTAATTACCGCCAACCAAAGTAGGGCAAATATAAATAGCGCAAAAGGAATAAATGCAGGGAATATTGCGATGATCAATGTCGATATAATTGACCAAGCAAGTGGTATCCACGGGTACTGAAAGCAGTCCCAGATTTTAGTCCAAAGACCACGTGGATCGACAATGTATGTGTCTTTCTTGATTTCAAAGCGTTCGTGAATGGCTCCGCTCATGATTAGGGCTCATCACTCGATTTTGTTTGTGCAGTCGCCGCAGCAGCTGGTTTCTTAGCCGGTGCTTGTTCGAACAGCGTGGAAAGGGTGTTGTTTGCCCCAGCCTTATTGCCTTGTTTCTTTTCTTGCTCTTGGCGGGCCTTATCCAACTTGGCGTTAGCCTCGGTTACCTGCTTACGTGCAAATTCCTCTGAGTACTCCTCAGGGTCGATCCAGTGCTCCCGTGACAACTGATCGCGCATACCTTCGATTGCTCCCAAGACTTGCGGGATTGGAATTTTTTTCCCCAACAGGCGTTCTATCTGGGCGTGTGCCCACGGCCCGTTGGCTTCAAAATATGGGCATTGACCTCCCTGACCGCATACTGCGTACCAGAGTGTTCGGTTTACGGGCTTCAGCCAGAGCAAATTTGCGTGGACTAATCGTCCCTTTTTCCGTGCGAGCGCGAGTGTCTCAACCAGTACGTTGACCGTATGAGCGTGTCTTTCAATTACTTCCAGTACAGGTCTTTTCGAAGCGTATTTCTGCAATAGTTGGTTAATGCCATCCGTATTCGCGCTATGGGGTGTAATGATTTGACCTGACTTGTCATACGTGGCTTCTTTGAAGGAAAACGCAATTTGTTCGACCATCTTCCAGGCTTCGAGCCGCTCTCCGGCAGCTTGTGTTACGAAGATGGCATACAAGGCCTTTATGAGTGGTGGCAAGGCCTCATATCCAGTCCAGTGGCCCCCGCACTGCTCGGAGAAAACCTTATCGGCACGCTGAATATCGAAGGCAACGTTCTGAAAGCTTGGAAGCTGACGACGCTTTACGCGGAAGGGTTTGAGCTTGAGATCTGGTGAGAATGCAGGAAGTTTGACCATCTTCTGTCGATCCAACTTACTGTCAGAGTCCACAGGTGTCTTAGACGCCCAGAGAAATCCATGATCAAGGGCAAAGTCTAGTGGCATTGCGTAAGTAGCCCACGGGCCAATATACGGATGCTGAGACAACAGATTTTTGCCGCGAATGATCGCAGAAGCTGGAAAGTGCTGTGCCTGAATCTCAATAAGGTCGTATACGTTCCGAATCTCACTTCTGTAGCGAAAGCGTGCTACACCCCTGTAGGTCGACCATCCCCACCACATCATCAAAGGGCACATCACCCATCGCCATATGTAACCATGCTGAGCGAAGAGTTTAAAAAGAGTCACGATACCGTAATCCCCTGCACGCATTTTTGGAATCGCGGCACGGGCGTTGATGATTTCACGGAGTTCCGATTGGCTCATCAGCCAAGGCAAATGTTCATAAACTCCAAAAGAATAGTAAGAAGCGTACAGTGATGCCCAGAGAACTGGAACTCGCAGTAATAGCCATAGCACGACTGGAAAGATGATCGCCAGCGAGAGGGGTATCAGAATGTCTGAAAAGGTCGACTTTCCTTGGCTGTAATCATCGCTCATTCTTCAGCGTCCTCATTGTAGAAATGCTCGAATGCTTTTTTGAGCTTGCCAGCATAAATTTTGTTGTATTCAGGTGTTGCCGAGTGATAGTTGGCAATTGCAGATAAATACGAATCTTCATCGTGTATTTCTGCCTCTTTTTCTGGAGGCAGTATTTTCCTTAGATGCCACGCCGCGATTGTTACATTCACACAACCGTCATTCCTGACCTCATCTTCGGAGAAACCTAGGTCGTTAATGGTCTTACGATGCATTGAGTTGAGTTGGAAAGGCCCAATGTCATATGTTCCATTCTTATTGGCGCGGCTGTTCTTCCCGACAGAACCACCCTCAACCCAGAGAATTGCCAGCAATATGTCCGGGTGGAACGAATATGCTTTTGCTGCTCTGTTAAGGCACTCTGCGGTCAAAGGCTTTAGCTGCGCACCATGTGTTACTGGTGTGAGTAAAATCAGCAACACGCTTATAAGAATTCTCATTACCGCATTCTCTGTCCGGCTGTCGGTTTGTTTTGTTGGACTTCGCGGCCAGGTGACAGGGCGCTGATAGATGAAATTGTCGCGAGTTCGATTCCTTGATAAATATTTTCGAAGCTTCTGAAAATGGAATCCAACGGATACCCATCCAAAAGGATTTCCCTTCTGTCTTCTATGGGCAAGAGCTTCATTTCATTCAAGACACCTGGAATGCCGTTTTTCCAGCATTCAGACAGAATTGACCCCGATTGCTGAAGTAGCATCGAACCAAGTTGCTTTTTTTCATTTAAGTTGAGTTCGAACCGTTCAGAAACTGTCGTCAGTGTTCCTGCAACAACTCGTTCGGTTAGAAACTCTGTGACTGCCTGAGAGACACGCTGAGGGTCGTTGATGAAGTACGGAAACGCTGCATATTCCAACATTACTGCTGATGTCGCGCCTGCCAAGTCGATGGACAAATTCCATTCCAGTGAGGTGTCCGGAATTCCGGACTTTGTGATGTTCTTAACATCACCGGCAAGTGCGATGAAGGGGAGGAGATAGTCCGATTTTCCAATTTCGGTAACGGTGCCATTTCCCCGATCAATGCTGTTCACGAAAATTGGCATGAGGTAACCGGAGATCAGCGAGGTAAGCCATGCAGGCGATACATCAGCCGGTACGTCCATTGCTTTCGCAACATGCAACGCATCATCACGTACGCGAGCGAGTACGTGCTGCATGATCCGCGTGGTGCGATCAAGATCAACGTTTGGGTCGATCCACTTTGTCAGGGCGCTCATCAATGGCCCTAGCACCTGGACTGTATGCGCCGCCGCCTTGATAGCCGTATCTATTTCGTACTCAGCGTTGGCCTCAGCAATGAATTTGTCCGAGAGCACGTCTGGATCAATAGACAACTGCCTTGTGTGTTCTGGCTGCGCGGCCGGTTGCTTTACGGGTTGTTCTGCACGACTTGGATTCGAGCTTCCCTCGGGTTTAGGTGTGGGTGCCCCAGCCTTCTCCACTGGTTGAGAAGCAGACTTTGTTGTTTGGGAGCTCCCAAGGCTTTTGGTCTGATCACCGGCCAACAAATCATCGAGCAGAAGGGAATTTGATGGCTTGTGGTCGTTCGAGCTGTTCATCGGAAGCACCTTTGCTCAGGAGTTTGTGATCGAGTGACGCAGGCCAAGCTGCAAGTAGTTCTTCTGGAAGAGAAGACTCCAGCTCCGGTCTCAAGATGTCGTTCATCAGATTTGCGAAATAAGGTTCGATTGGAACCACTCGTTGCATTTCCGGTAGCTGATTCCATTCTTCTGGTGAGTAACCGAGGTGCTGCTTACCCAGACAAACTGCGTGTTCTAAGCACGTATCCATGAACTGATAGGCGAGAGTGAAGGCAAGTGGAGAAATCTTGGCTACCACCTCACTGCCGTAAGGTGAGTCGTTCTGGACGAATGTGAAGGGGAATGCCTGGGCTGCTGGCACATTCCCGGTTTTGATCCCGGAAAGGTGGAGCAGGACTTGAGCGTGCATAACCAGCGCCGGCAAGAGCGGGCCAGCTGCATCAAGGGCAAAGTGCAGTGGCATTGGCTGCTCCTGCACGCTGATTGCGGCTACGCCGTGAGAATGGACGCTACGCTCAAGAAGCTGAGAAAGACGATCCAAGGAGCTTGGGGCATATGCGTAATCCATAGAAACTCCGGATGAACTGATCAACTCGGAATGCTACCAGCTATGTATGGTATTGTGTACTGATACGGATGTTCTAAGAGCTTGCGATGCTTTACACCACCCTCAACTCCTATGATTCCCATCTTCGCTTAAGCGGGGGGACGTGTAGTTGGATCGTCAATGATCAACACCTTGAACGGATATCGCTGGCGGCATCGTCAAGAAAGGCGGTCAATATACGGTCATCCTCGCGCGAAGGAATTGACCTGTTTTTTGAGTGGTCGCGGGAGCAAGCTGCATTCAGATGTACTGCGGGAGGGAGGCCAGCTGGGATCATTACGATGGACGAGATAAAGGGAGCGATAGGAAAAAAAATTCCACACCAGGCTGTTCCAGTGCAGGTCTGTCTCATTGGTGATGTCGACGTCTACCGTAAAGGTGTTCTTGATCCGCTGAGCGGCATGGTCAGCGTCTATACCGCTACCTTGAATCTGGCCACCAACGGAGCTACGGCGTACCTGCTCAATGGACGAAGCGAAGGTGGGGAGGGAAGGCTGGTATTCGGGCTTTCAAAAGGGGATCCATCGATCCATGCACTGCATGTCCCAAGTGACACTCTCAGCTTATTACAAGCTCGCCTGGCAAAAAACGGATGTGCCCTCGTCGATACGGATTCACGTTCTAATAGTGAGCGCGAGTTGACCAGAAGCGGGGATGTGAACTCGACTCAAGCGTTGAGGCAGATACTTCAAGTTCTTCAAAACAACACCTCACAAGCCCCCCCTTCGAAAGGCTTTACACCCCGGCGGTAGCCATCGGCGTGGCTGTTGGTTGTGAGGTTTCTTGAGTCTGAGGGTACCGGCTTAGTCGCTCATCAAGCTCATATGCTGCAAGCAGCGCGTCGTAATTAAGAGGCATCTTCCATAGCCATTCATGTTGAGCCAGTCGTAAGTGGTGACAGAGGCTAGCTTTTGCGATTGATGCCTTTACCGGCGGCGGCATCGCGCACATATGCCGATCTAAGCTCATTGCCAGCTGGCTAGGACACTCCTCAATCCAAACCGACACCAGGTCACGACAATTCGTCTCGGCTAAGTGTTGCAGCTTTGGCAGTACAAGAGAGCCAATTTGGATGATTGGGTGTAGCCCTAGATCCTCTACAGCAAGAATCGAGGCCAAGCTGAAACCTGAATGTCGACCCCCGACAATCCAGTGACCAACGATTTGGTTGGCCGCGAGAAGCGTGAGGAACTCTTGCTTATCCACACAGTGCCGAAGCTGTCCGTTGACCTCGCCACTAAAAAGCGGAGCAGTGGTAGTGGGTAGCACTACTCCGTAGGCCTGAGGATAGATTTGAAGCAAATTGCGGGCGAGTTTGTTACTGCTCTCACCAATCTCTCCGCAGATGGCCACCCACATAATCAACCCACTCTCAGCATGCTTTTAAACGCCCTAGTGGACTGGGTATCAGCCGGATTGTCCTGGATCTTCGTTATGAGCTCGCTCATGGCGACGTTTTGAAGCCAAGGGCCCCATTTCCCGGCAAGCTCTTTGAGCTCTGATGGTTCAAGGGGGCCGTGAGCAAGGGCATATTGTTGAAGCTGGCGCTGATCACCCGAGAGGTCTGCGTTGCTTGAAAGCGACTTGGCGAGGCCGGCGAGCGCATCGAGACCATGCGAGTGAGATACCAGGTTTTTTAGCTGGGCCCTCACTTTGTTTGTTTGGTCATGAGCCATCCATCGACTGGCCAAAAGCACTAGCGGATGCCATTCCTCTATGAGGGCGTCTACGTTTTGAACGTTGTTCAGGGCGTAAATATCCTTGGTGCTCAACCCGCTAAACTCCGCTGCTCGATCAACGAGTTTTTCGCGTAAAACCCCAGTGGATTTTTGGATAAACAGTTCCAGTTCTTTCAGATAGTGCGCCCGGTCTTCAAGCGAGATGCGTGTACCATTTTTGAAGCAGAGAAGTTCGCGAGTGCACGTTTCATGGATAAATTCATCGAGCGGGATTGCGTTTGCTTTTGCCTTGGCGAAAGCTTCCGGCCCTTCCGCGCGAAGCAAACTGTCTGGATCATGGCCATCGTTCAGCAGGATGATTCCTACATTGAGTGTGGGGTCGTAATGCTGTAGGAGGACTTCCATGCTCCGATGCATTGCCTTCAACCCGGCCGCATCGCCATCCAGGCAAAGCCAGAGATTTGTAACCCCATGGTCGCGAAGTAGCTTTAGCTGCTGCACAGTGAGGGCTGTGCCCATCGGAGCTGTGCCGATTGGAAAACCGTGCTCAGACATGGAGGTGACGTCTATATAGCCTTCAACGAGAATAGCTTCCCCGCTGGCCATGATTTCCCGCTTATTTTGGTAGAAGCCGTATAGAAGCTCGGACTTGTCGAAGAGAGGTGTCTCAGCTGTATTCAGATACTTGGGGAGCTTGGGAACAACGCGCCAATTGTCTTCACCTGAGGTTTTTATCAAGCCATCCCGTTCCATGAGCCCCAATAGGTGCTGCGCCGCCACAGTCGCAGTGGGCGCGGGCAATCCAGATTCCTGGAAATGCTCACTGGTTTTTTCAACGGTGATCAGCGTACTTGCTGGTTGCATGAATAAAGATTGAGCCGCATCGAGTAGCAGCTCCTGACGCACGCTTATGTCGCCGGTAACAAAGTCCGGGTATGCGTCCATCAAACTTCTGTCGGGGCCCGGCTTTATCAGTCGTCCACCAAAACCACACAGCACGCCGTCATGATTCATGATCGGAAACATCAAGCGGCCCCGGAAGAAATCCAGTAGCCGTTCTGAGTTTGACTGTTTTTTGAGGCACCCACCGACCAGCGCGGCGTTTCTGACTTTGGGAGCTGAGAAGTGGTCGACCAACCCCCGAAGTTTATCCGGTGCGTAGCCAACACCAAACTTCCATATGGTTTGCACGCTCATACCTCGCTGTTCGAGATAAGCCTGGGCCTCGGGTGCGTTCACATGGGTCTTGTAGTAGATCTGGCTTACCTTCAGTGACTTTTCAATCAGCTCAAGTTCTTGTGGCTCGCTGGACATGGTTCAACCTCTACGGAATTTCCATGGTGGAGTAGGGCTTGGATTGCTCCACAAGCCAATTTTTTGCATACGTGCACGTTGCTCAGCAGCTTTGAAGCTCTGTACGTACCCGGCAAAAGCGGGTTTCTCTGCGTAAAGGGAATAAAGCCAGGCGGCCCCATTTTCCAGTTGGAGCAGGTTCACATTGCGCTGACGCTCATCGAAAACGATGCCGATCATTCGGCCGTAGGCGTCATGACCGAATGACTCAATGCTGATATTCGCGGAGCCCCTGAGGAGTTGCGTCAAGGACGCCTTGGATGACATTCCGTAATCTTGTTGCTTCTCTGGGGCATCAATCATTGCCAAGCGCACGCGGTACGAGGTGCGCCCGTCCGCCGACCGAACTGCAATAGCGTCGCCGTCCAACACAGCCTCGACGCTGTACTTCTGGGTCGCTTGGGCAGTTTGGCCATTTTGGGTCGAGCTGCTCGTTTTCTTTTTCAAGGCATCAAGTGCTAGCTCTGTCACAACACCGCCGGCTTCGCTAGCGAGAAAACCTGCTGAGGCGTGGGGCGCTGTCACTGGCAGTGTCAGCATGAGCAGACATGCGATGTTTCTTGGATTCATCGGATTTCCTTTTTGACGTTGGCGTCTTAGCGAGGAGGGCGGCATTCATTTTTTTCTACGAACGTTTCTTCAAACGTCCCGGTCAACTGGGCGCGCTCAGTGTCCACGCTGAGCTTTTCCAACATCGTCGAAAGCGCGCTCCGCATATGGGAACGATCACCTAAACCAGATGGACGCATGAGGACGGCAGCAGATTCAGTCGTAGCTGTGCGATCCCTCATACGCGCTACCCAAGGCAAGTAGGGCATCGGCTCTCCGGTCTTTGACGACTGATGCCAGAGCTCATGCAGCTGGTAAGCGGCCAAGGCATTCCCCAAAGCGATCCGAGACTGGAGTTCATCCATAAATACGTCCTTTTCCTGAATCGATGACGTGACTGGGAATGTGGCTCTGACGGTTGCAGCCTCAGTGTCCAGGCCATGGCTTTTCAACAGCGCCTCGGCCTGCCTTGTAAATTCGAGAATCCCGGAAGACATAGCAATCTCAGAAACTACGGATAAATTGTACTATACCGATGTCTCGTGTATAATTTCTATTGTGTAATTTCAATCGGCCGAACTCGAATGCATGTAGGTGGGCCAGGTAAAGATGGAGCAGTTGTGATGGATTGGAAGTTGACTTTGCTGTTCTGCCAGCTCGAAGAGCAGGCAACTGGCCGGGCGGTACTGGTGACCTATCACCGTGGGTCGTATCGAATTGATGGCGGGGAGGGGGTTCCAAAAGAGAACCTCGAAAATCGAGTGCGGGCGCTCAAGTCCAAGCTTAGCAACTACCCGACCCGTTTGAAGGTTGCCTGATCACTCGGCTAAAGGGGGAGCAAAATGTCCAATGGCAAAGTTGAATTGCAAAGTCGGGCGCGGATCGTGTGCTTGGCCATCACTGCTGGATTGGCGATAGGATTCATCGTCTATTGGTTAAGCGGATCACCGTATGCCAGTTGTTTTGCTTCTTTTATAGGCTACCAGTCGGCTGACCTGGTGTTGCGTGGTAGCGCTTACCGGAAAACAGCGTTCCTCGCTGTAAAAAGGCACTTCCAACAAAGTTGGTTTGCAATCCTGCTTGGTGCCTTTTATCTGGTGGTGTCGCTCCTATTTGCTGAGGATACACAGCGACCGGAAACCGAATTCACCGAGGCAGTCTATTCGGGGTTTCAGCGGTTTGGTGTGCTGGTGCTGGCTTTCTTCGCGTTTCGGCCGATCTTCAACGCCGGGATTAATGGTGAGCCTGCGCGTTACCTTGAGGTGATCAAAGCCATTGCTTGTTACTTCGGCATGCTTTGGCTACTTGGCCATTATGGTGATCAGGCACTGGAGGCGGCGATTTCGTCCCCCGAATCCGCTGCGCAATATTTGCTTGTTGTTCTCCTCTTAGCGGGAATGCTTTGGGTAGGCAATAGCCGCAACCATTCTAAAGGCGGATACGAATACCTTATTAGTAAAGGATATGCCACGAGTTCGCTTCACAGAAACACGTTGCTGCCGACCACAAGGGATAAGAAATATACAGCTGCCCATGAATCGGCCCACGTCATGTGTTTTGCTGCACTCAACGTTTTTCCTGATGATCTACGTGTGGTAATCAATGAGCGGCCCGACTGTCAAAATCTCCTCGGGTACGTTCAAGGGTTAGACGAGCGTTGCCTGCACTCTAAAGCACTAACAGAGTGGTTCATGATCATGCTGTTGGCGGGCAGAGAGGGCGAGGCGCTCATCTCAAATAAGCCATCACAAGTAACGCTCGGCGCAATTGGTGATTTGGCTCGTTGGCAGGCTTTGGCCCATGAATACTTGCAAATGCAGGATTATGGGATTTATTACTGCGAGCCAAAAACCTTACAAGAGCAGCAGCGAAACGAACTTGCCCAGGCAGCTTTGCTTGGGGGGCAGCTGAAGTTGCTTAAAGAATTTCTGACGATGAATAAGCAAATACACGCCGAAATCTCAGAGTGTCTGCTCGACCGCCAGCAGATAAACCGGGCTGAGCTGATTCCTTTTTTCGAGAAGGTTGAGTTTCCATCGAGCTTTCCAAGAATTTACAACTGAAGGTCTGAAGCTTAATCATGACAGCAAAAAACCAACTGATGGAAATGACAGTTGCAGCTTTTGAGCCTGGCGCTAGCCGTAAGGGGTTAACCAAACTCCTCATCGACCATTGCAAGAGGGAGGATAGTCCGGACTTGTTGCTACGCACCCCGAATCTGGCGCTTTATGAGTTAGATCCACATGAGGCTGATGACGTTCTAGATTTTGCCTTTTCGGTCGTTGAAGCAAAGAGAATTGAGCTATCTCACTTCGTAAGCCAGCAACTAACTTACTCCGTGCTGGCGGGCAATTTTGTATTTTCAGAACATCTTCTTACCAGGTCAAGTGCGATAGGGCTCATTCCTCTTGGATTATGGTTTTGTTACTGGACAGATCACACGGATAGATCAATTAGTTGGTTGAAAGAGAATATTGGTCGCGTCAAGGTATTTTTTGAGTCTCGTTTTTTTGATCAGTTCTGGAAGCATATGTCCTCGCAGGGACTGATAGATCTCTTGCAACTGATTGGCCGGGCCGATTTGGAAAAGCGGATCTTGTCCTTGCGAAAGGCAGAGCAGGATTATTGTGGTGGGCTTTCAAGATTGATCGATCTCGGAAGAATTCCTGATGACCTTATCAATGCAAAGATTCAGAGCTTGATTGTAGCGCGGGATATTTCCAATCAGCTGCATGCCAATCAAATGACGATTGAGGACAAGGTTTACATCGCGGAGACGACACTCGATGCATTGACTGAGCTTTTTGTAGATGCAGTATGCGTAGCCCCGGATCATGATGCTCGGCGCTTGCTCAATGGCTTTGAAGCGATCCTAGGTGAGAAGGTGGTTGATCAAGATGACCGTGATCGAGCCTGAAAAAGAGTATCGACAGCGGCTGAACTCCGCTCGCAACAGTTTTTTGATCTCGGCGACGGTCTGGAATTGCGTTTATAAATCGCGCTCCTACGTGAAATGTGGAGTATCTTACCCCTGCGAACAATGCAGATTTCACGTACGAGCGGATTCACAGATGGAAGGGCTGGAGGTCACGGATTACGGGGCCTCCAGCTTTAAGAGTATGGATAACTCCCTAAAAGGTTCATTATAGGGAGTTATCCGGTAGGGCAAGGGAAGCCCGGCCGGGCTGGCCCGGTTTCGGGTTTGCTTGATTACTTACCGGAGGGTTCGAGGTTGTGAATGGACATCCGGGTTCAGTGATCCGCTACGGCCCACCTCTCATCCTGCCTTTCCGGTTTCTGTTCCAGGTGCTGGTGTAAGTCGATAATCAGCAGCACGCACGGCGATTCACGAGATCCACTGAGTTATTTAATAAGTTAGTTAGTTAGTTAGTTATTTGGCACCGGAGGTGCGCATGCGTCTGATGGAGAAGAATGGGAACCTTGTTCGTACTTTGACCCCTGCTGAACTCGATCAGCTTCAGCGGTTTCATGCCGGCTCCCTGACGAGCTATCACCTTTTGACCGCAAACCGGGCGTTACTCAAGATCCGTTCTGACGGCCATTGGCTTGCCTGCGAGTGCAGGAATGATCATCTTCCGGTGATGCACGTACGACTGGATAGCAGTTCGGGCATTGTCACGATGGTGAATAACCCAGAGACCCATGACCACGCCGTCGGGTGCGAATTTGCCAAAGATGAGCGTGAGACTGGCTCGGTACGAGTTCATGCCGAGCGCTTGGCGATCATGCTGCCGCCTGACTCACCACTGAAATTGATTGGCCAATTCCGGCAAGTTTCTGAAGGTGATGCCGTTGAGAGGATTCGAAACACTGGTGCCGATGGCCCTGCTCAGAGAGAGCAACATCGCCAGGTCTCCATGCTCATGACGTTAATTGAGGCGTCCGGTCTCAATAGCTACTCCGCCGAGGGCAAGCAGACGCTGACTCAACAGTTCGCTGAACTCCGTAAGGTCGCAGCGCGTTATGCATTGGTTGATCGCGTACCAGCCAGCAATTACCTAGAAACGCGCATTGATATGAAGCACATGCTGATGCTGAAGTCGCGCCTCGTTGAATCAACCGCGTTCCAGGATAAGCGCCGATATGGGTTGATGCTCGATTGTGTCGTTGGAACTAAGGGGCGCAAGTTGCTGACTTTCGATAAGCCAGAAGGCTTTGATTTCAAGGGCCAAAACCTATTGTGGGGCGGCACCAAGACCGAGGGGCCTGTGTTGGCACTTGCGATCTACTCCCCTTCTACACCGGGCACAAATTTCTACGAGCTCATCAACGTGGCAAGTGTGCCTGTACTCTCGCGCGGTCATTTATTCCCGGTTTATCGAGCCGAGGAACGTGAGGCTTTAAGTGAAATGGTGAGCATCATCAATTGGATGGCAACCAAAGGGGTCAAAGTTGTTATGCGGCGTCCAATGATCGGTTCATTTACCATGGATGAGTTGGTGCTGACTGGTGCAAATGATCGGGTACTGTCGGTGTCTCTAGCGGCCAGTCCATCCGGCCCTGAGCCTACGTCCGATACCTTCAAGCGCTTGTCGGATTTCAAAAGTTTGCAGACCTTCAGCAAGTATGTGATGGGCTTCTTTATGAACAACAAGAAATGAAACGCGGTGATACCTGGGCGACTGAAATAATGCATATCCAGTCTGCCACGTCGAATGAGATGGTCAGTCACCCTGCTGATGTGACAATCGGCCAGGTGGAAGAGGCTTGCAAAGCATTCATGCGAAGCTTGCAGCCTTCCAGCAAACTGACAGTTCGGTTCATCATGAAGCAGCTTGCTGATGACTTGGGCTTCCCTGTCGGAGATAGTCAGGGCAACCCCTTCAAGGTTGAACAGTTACCGTGGCACGTGCTGACCAGCGATAAGGTGACCGCCGTCGTTGATCAGTGGAAGGAAAAAGAACTCACCAAGCAGACCACTTCGTTACGTCTCTACGTGATCAAGGGGATTGCGCGCGCCTGCTTTATGCGCCATCTCATGAGCGCGCACCAGTACATGATGCTCAAGGAGATCAAAGCGTCTGGTGGCACCAACCTGATTGGTCGGGGACGAGAGATCCGCAACGATCTTCGGGATGCTCTATTGAAAAACTGCATGGATGATGAGCGGATTCAGGGCCTTCGTGATGCGGCTATGATCGCCCTCCTCTTCGGATCCGGGATCCGGCGCGCCGAAGCCACGAGTGTTCAAGCAGAAACGGTCGATCTAGTTGAAGCGGAGTTCCGCATTAAGGCAAAGGGGGCCAATGTGTCGTTGGTTCCGATGAGCCCGTTGGCGGTACAGCATATGGCCGCCTGGCTTGAGGTTCGCAACAAGTTAGTTGGGCCTCGCGGCCCACTTTTCAGTCGAATCTTGAAGGGCGGTAAGGTGTTGAAAAGTGGGATCAAGCCAGACTCGCTCTACCGGCTAATGATGGAGCGATCACTTAAGGCAGACTTGCCTTATCTCGTCCGGCCGCACGATGCACGTAGGACGATGGCCACCAGAATCATCAAAGAAGAAGGTGAGCTTGCAGCCCAGGCCGCGCTCCGGCATAAGAATCTCTCAACAACCCAGATTTACGATATGCGTAAGCGTGAAAAAGTGAAGGAAATACTTAGGTCTTTTGACTAACAAGGAAATATACTTCTTGACTATGCGAGAAGTATATTTCATTATTCGTAATATATTTTTAACGTGGACAATATATGGAACGTTTAGGTGCCTTGTGGTTGGTGTGCGTGATTTTGCTGATTGGTGGGTGCGGCGAAGATCGTAATCTTAGCCGTGATCGCAATCTTCCCGTGAGTGGTAAAGAAATTAAAAAGGCAATTGATTCCTCGGCATGTATTGCCAGCAGGGTTCGAGATGCATTGGCTTTTGGTGATGTCATCAAAGGCTTCAAAATGGATAGTATTAAGGAAGACTGTCTGGAATATGAGGCGTTGATTGAGCAGCGTAAAGCGGCAGGCGTTGACACTCGCGCTACCCTTGAGCTGGAAGAGAGACCAGCTAATGAATAAAAGCATTTTTTTCATGTTGCTTGCTTTAGCGTCTATGTTAGTCGGTTGTGACAAAATGGATGAGCCTGTGAGCGCAGATATGCTAGCCAAAGCAATGGCATGGCCATGTGTTTCTGTAAAAGTAAAAGGTCAATTATCCACGGGGAACGTAATAAGTCGCGAGCAGCTTTCGGGAATGAAGGAAGCTTGCTCTTACACAGAAATTCAAATTCGTAAGGTGGCTCTAGAGGAGCAACTTAAAGCTGCTGGAATGGAGCCGACGGTAAACCACATTCTGACGAAGGAGAGTAACTAATGCGAGCGGCTCCAATTTATGCTGTGGGTTTGATGTGCTGTGTTGCTGCAATTGTTGGTCTCTTTTATTTCATCCCGGATGCGAATCAACAGGAGTTTGATAATGCTCAGGCCCGCGCCTTGTCCACTGAAGATCCATGGACGGCGTATACAGTCTATAAGGAGGAAATAAGGTGGTTTGAACACTGTGGCCGCACAACCCGATGCCCAAAAGGCTACCGTGAAGATACGATCCTACAATCCCTTCTGCTGAAGGCGCTTGATAGTAAAAAATCAGACGCTTACATTGAGCTTTACAGTTCGCGTCTTAACTGGAGCTCGTTTCTCAAAATCCAAACTGAATATGCACCAAAACTCTTGGCTTTAGTGGATAGCCAAACATGGGAAAATACGAACAACGAGTTTGCTATGTACTTTACGGCCGCAAAGCTACTTGAGGGGGGCGATTTTATTACAGCAGACACCCCTAGAGCTGCTTCGTATCTGGTCAAGGCGTGGAAGAAAGGCGCAATTATCGCACCGTTGTATTTGTCAAGGCTATATAAGCGCTCTAATGATTTTCACAACGCTTACTTGTGGTCATTACGTTGTGTTGGGGAATGCCGGTTTAACTCAGTGCGCGAGACCTTCGATGGTTATCAGTCAGGGTTGAGTAATACTGAGATTGTTGCCATTCAGAAAGTTGTGAATAATAAAACGGTGCTTAATGTTAGCGCCGATACGCTCGGCAAGCATTGAGTAGTTTCCTCAGTGATTTACAAAAAGGATTAGCACTTGAAAAGGCTTCTGCAACACGCCGTCACACCATTGAACTGGTGGGTCACCCTCTGGTTTAGGTTTCAAATGTGGATGTGTCATCACGCGGTTGAGATCATGCGTCCAGGAGAGGGCAAACGCATCAAGGCCAAATATTTCGCTCTTCGAGACAGGGTTAACGCAGCCGAAACTATCAACCACGGTAACAACGAGCAAGTGACCCGGCTCCATGAAGAAATGAAAGCCTTGTTGGATCGCTATTTCGAGTTAACTGGGAGGGCTCTAGACCCTCTGCATCAACCGCTGAAGTAACCAGGAAAAGACCATGGCCATTGAATTCCGCAGCGTAATTTTCAAAAACGTCACCACTGGATTTCATGAAATTGTGCCGGTAGAACAGGCCCTGGAGTTCTCTGACGCCTCTCGCGACACTCACGACGTGTATGGCGCGCTGAGCAGCAGCAAGTTCCCCTTCGCGTATGCGAAGCCCTGGTACTTCACTGCATCGGGCAAAACCTCGCGAATCGGAGCTGGTGCATACGGAGATACTCTTGTTGTTCAAGCGGCGCAGGTATAGGAATTGTCGCACGCTGTACCCAAGCCCGCCCTGTCGCGGTTTAGCCCGTAATGAGGGACGCTTTCATAGGGAGCCTCACTCCCCGGCTCTCTCGCTTGCAGCCCTTATACAATGGCGATTTTTTATGAAATATATTTCCTTTGAAATGATGGAAATATATTTCATAATGACGTCGGTATATAAAGCCATTGCAGGTATACAGATGGTTTCGCGCGAAGTAGGTCATTGCCATGAAGGTTAAAGAATTTCGCGGTATCACGGCCGACATGCGCCGGCTGGTTAATGATTGGCATGCGTGTGTTGATCAGCTGGAGCGGGAAAGCTGGCGAGAACGGGCCCATCGGTTTCTCGCATTGTTCCTGAGCGCCAGTTGCTGCACCGCCACTCCCAAGGATTTGGCTGACCGTTTGGATGCATACCACGACTACACCGGGCTTGCGATGCAGACGGTGTTGAGCGGATCCACCTCTAAGCCCGTCTCTATGTCCCTTGCTAGCCGGTATAACAAATCCCCTTCCCGTGCTGTCCGGCTAGCCCGTGCGGCGCGCGGAGCCATGCGGCGAGGGTATTTTTGAGTGATGCATGAACCGTGGCGGCACTCGATCTGGTGTCGCTGACCATCTGATTGAACACTACATGTCTTGGTAGAGGAAAAGGCTCATGAGCAGATTCAACGAGAAGCAGAAAAAAATCCTTGACGCTTTAGGCGTTGGAAATGTCGCACGCGAAGCGGGTGTTTCGTCCGAGCCTCTGGGCTGCTACCAGGTTGGTGATTACGACTGGTTCGCCGCAACCTCTCCCGAACAAGCACTGGAGCTGATGCGCGAAATAGCTGATGAAGAAGACTGGGATCCGAGCGACTACAAAGTCACCCTGGCCAGTGATGAAATGCTTGATAAACGTTGGCGCGAAGAAGATGAGCCCGACAAGGACGTTGGCTCGCTACGCGAGTGGTTGGCAGAAGCCAAAGAACCGGGTTGGATTAACGGCATCGAGCCATAGGTAAAAAGCATGAAATAGGCAAACGCCCAGATTTCTCCCGAATACTTGCACAACCAAAGAGGGGAAAGTTTTATGAAACCAATCTACATTGCTGTGCTGGCTCTGACCTGTCTGAACACCTCTGCCGCGAGTCTTCCAGCAGCGACACCAACGGTTGATCTGGCGACGCTCAGGCTCGATTGCGCTGCCGCTGAGGCTGGGGTCGCGTTGTCCAAGAAAGCCCTTCAGGATCTCGACAGGCAAGGTTGGGACACTGCAAAACTTTGCGCCCTGGCAAATACGGGAGACGCGACAGTTGCCGATCTTGAGAATGAGATGGCTCAATCAGTACCTGTCACAAAGGGAGCAGCGGGTGGGCACAACTGCGTTACCACCGGGCCGAACTCGCCAATCGTTGTCGGTGAAAACAGTGCTGTCGTCATTAATGGGAAGATCTACGCGCCGGGGCAAAGCACCGATTGCGCGCCGTCATCCAACAATATCTCAACGCATGGCGCGAACAGTCCAATTATCACTGGCGCTGGCTCTAAGGTAATCATTCATACAGAACAATAGGAAAAACGATGAAAACCGTACCGCTAGTTTTGGCTCTCTTAATCGGTCTGTCGGGTTGTGATGCTGCGAAGGAGTTAGGCGCACAGGTCGGCAAGAGCTCGGATCAGTCTCCAATGACTTTGGTTTTCAAACCGGGCTACAAGATGCTTGTGGATGGCCAACCTGCACCAGTTTTTGGCTATCAGGAGTGCCCTCCAGGCGACAAAGGTATGAGGGAGCTTGTAGGGCCAGATCCAGACGAAGGAAAGCCGATTTGCATTGTTATCAGTCCTGACACACAAACCGTATCCGTGCGTGTGGAGTTGCGTGATGGGCTGTCGGAAGAAGTCTGGACGGTTGAGCATTCTGGTGATCGAACCATGTTGCGTCGTGCTGATGGCAGCTATCTCTCCGCGGCGAAGTGATCGAGGAAAACGCGACTAGCAGCCCTTGATGTGTACCCAATTGAAGTAGTAATGAAATGATTGAACGATATGTGAAACGGGCTCCTATCCTCGCCCACTTGCTAGCGGTTCCGACGTTATTAGGTCTTGTGTACTTGAGCTGGACTTACGTCAGCGCAAACGTCGATTTGGATTTCCCGCCCAATACGATGGGTGAAGCAATGGTGATGCCACTAAAGCTGCTCATATGCATGATCATGGTTGGGGCTGGAATGACACTTTTTAATTTTCTCACGATCAATTTTCCCCGTTCGGTACGCCGTCATTTTTTCTGGAAACGCAAGCGCGGCACACACAACAAAGATCAATCCACGAAAGGTTGAGGGAAAGATCAGCGCTCCACCTTCGCTCCGTTGATTCGGGGTTGCGGCAGCAGAAGAGTGGCAATTTTTGCCCACGGATCGAGCAGTAAAACGTGGCCATGACCGAAAACACCTACGGCATTTTTCAAGACTACGACCGGAGCGACCATTCGGTGTAATGTCGCCCTGCAATCTCTCAAGGGGCCGCCAGATGCTCTCCTCTGCCCCTTGATTCAGTTCACGTTACCTGAGGCTTTGGGTTCGACCGGATCTGGCACCGTTCGAATCAGCTTGGCCAAAGCTGTTTGTGATGTTGGAGAAAAATCTCGTGATGGCCTCTAACAGAGACTGAAACCCATTGTTGAGACGGGTGTAGAGGTTTTCGCCATCGTACTGAATGTTTTGTAGGATTTTCTCGTTCTCGGACATGAAGTTGCGCATTGGGTGAGCAGCTAACGTTTCAAGCGCATCAGAGTCCAGGCCCACCCTATGGCCCCGATTCAACGCCCGCTCACAATGCGACTGTAAAGAGTCTAATGTCTGAACAAGCGTAATAAGCTTTGTCTGATTGGCTGGGTCGTCGAAATAGCTTTTTACGAAGCTTTCGGTTTCCTTTGGATCAGCACCTGGCTGCTCAACCCGGTCAAATCCTTCTTCCCTAAGTTCGACGATACTCCTCTTCGCCATCGCCAAGGCATCCCTCAGATCGCGCTCAGCACGCTGCATTGAGTATCGCGCCATCGCACTGGATATGGCCTGCCCTCCCGTGTTGATGGCTTGTGTAAGGCTGTTCAGGCGCTGGCGGTTATGGACTGGTGCGCCACTGTTTGCAGCTGCACCTAATCCAGTACCGAAAGACATACCTGCCGGCGAGCCAGCAGAGGCGCTTTTCAGATTCGCGACGCCATCATTAGACGTCGCTTGCGGAATGTATTCGGCGAGCAAGGATCTGTCCCACTTCTGAACATTCCACGTGTTCCTGATGGTCTGTATTTTTTCTACCCCGATTATTTTGTCCTGCTCATCTCGGACGTAGCTATCCACAACGACAGGCATGTTACCCAAGTAGTCAATTTTGACTTGCTCGCCTTCCGAGGCGTCGCCTTCGGCAAATGCTCGTTTGAGGTCGATGCCCCATATGGTTTTCGGCCCGCGCGTGGTGTTCAGGGTTACAAAGTAAGACATCTTCGCCCCACGCTTGTTCTGATAAGGAGCAGAGCCATGCTCAACGAGCTCCCCCACGTACATGCGCTCAACATCCTGCTGTAAATCCATACCCTTCTGAAATTCATCGATGATGTCCGGGTCGTCACCCAAGGATTCAATCAGTCGGTTGATTTCGTCATCAGAGCAATCCGAGATAATTGATTGCTGGCCAAGTTGATGGGCAAGGTTTAGCAATTCAGTTCGATCCGCACCGGTATTCGTTTGCATCAAATGTTCTCGCTCATGACTAAGGTTTTTGAAAGCTCGGTAATTTACAGGCGCACTGTGTTGCTACGTTTAAGCGGTACTTGAGAATCCGCCAGCGGTGTCGACCTCGGATCGTAGCTATGGTGCATAGGCACCTCGACCCCTTCCCTAACCGGTTTATCGGTTCCACCCACGATGCGTATTGAGTCCTCGTTGAAGACAACGTAATTGAAGCGAGCAATCCCTTGTTTAAGGGCTTGGGTATCAGGGTACTGGATCCCCTGAATACCGTTGTCTGACAGCAACCTGGCGACAGCGGCCTCTTTTGCTGCATCGCTTGCCATCATCGTAACGGCTCTTTGAGAGAGCGCTTTGTAGATGTCGCATCCACGTGCATTTTCGGCCACCGCCGTCTGCAAATCCATCATGCACAGTTCGCTCACCTCGTTTGAAGTAAGCAGCAAACTCACTGTTTGCTTGACGGTGTTCGACTGATCGCTCAGAGGCAGATCCCACCGCATGTATTGCGAGGGTTCAATGCTGATCTCCACCGCATAAACGTTCCCAATACCAATAGGGTGGCAGACAGAGAAAGTCGTTCCGGCGAAAGTTGCTTTAATTGCCTTCGCCTCAACCAGGCCTCGTTCAGCGTTCTGTTTGCGTACTTGAAGATCCTGACTGTGGGGATGCGTGAGCAATTGCTTGTCCAGTGACTGTATTTCATCCTTCCATGGGGTCGTGTTGGCCATTTCCATAACCAACGTGCTCAGCTCTTGCTGGAGTTCTTGCTCACCCATTCCTGGCCGCACCCGCCAATGAAGAGCCGTTTCAACAGCGGAAATTGCTTGGCGCTGAGGTGCAAAGGCTTCGGTACTCCATTGATTCATAGTCCGCGCGCCACCTTCCGGCATGAGGTGGAAGTCCGTCACGTACCGGCTGGGGACTTTCATCAGGCCTGCCAAGACATCTTCGACAACCATCCGTTGTTGCTGCGTGAGATCAGCAAGTGCCTGCTGTAGTCCATTGCTTTGGTTCGCGCTCATGCTGCTCAACCGTCGTAGCTGGATATCGAAGGTGCCTGGATCCCCGACCGACGCGGCGTGTTCGCGAACAAGTTCAGGCACGATTTCATTTTGCCAGTCGGCCAAGCTCGCGAATCGCTTACTTTCAAACAGCACCGCGTTCTGCACGTGCTTCGTTTGATAGTGCCCGGCGAGATCCTTGCTTTCGGTGAAATTGAGTCCATACCCAAAGGCCCGGCCGCGTGCAATCGCCTCGGCATCGTTGAGGCGGAACTCATCCACCGTTTGCTCGCTACCGTAATATGCAAGGTGCAGTTTTTCGTGCGCGTGTATATGAGAGAGGTCATCGGCGAGCTGCATGGTGAAACTATCCCAGAAGACGCTGAATGAGGCGGAATGCGTTCCGAGCACTCCTGCGTGCGCCAAGGTGCTTGCGGCTCCCTGAGGGCTTCCTGCACGCCGCGTAAGCTCTGCAAAAACATCACGTCCACTCATGCCGGCAACGTTCAAGCGGAGAGTCGTGTACAGGCGCGCAGCGGTCTCTGCCGGTACCGGTGAATCCCATGGCATGTGATGGGTGCGTTCAGGATCCGGAAGCTTTGCCAAACTTTGCAGGCGCGCATGAGCATCCGTCAGTGCACGCTGGCTGCACTGAACCAGACTTTTCTGCGCGTCAGGAGCTGTTCTCAGTTGGTTCAGGCGTGCTTTGAGTTCTTCAACCCACGCGGTATGTCGGTGTGCGGCTTTTTCGCGCGCGGCGCGAACATGGGACGCCGCTTCTTCAAAACCTAAGGGAAGAACCACGCCGGGGAGCAGCGCTATCGAGTCCTGCCATTCACCCGAGCCCGCCTGGCGCTTAAGTCTTGGCACCATCAAATCACCAGCTTTTTTAACCGGCATGTTTCGGATTGTCGGCGCGTTCACTGAAGATGAACTGACGACAATTTTGGTTCCGTCGGCCAGATCCGTCCGGCTTTGCACTTGAAGAGAATCGAGAGTGAAGAGCTGAACTGATTGACTTGACTCCATGGGCGTTAAAACAGAGAGGTCTGGCTGAATCGCTTCACGGCTTTTTGGCCGTGTGAGCTGCTCCAGCACAGAAGACCTCAGCCCCACGCTATTCCAAACAACGATTTGATCCGCTGGAGCGAAGTCAGCAGTGCGGAATGGAGAGAGTGCCATACGTTCGGCTTCAGTCTTCGTAAGCCTTTTTTCAACATTTCGAGCCTCAACTTCTCCCGCTAATCGTTCGTACTGTTCTCGCGCAGTGATTGTGTTATCGGCGGTGACAACCATTTGTTTGTCAAATTCGAGGCTGAAGATCTCCTCGCCGCCGATCTCTTCGATGAGCACCTCCAAAGTGGAGTTAACCTGGGCGGTTATTCCCGGTTCCCAATCAAGCCGTTGGGCTTCACGTTGCAAAAATGAATACTCAGCATAAATCTCAGCGGTAAAGGGGTTCGCCTCCAAGATGGCGTTGATTTGCCGTTCTATCTCCCTAAACCGGAATACTGTTAGATCAATGTCGGTGAGCGATTCCGGGTTGCCCCCTCCTGCAAACCCTTCGATTTTCTGAATTTTGTGCTGGAGTTCATGGCACATGACGCTCAGCGATTTCGCCGACGACAGACCCGAATTGATTTCAATCCATTGGCTATCGCCATCAGTGGCCAAGGAACCCATGACCATATTTCCGGATGCGTCAGGTGGTGAATCCAGTAACCGTACCTCAAGCTGAGCAACCGCCGGATAAGCAGCGAATAGCGTTGGGTGATACATCACATCGGAGACAGTGAGTTTTTCCTCGTTCCCCAGTGCAGCCTTCGCCAACCTGCGCCGTGAGAAAACATCCTTAAACTCTCCGGTTCCTTTGATGAACGCTCGGCTGTCATCGATCTCGTAACGCCACTTCCCATCGACTCCTTTGAACCAGGCGGTTTGCTGCCGAATTTGATCTGCATCCTCTCCCGCTTCATCCATTGCCTTTGCGCGGATCAGTGCCTCAGCGTCATGATCGATTGCCATTTGCCCGGCGAATGAGAGACGTGGGGCTTCACTGCCATTAGGAGTGTCAGACCCTGTAAGAACGCCGGGGCGCTGTCGGATGATTCCGGGAATCCCCATCGTTATGAGCCGGGCACTGGCTTGGGCGACACCACCGGAGCTGGCCACCAACTGGCGAAAGAATGCCTCGCCAGTCAATGCGGCGGACTTTTCTGCGAGTTCAGGTGCATGGCTACGCAGTGTGTCCATCAGTGCCGGTTGCTCCAGCATGATGCGACCTGATTGGATCAGCAGCTCATGGTTCAAAGCGGCGGATACTTCGTAGACGTAGTTACTCAAACCCTCTTTGGCCAAATTGGCCATTCCGGCCGGGATGCCCGTCTCAAAAAAGATCTCATCTGAGGCGCGCACTGGAAAATCTGGATCTGTCGAAACATGAAACAAGCGCAATTCAGTTGGGGAAGGGATGGATTGGCTTGCTCCCGCATTGATGGTTTCGAGGCCTGCGAATACGCCGAGGGCGGCGAGAGCTTCATCATCGGGGATGAAGTGTGCGGTAGGGCTGACGGCCGCCAACGCTTCTTCCCAGTGTTTATGCTGGGTATCGCCAATCGGCCCGTTCATAGAGTCGAATGACGTCAGCTGCCAATAACCGTCAAATTTCTGAGAACGAGTGACCAGGTGCAAATGCCGGGGGCTGTGCTCACCAGTCGACGAAGTATCGTCCTGCCAAATGGCGAAACCTTGGCGGCCGATCTGCTGACTGAGCCTGTCGCGCGTCTGGATCTTGGAGTGATTCGCGATGACCTGGCCAGCCAACACCCTCAGCGTGTCCGGCCCCGACACAGCCGTTTCAGCGGCGACAGCCAGCCAAGTATCAACACACTCGCCAATCGCTGGCGCATTGAGCGACTGAAGGGAGTAGATGTACCCCAGTGCTTGTTCAGTAGACATGGAGCTCATCAGTTGCTTACGAGCTTCTGAAGTCGCCATGTACAACTGATCGAGCAGCTCTTGATCCAACGTCTCTACCCATGAGTTGCGGATCGGTTGATTGCGCACTTCCGGACTGAACTGCCGCGCATAAAAATCAACTGCCTCGCGCGCAAGTGCGGCTATGTCCTGTGAGTTGAGCTGGAACTCATCGAGCTGCCCGATTTTGTCCAGGTAGCGGCTGGTGGGTGAGCGAAAGATCCAAGCCCGCAGATTGGCCAGGCACTCCTGGCCGAGGGCGTAGCCGCCCTCGCCCCCTTTGATGATGGCCTGTTCGTTAGCCACGTTTTCCACCAGGTACGCAAGACGCTCGCTCGGAACCTGGTAAGCCGGGGTGGATTTCGGTACCCGTGCGGCGGAGCGCCTGGCGTAAGGGTCGCCGCTCTGTAGCAAACGCTCGAATTGGGACACGAGGCGACCGTAATCAGGCCCGAGCATTCGGTTCAAGGCAGCGTGCTCCCCTACCTCATGAAGGAACAGCCCCACGATCTGGTCGCGGCTTATTCGGTCAGCACAGAGATAGACCTTCCCGTTGCGTTCGAGCCCGGCAATGCCTTCCAGATCCGAAGGCGAAAAGTTGAGCTTCAGCACTTCCGGTAAATCGTGCGGGCTCGCGATGAACTCGATTTTCCCGGCATCTTCAAGGCTGTTGATGACAGCTGGCGAGTAGTGCTGGTGCAATGTTTCCCGTATTTCAGTTGGGGTGACGTCTGTCACCATCGCGCCGTTGCGAATGATGCCCTGACCAGAACCCGTATTCTGCATCCGTTGCACGTTCTCGATCACAGCGTCAAAACCACTTCGCCACAACGCCAACAGACGAGCATCGGGCCAATGCGCCAGCGTCGAGTCATGCTCTTCACGAATCAGCGGAAATACTTCCGATATCACTGTCTCATCATCGAGCTCCGCGATTGCCCATGCGTCGGTCATCATGCGGAATTCCGCAGGCGTGTCGTAGCGCAACCCATACTTCTCGCCTGTTTTCACCAGCCATGGCGTGGTGACGGAATCGCGAAAGCGGCGCTGAAACAGGTCGTGGTTTACGCCCACAAGCGCGCCAATGCCATCCTGCTGTACCTGGGCCTGCCAATAGCGCTCGTCGAGCATGTCGAGAAGGCTGTTTCGAGTGTTTGGGTAACCGGCGAGAGCTGGCGCATTCCAAAATGCATCGGCTTGAATTGGCCTTGCAGTCAGCAATGCATCGAATTGATTCCAGTCATCACTGCTCCATTCTGGCTCCGGCCGGAACAGATCCTCCATGGAGTCGGCGTCACGGGAGTGAACGACGCTCTCACCGGCGCTGAAGGTATGGAGACGGTATCCCGCGCGCTCACTTCCGGTGATCAGGAATGCCTTGCTCGTGTCTTCGCCTTGTAGAAAGACGCTAGGTTGATTCGACGTCGGCGCAAGCGGGTGATCGGACTCCATCACCAGGTTGGGCATTCCCTCATCAATAAAGCTCACGAGTGAGCTCAGGCCCAGTGCTTTACTTCGAGCTCTGATCCACACCATTCCCCGGTGACGTAGGTGGACACGTAACCCCTCGATAGCCAGTTCAACTCCCTGCTCATCAAGCAAGGGCTCAATGCTTTCAGGCCGAGTATCCTGCAACTGTGGCCAAACCCTTTGGAGCATGGCCAGAGAGTCCAATGGATCGGGCTGCTGTTCGACGTCACCACTCCAACCAAGTGCACTCAGAGCTCTTTCTTGATCGCCAGTCAGGTGGGAGAACGCTACCGGCTTGCGAACGAACGGATGGAAAAGTAGATGCTCACCTGAGCGCACGCGCGATGCATCGAGCACTACAGCTGATTCAAGAGCGGACTTTGCAAGGATGTTTAGCATTGGACGATTCCTGTTTGATCCGCAGCTGAAATCGATGCAGCCGCTGGCGTCGAATCTGAAGTGAGCCGGGGTTAGCTTGCGTTACCAACCCCAGCAGATTTCGGTGTAACCCTGTGGTTCAGGCACCAAAGGACGATCAAGGTACCGACAGCGACGAAGAGGACACCCATCCACCAGGTGCCCACACCCATCAGCAAATAGCCGCACTCCAATACGATGGCGGCGATGAAACCCAGAAACTGATGCCCGTGTGCTGCGCAGACTCTGCTGGCCGTTACCGCAGTGACGAACAGTACAAGCTCAGCAATAAAAATAAGCATGTTCAGTCTCTCGTTACATGAGGTGGGGTATGCCTATCGCATCCCAGTCAATGGCCTTTGGATGAAAGCCATCTATCCACGGCCACTTCACATCAACGGTGTTGCTGTCGGTGGCGAAGACGTTCGTTTCGGTGTTGAGATAATCAAGCGTCCAGATACTCGACTTGATGCCACCTTGCAGCGTCACTGGAGACAGAATCGCAACCAAGTGTTTGAATCCGGAAGGAGGTTCAGGTGGAACCCACCCGCGCACCAAATAGATATGTTCAGGGGGCGTGGCTGTATTAACGCCCCTGTAGAGGCTTGAGTCTTTGTCATCAATTGCCATGTTGTGAACCTGATCAAGAGAACGTGAGGTTGTTGGCTAGATCAAGCCAAGGTCGCGGCATTCCTCTTTCCAACCACTGATGAGCTCAGCCTCAATGTGCATGTAGGTGTCGTGGATGTCCTCGGCGTGTTTACGAGCGATTTCATCGACATCCCACTCGGCGTTCATCGCATCTGCCGAGGCTCTCGAATAATTCGAAGTGAGCAGGCGATAGCGCTTATTCGATAACAAAAAAAGGTATGCGCGTTTGGCGGCGATGGCAGCTGTTGCATCAAGGCCCCATGCATCCGGGGCGTCATGCACTTCACAACCAAGAGCAATGAGCTCGAAAGCCTCATTTTCAGCATGTGTGCGAAATGCCTTTCGAAGCCTTGCCGGAAGCCAAAACTCAGCGAAGGCAATGCACGCCTTTTTAGCCGCTTGCTCTTCAAGCTCAGTCCGTGCGTGGGTATCGTTGGGATGTTCGAGTGGCTGCAAATACGCTTTGCGAGAAGACTCGGGAACGTACGCTAGATGGTGGTAACGCGGTTCTACGGAGGCCACGTCCACGATCCTGCAAAGCGACAGCGCGGGTTTCACCCACCGCTGAAATTCAGGTGTGTCTATGAGGTTTTCGGAGTCGTCCAGACCGATTTCCCACGCATCGCCTTCGTTGTTCCAACGACGTAGGCGTGAATCAAAAGATGGTCTGTCTTCAAAGAGAAACCAACAACCACTAGGGCGGTCGATCCCATCTTCCATGGCGCAATAGAGGGGTTTGAGTGGGAGTTCAAAATCCAGGCTATCCAAACCGAGCTGAGCCAGAGTCACCTCAGGCAACTCGATGTTCTGGGCCAACTCTGTTTCTTCCTTGTCGAGGTAGTACTGGATCAGGTTTCGATTTGCGTTCGCCCAACACAGCGCATCAGACTTGAGTTCAAAGGCGCGCTGGTACTTATCGGTCTTGCTGACCTGCACAACGCTCGATTCACCGGCCGGCGAAAGAACCCACATTTTCGGTGTTTCGTTCAGCAATTTTGCTACCCGGATCGTGCCGTTACGAGTTGCGATGAACATGGCGAAGCCTCTCTTAGCCAGCGTTGGCTCGGTTAGGAAGGGAATGCAGCCCAGTTTTAACGGGGCGCTTGATCAACCCGTTGTCATTGCAGTGAGAGGCGTACTAGGGGTTCTCTTGGAGGCCTTCCATGCGCCGTAAACTTCAAGCGCAAGCACCAAAAGCAAAAGCCCACAAGCGACAAGTGCAGCGACCAGGCTTTTTGAGCTCATCTCCGTGAAGATCTTCACCTGCACCGGATTCGAGGACACTTCTTCTGTGTGGGTCAGCAGATCTAGGAACCACCAACCAGCTATAAAAGCACCGCTGATGCCAGCTAAAATGGCGGCGAAAATCATGCCCATAGCGGTACGGTAATGGTTTGGTCGCACCTTCTTCTTTGGATCGTTTAGTTGAGATTCCGTGGGGGTGTATGACTCATTTAGTTGTTGGGTAGTCATCTTGCAGCTCCTGATGTTTGAAGGCTTTAGCTGATTTTTGCCGCTGGATTCAGCGGTGGTTCTGATTTTTTGATGGATTTCTTTGCGCAGTAGATTTCAAGACAAATCACGCAAACCAACATCACGCACGATGCAATGACCATCAGTAAGCTTTGTTCCGCTTTACTGTTGAGTTCTGCCACCAGAGAGGCAGAACGCATCGCGTCAGCCAGCGTAGTTGCCCACCAGTAGCGCATCGCGGCCGCGCCTAGCACCACCCCGGCCAACACTCCAAACAAGAGGGTAAAAAGTGGCTTGTAAACCGGTACCGAGGGCTTTTGAGTTTTTAGGGACATGGTGATCTCCGGGCTGATCAGCCCATACGTGGCGCACGGTATTTGACTTGTTCAGCTTGCTCGGTCTGTACCGCAGCAGCACGTGTGGCGCGCATATCGTCGAAGGTGCGCGGAATTGATGCGCCGTCGATTAGCTGGACGACGCCGGTAACGCCCTTGTTTTCCAGCGCCTGCGCTGCCAAGTCCTGATTGCCGTTGGCCAGCTCCACAAGCGCAGCGATGAAGTGCTGGCCAGTAGGTTCCTGACCAGCGACGGTGCTGGAGAAAACAAACGCGTCCGGGTAGCGGTACTCGAATTTCCGCTGCTCGATGCACGCAGCCTCGGCAGACAGGCATTGCACCGATTCGCGGAAAGGCTGGTTCAAGCTGTCAGTGCCTTCTACGCAAACCTCGTAGAATTTCCCGTCGAAGCCGAACTCCATGAAGGCCTGTTTAACCGCCGCCGGCTGTGCAGAAAGCGGGTTCGCCAGGTCGACGAGTTCGTCGGTAAGCAAGCCCGATGGGGTGGGCAGCGAAACAACCGGTACCGGCCGTGGAATTCGGGCTTGGGCGTGGCCACCGATGCGGTTGAATTTGGCGCTGAAGTCGGATGCATCTGCCGCAGAAGCGAGGTCGGTGATGTGAGTCATCATGCCGTTCACGCCGTGCGCGTAGAGGACGTTCTCGATACTGGTGCCCTCGTGGTAATCGGGGCCGGTACCGGTGAAGCCATTCCAGTCCCAAGGCAGGTGATCGAGGTGACGTGCGATGTACGGGAATGCCTCTTCAAACGCTGGCAGCAACTGCCGGTTGAAATGAATGCCCACGGCCGTCATGTCGCCCACTTCGAGCAGCTCGCGGTGCGCGCGCAGCGCATTTGCCGCATTGAGCTCAGCGCCAGCCAATGGCGTGTTGTTGCCGAATGCGCCGCCGAAAACGATGGCCGGCGTGGAGTCGAACGAAACAGGACTGACGCCGACTCGGTTAAAAGCGGCGTTGAACTGAGTGGCATCGTCTTCGGTGTGCAGTGTTGCGATCATCTCAACGCTCCCATCTGCCCCGTGTGCGTACAGGGTGGTTTGGCTCTCATCGTTGAAGCTGTCATTGACGCTGGTGCAGCCGTTCCAGTTGGAAGGCAGATTCACCATGTGCCGTGCGAGGTAAGGGAAAGCCTTGGCGTAAGCGGGGATCAACACGCCCAGCATGTGTGCCTTGCTCGCCACGTCATTACGCTCATCCAGCAGTTGCCGGTGGGTTTTTAGCGCCATAGCTGCTGCGTGTTGGATCGAAGTGAGTTCACCAGGTACTTCGCTCATCACCGGCAAATGCGCCCCCGGATTTTCCTGCAACCGCCGCGCTTGTTTGGCGTATTCGGACATGCCGTGAATTTCATCGACCAGCATCTGGGCCGGTCCCGACAGAAGAACCCGCTTCAGATTGCCTTCAGTGATCAGGTGTGCAACGTGCAGCGCCAAGCTGCCAACCTGGGACGCGTTCATTGCGGCGTAGTTGGCAAGATTGCGAGCGGTCTTTGCCGGCGTAAAACTCTCGGCTTCCAAGATGCCGGCGATGGTTGCCTTGTGGTCGTTAAGCGCCCAATCGGCAATCGCGCCGGTCTTTTCAAGGTGCGCAAGGTTCTTCGCCAGATTCAGCAGCGACTGAGGTGCCTTCCCAGCTCGTTTGGCCACAAATGGTGGCAGTGGATCGTTTTCGGCGTTGTACATGCTGGTTCTGTCCGATTAGTGCAGGCGAGGTGACGACGACTTTGCTGGAGCGGGCTCCGGCGCGGTCTCAGCCATGGGCAGCATCTGGACTTTTTCGAGTCCGAAATCCGCAAGCTCAGCTACACGCTCCGCGTCGACTGCGACAAAGGCGTGCTGGAGCTGTCTGAGGAAATGGATCGCGTGCTCGGAGTTGATGTTGTCCAGATCGCTGTCCATCACACGTTTCTGAAGCTGATCCATCACCAGCTCCGCCGCTCGCAATGACGGCCGCATTTGGCGCTGGTGGTTTTTCAACCCCTCGGCCGCGCGCAGCAGGTGGCCACCGTCTTGCGTGGTGAAGACCGTCACGCGACTCATGTCGCGGGATTTAGCGTGTTCGTGCGCGTCGGCGATGTGCGCGCCCTCGAAGTACTCCTGCCGGGTACCGACCCAGTCGAGCTTGTCGGTCACCGGGCCGCGCCCGGTGCTACCGGTGATGGTCAGGTGGCAGCGCACGATCTGCCAATGTTCGGCGGAGATCCCATGTACCAGGCAGTCGGCCTTGGAGAGGTAGTTGATGCCTTCCGGCAGATCAACGGGAGTGAAGCTGATGAGGTCGCCCTCTTGAAAGCTTGGATCGACGGCGAACTGGAGGAAATTGGTGAGGCCTTTGTGATCGAAGAGGACGTGGGCCGGGGAGTTATCGCCCACATCTGGATCGGAAGACCAGCGCAGCTCGAAGCCCGAAACGACTCTGGTGGAATGGGCTTGTACCGGAACGCCGAGGCCTTTGACTTGTACAACCACGCCCTTTCGCGTAGATTCTTCCATATATTTATACCATCCCCAACTAAGTGTTTTGTGAGAAACAGGGCGTCCTTTCTTCCCCGTTCTGTCCGCCCCACCCCACCCCGGCGCTGCGCGCCGTCCTATCCAACCGCTCTTCCTGTGGCCTCCTCCTATGGGGACTGCCTGGCGCGTGTCGGCCGCTTCTTCGTTGCCGAAAAAGCATTCTCGGTGCCGTGGTTTTTCTCGGATACGCTGGTATTATGTATCTATACCGAATAAACGGCAATGTACTGCACGGTGACGATTGAATGGACGATATCGAGGGATCCCTCGCTGACGAAAAGCCAGCTGCACTGACGCATGCATCCATGCGAGATTTGATTGTCACGCACCTTATTGGCTACCTGGATCACTACATCCCTGAAGGAGTTACCGATAAAGCGGCTCACATGATCAAGACAGTTGAACTGCTTGATGAGCTTTGTGTGACCGTTGCTCAACTGTCGGTCGCCAACCGTGTGAATGTTTCGATGGCCGAAGTTCTCGGTACCAGGGTTCCTTCCGATCCCGAGAATGATGTTTCCGGTGCCGAGTGTGAACTTCGCTACCGATTGATCGAGCAGATTGACGGTAATGCACCGATCAGTAAAAACGTCTACTCATACGACGATGCGCTAACCAAATTTGGCGAAGCCTTCGTCAACGATTACTGGGGCGCACTTGGCGAGAATTGTCCGAAGTGCGTCACTTCCAAGACAGAAAACGGCAGTGAGAAAAAACTGTGGTTCTCTGTCATACGCGTACCAGTCGCTACCGATGAAGTGAAGCTTTCGCAACGCTCTCAATTCAAAGCACCAGGTCTGTGATTCATTCGGTGCCGCTAATCAATCGGTGCCGAATACCCCTCGCTGTCCCCTACTCCTCGTTCCCGAGAATGCTTTTCTCGTTCCCGAAGACAACCTCGGCGACGAAAAAGCGCGCCTGCGTTTTGGTCGGTCAGATCGGCACGGTAGATGGATGGAATGCGGGCAAAGGGAGCGCTTCGCGCTCCAGAGGGGGAGAAAGCGACGCGGTTTTGAGGAGGAACGCGGCGGGCTTTCAAAGAGGCCGCTGTTGGGGATGGTATAAATAAACGGTGTGAAGAGGTCGCTTGGGATGGCCAGCGCAACGCCGGGCGGTGCTTCGGGCACGTGCAGGTTTCAGGTTGGAATGTGGCCAGCGGCCGATGGGGCGGCGAGGTTTTTAGGGGGGATGTAGCTGAACACAGAGTTGGGGATGGTATAGAAATTTATGGGATCGATTTGCCGTCGCACACCCAAAGAGACCTATTTCGATCCTCACTCAGTTTGCGGTCTTCTAATTCGTATACCGTTGAATGGTCCAACCGGTATCCTCATCTTTGAGCTGTTCAACGCTCACAGTCATGACGCTTGAACTATCGAATTCTGACTCTGAGAGTGCCAAGCATGCGCACCTCAGTAGAGTCCCTCCGTTGTCATGAAGAGTACTGTGTCCAATGTTTATATCGGTCACGTACTCGTTGAGAGCGAGAAGTGCATCAACGCTATCGCATGCATGATTGAATAGAAGAGCTTTCCATTCCATGCGCTCAGAATCGAATGCGCACCCAAGGAAGCACAGTTCGATATCTCCCACTTTACGGAATTGAGGCCAACGGTTTAAAAGCAACATTACAGAGGATTCAGCACGGTTAAGAAAAAAGTCGCCGACGCAGGCATTCCTTTCGAGCTCCGAGCCGGATTGCGTTATTTCATCTGAATAGTTAAAGGGGGATGTCGTGGTCGCTGACAGATAGACGGGGACTTCACCGTAAACGTCATCCTCAATAAAAATGGAGGGTTCACCGATGTTTGGAATTTCATCGCCGTCAAATTCAACATCCCAGTTCAAGTGGGACAAAAAATCTGCCCATTGGCTCGGGAGCACTCGCCCGCAGACCTCCAGTGCCTGACTGGCACGATAGCTCTCTATTTGGTTGGGGAACGACTCTTCCGCGTAGCTCGACGGACTATCCATCTCATCGAAGGGCTTGTCGCCAGGCTCAAATAAATCACGAAGCGCGTCAAAAATTTCCAAACTACATGTCGCCGTTTCACTTGGAATAAATGCCTTTGCCGGCTTGTTTGATGACGGTGACAAAGCCTGAAGGAGATTCAGTGAAACGGTTGGATCAACTCCATGCTCGACGATTAGCACATGCAGATAGCGTTTTATTCGTTGCTTGTAAGTGTGTAGATCTACGTCCTCATCTGCTCGGGAAGGTGTCGCGTTTTCTATGGCATACACCATCACTTCCCAAGACCCGTATCCGAGCATATTGGCTAACTTCGTCGCGCAATCATTGGGTTCCCAACTGATCGATTTTGAACATGCATCAACCCATTGTCGTGCATTATCGACGCTTCGCAATATGAACGGTTCGAAACTCATGAGCAGCTCCCTGAGGCTTGGGAAAGGTTGTCAGTATAGACGACTTGGAATCAACACAATTAAGGCACTCCTACGCCAAATCTGTTGCTCGTTGCAGCAGTTTCCTGCACGCATTTCGCATACATGCACCTACAATGCGCCCCCTTCAAAGCACCCCAAAGCTTAGTTTTGTTCGACCCAGCTTGACATTCCTGTTTGGCTCTCTAACATTTGCGGTATCCGGACTGGTTTCGTTCGGTGCTGCTGGCCTCGCGCGAATTCTTTGGATACGAAACCACACGCTTCGCCTGTAACCCCCAATTCTTTATACGATTCTTGACCCATAGTCAGATGCACACCGGCCCGCCAGCTACCACGAACACTGTGCCCCTGCCTGAGGAGTTCACATGCTTCGTATTACTTCGGCTGACTTCGAGAGCGGCCGCATCAAACAATCCATTTCCAAGCTGCGAAAGCACCCACTGGGCCCGCAAAATCCACGGCCCTCGCTTTCGTCCATGCAAGAGATCTTTGCCCAGCTAGTGGGTTACGGCAAGTATGCCGAGCTTCGCAGCTCGGCCATGCAATACGGGCCATCCTACATCGAGCAACCGTTGCAGATGGATCAGGTGATCCAGTTTGTTGGTCAGCGCATTGCGCATTACCTGGATCTGTCGCTTGAACACGCGATGGCCATCGCGGCCGCGATCAACCTCGAACATCTGGATGCCTGCCGGGCTACTGCACGTACCCTCCCGCCTTCGACGTTGCGCGATGATCGTCTTCGCCCGGCCGTGCACGTGGCCAACCTTGGCCTCGCACCGCTGACCGTATCGGATCTGATAGGTCTCGGCGCTCCGGCGTTTAGCTATGCCATCGCAGGTTCCGGCGTCACCTTTGTGTGGGATGGGCTGGTCGACGCGGTCAGTCAGCTGCAACCGTCCACGCTTGAAGCTCTGAAGTCTGATCAGAAGTTCTCGACTATCCCCGACATGAGCGCATTGCGTGATGCTTATGTCAGGGACGTGCTCATTCCTGCATCACACAAAACATTGCTCGATGCAGTGCGCCAGCACGAGTTGTTGCCACCTGGCTACGAGTTCATTTCGCTGTTCAACGGAGCAGGCGTTTTTCGCGGCCGCAGCATTATCAACCGGCAACTCCGTGGGATGGTTCCAGTCATCAGCCGCGACGGTGGGATTTTTGAAGCGATGGCCTCCCTGCTATGCGGTCGACAGCCTCAGCACAGCGGCATGGTGCGCAACATCAAACCGGGCGATGGCAATGATCGGGTGATCCACTTCGCCAATGGCGGGGGCATGGTCGTGTTTGACTTCGTCGACAACGTGCACCCACGCCAATCCGGCCGTACGTACATTGAGTATGCCGGTGCGGAACAAATGTACTCACTCGCGCCAAATGCTTTGCTCCGAGAAGCTGAGATTGGCCGCCTTCTCGCCAACGGGCAACCTGAGCTGATGAACGCTTCCCCGGATGACCTCGTAGCCATCAATGGCCTCGTGCTGGATGATGGTCGGTTCCCTGGTGACGCAATGGACGTCCCTGTCGGGCCTATCATTGTGGAGGGCCAAATGCGCCCTCGATCGGTAATGACGGATAACCTCAGTGGCCCGAGTTTCCACGAGCGTCAAATCACCTACGTTCGTCTTCATGAGTGGCTTACGGTCGATGACATCCCACCAATGGTTCTTGCGGCGATGGACATGCCAAATGTGAAAGAAGAGCAGGATCACATGATGACCGAGGCGCTTCCGCGCTATCGAGTGGATTTACACCACCAGATCGAAGAGTCGGTTATTGGTGCGGCTCATCTAGCTCAGCGATTCATTGCCTCCGCTGCCGGCATCGAAAAGGTGATCAGCCTCGTGAATCGTTTTGCGACCCCCGACCAACTGCACGTTCGAATCGTACAAACATACGGGGCGGTGATGATTCGGCGAAACAGCGTTCAACAGGTACAAAGCGCCGGGGAGCTTACCAAGGCCGCTATGCCTGAACTGGACGAGTACGACGACTATGTTGTCGGTGCTTCGCTCGCCATGTCCAATCCTGGACAACCTTTGATAGCGCCAGCTCTTCGCGATTTCCAGGCTAAGGCGGATCTACTCACCTGGCTGGCCATTTTCAGCATGCAAACCCATGACAGTGCCCGGCTGACTACGCGCTTCACTTCACAAACACGTGCGCTACTCATCAGCGCGATTCTGTTGGACGGGATGAGCCCTGATGATGTGATCCCACGAGGTCAAAATTTCATGGTGTTCTTGGACAAGCTTGCGGAAGAAGCAAGTTACATTGGCGACGTCAAGAAATGGCGAGAGGAAAGCTCCAGACGGTGGGCCGCCGCTCGCAAGAACAATTACTGGGCCGTCGGAGATGCTGTTGCACCAGTCGCCATCGTAAAGCCAATGACAGAGGTGTCCAACCCGGCTCCTTACAAAGTAATTCAGGAATCTGAAAACCACTATCGTTTGGAAGCGCGGTAGTTCTGCATTACTGCTCTGCCACGAACTCAGAAAAGAATTGGACTGCGCATAAGTGGCCACTTCACTTAGAGAAAAGGCCCGCTCAATAGCGGGCCTGTTTTCGGGCTTTCGGATGACCTCTCGGAGTAACCACATTACGTAACCCACAACCGAATCAGCTTCACATCATTTTTTTGTACTCGCGCTACCAAGCTATGGCGCATCGCGCAAACACGTCAATTTTCCCCGAACCTCGGCTCAATCCCGCCCCCCTACTGGTGGACGGCTTGACCTTGGCATGCTGGGTACAATCTCTGTGTCATTTGCTGCTATTGGCGGTGCGTAGTTAAGTGGTTTTGTAGTGTGCGTACCCACCCCTGTAGCCATCCAACCAATTAACGGGAATCGAGGATTCACGCCCTCTGATTCGGGTAGCTGAATTGGTCAGAGAGCAGTAGTGGAATGGTGCTATTAAGCTTTGATTTGAGTTCGTACCATTGTTTACGGTTATCAGGCACATCATCGCCCATCCAGAGAGCACGCAGTTGAGCCTCCGCATTCTGAACTGACTGATTGGCTAAAAACTGGGTACATGCCTCTACCAAACCTGGTACAGCGTCATAAGCGGGCCATGTGTAACGCTCGAACGTTTCCATGTCCGGTATGACTGCGCGAAAACCATCATCACCATCAGGCAACGTACCTGTCGAGTCCAAAAGAACAAGACGTAAGACCGGTAAGTCAAACAGCGCCTTCGTGAAGTTTTGAAGAAACCCCGGAAAATCGCCTGTAGCAAATCGACCGAACGCCCGAATGAGCGCCGCATCGTATCCATCCTCTTTTGGGAACTTTGATGCTTTAGCGGCTTTCTCGAACTCTCCGACTTCCAAGAGCATGAGAGGGTAAATATACCTGACCCCAAGATTGTCATGAGGGTTGAGGCGTAGCTGTTTCCGTGCGTCTCTCAAGCAATACAGCATCCTTTCTGCATCGTGGTAGATGGTCATTCGTAGCCAAAGCAGCCTGTGGTAGAAGCGATTGGAGTGAAACCCCCATTCGATCTTCCCTCGAAAGCCCTTCGGAATTAGATACTCTGCCCGTTTGATATGGGCTTTAACGATTACATATGCTTCGTTCAAATTGCCTTCATCATAGTAAATCTGTGCAAGGCAGAGCCCAGCCTCAAGAAAGCCCGGTTGATGCGCAAGAGTTTTTTCCATCCACCGTTTCGCCTCAGCAATGCGTTCTGGCGTATCGGCGTCCTGGTAAACGTTATCCAGTGAGCGAATAAGCTGACTGCACGCATCACTCCAAATAAACCGTCCACTCTTTGAGGACTCATCGAGCGTCTCAAATTCGTACAGCGGATCGGTGGAATTTAGCGGGGTACGGCTTTTCACTTCGCTCCAAGATGCCCCGCCACAATACCCAGCACAAACAGTGTCCATTATTGCTTCAAGAGTTAGGCCGGTAGCTATCGAGAGCCTGGCGCCGAACTCTTGAAAGACTTGAGCTTGGATTTCCGGTAGAGAGGTGTCGGGGGTAGTGGTGATGAGGAATACCAAGGATTTAGAGAGCCGAGAGATGCTCTCTCGCGAAACGGTATTGGGTGGCGAGGTTGAGATATTAATCAAATGGGCGTTCAAGCCGTGCCAGTTGGGGAAGCCGACCGCAACAGCGATATGTCCCAAAGCGATGGAATGATTGATGCCAGCAGCGCGCCCCAAGATTTTCGCCCCAAGCTTGATGCGATCAAGTAGGTGACTGATCACGACAGAAGGGTTTTCATTCAGCCAGAATTGAAGCGAATCAATTTCAAGTTGAAAAGACAACTGACTGAAAGCCACGTAGTCGTCAGTAGGAATGGACAAGGTGTTCTCCACGTCGGCGCAATTCGATCAGCCCGCTAGATCAACGCCTGTAGAGAGGAGTCAATAGAAAGTAAATCTGTGCAAGGTCGCTATGGCTGTTTCTCCGGTGCGGGCGGAAGGTGTGCGACGAAAACCTGCGCTTATTCTAGTGCGCCAACCGATTAGCCTCAAGCCCATTTTGCAGAGCCGGGCGTAGTGCGCCGCCTTAGTACGAAAAGGGCTGCGCGACAGTTCTAATTCCCCGACACCACTGGTCTTGAACAATAAAAACAGTCGCAGAGTTGCCGTCTCAGCCTAAGGGGGGCGGTCACGTGGCAACCCAGCGGCAGACTCCATGCATTTGGAGGTTACCGCCGAACTAATAACGAAACCCAGCAAGCCCCTGATACTCAGGTGAGCTTTGCCCTCCCCGCCACTTTCTGGAGATCTAATTTTACTCGGGGCGCAGAGTTTTACGCTGCTAGGAAATATACTTCTTTACCGATCTGGAAATATACTTCACAATATTGAAAGTTCATTGGCTGTTCTCGATCTTGGACGCCCTGCCAATTCAACCCAGTTTGAAATAAGGATTCGCTATGCAGTTTCAAATCACTCTCGCCGGTAAACCAATTTGGGTTGAGTCCGAAAATGAGTCACAAGTTTTAGAAGTGATCAAGGATACTGCCGCCACTTATGGGCCGCTACCAGGCAACGAAGACGGCATTAGCGTCCACGCACCTGCGTCGGTAATCGACTATCGCTTGCCGATGGAAGCCAAGGGCTTAACGGCTGAGCTTGCCTCAATCAGTAACGTGCTTCTTCAAGATAGCGAATGCGCCTACGCCATCGCTTCAGGTTTGCCTGACGCCACCGAACGGCTCAACAAGCTACTCGCCGCATCGGTGGCATTCTCAGTCGCCCCGTTGCCTGAAGGTGAATTCCTTATCTCTGTAACTGAAGAGCATCACGAGCTGGTTCAGGATTGGAAACAGTTTCTGTACAACGATAGCCGCTGGGCTTTCGGCTCGGCCGAAGTAGCCGAATGGGACGAGGAAGAGAAAGAATTCCACTTTCACTCCTACCACGGGCTTTCCAAACCAAGCGTAACATCAGTAATTGAGTACCTTGCCGGGCTGTGAAATTGACGCTGCTGTCGGCATTGTCCGCCAGCAGCATTTTAGATCGACGAGACATGGTCGCCGCGCTTATGAAAATCTTAGCGAAACAAACGGAACATCCGAATTTCCACAAAGTAGGATTAGCGGTATCCGTTGCGTGTGTGCTGGCTGCCATCTTCTACGTACCAGTCTTGATCGAGGACGTTTTTCTTTACCGCGCGGTGGTGAGCCAGCGCAGTTGCTGTGGATTCGTTCCTGAATCGTGGCTTGAAAGGCCGATTACCTACCTGATGGTCGATGACTGGACAGCACCGGTTTGGTCTGTAAACGCAGCTAAGACACAGCGCTGGCTAACCACTGATGGACTGGTCAACGGCGAAACAAAATTCTGGCGGCTTTTGCAAAAAGAGCCCATTGAGAATCATCTCTAAGGAGCGATCAGATGGCTGGGGTGATTGGAATATACCTATTTGTAGCCGCTCTTATTGCAATCACAATCAACAATCTTTGGGTCTTTGCTGGCGCGTTGATTCTGTTGGTGCTTGTCGGGCTGTACACCGGAATGGTCTCACCGATTATCGAAGATCGGCAGCGAAAACGCCGTATCGCAGAGATGCAGAGGCTTGACCGCGAGAGCATTGATCTGCATTCCGGGTGGGTTAAAAAGCCATGGCAGCATGAAGTTGGTGAATGTACGCGGCAAAGGAAAATCCTGGATGAACGCATTGAGTCTTTTGCACTGAAGTCGGCGACTGCGGAAAGTTCCTGTAATCACCTCTTAGCTCCGCGATCCTCAGGCATTGACGGTTCTGAATAACTGACTTAGGGAATGAACCATGTTTTACGGAAGCCTCAAGGCGTCGTGGCTAGAAGGTAGAGTGAGGATCAGCCTTCCTCCATTTGGTTGTGACGGACACAGCACAATTGAGGCATCGGGCCTTTGCCGGCTTAAGGCCGTTTTCCTCAATCAATCAGAGCGTGAGCTGTTAGTCCTTTTGGCCAAGCTTGATGCTGTGTTGGTGATGCAATGCCAAAACCGTCCCGTTAATACCTGGACGACGGAGCAACGTGTAGCAGTCAAAAGATCAATACAAACTCATGGACTCGGAGACGACAGAAGTCCGCAGCGCGCGTTGATAGATCATATTGGCGTTCAGGTTTTTCAAGCACCGCGACACAGTGAAGGATTCGGTCGAGGCGGTGGCAAGGGAAAAAGCGATCCAGAGCTAGCCCATTTCAGCATGCTGCTTGAAGAATACCGGCATGCGCTAGTGAAAGGGCTGGGGGCTTCGGGAGCCGATTACAAAATCGCCTGCATTCCAACTCTCGCGGGGATACGCCACGCGGGCGTTGCGGTTCGCCTCGAAGATCAGCGCGCCTACCTGCTCATTGACGGGACAGATCAAGGCCTGCCGGAGTATTTGCCTGCGCTCTTGGCGAAGGACGTGTCAGCGTTTTTGCGGACTCGTGCCGTACCGGATGCAATTTCGAAAAGCCGGTGGCCGGGCCTGAATCGTGGCCCAATTATCGCGTACAAATTCAGGCTGACGGAGTTTCCAACTTGCCTGCACTTCTAGGCGATGCTTACCACTCGGCCGCGCGTCTTACTCATCACAGAAAAGCTAATTTAGAAGGTATTGAGTCATGCGAGTTGACCCCACCCAAGGGCAAGAAGCAAAGCAACTCCCAAGCGATTCACCATTCGGCTGGGTTGTGAACAGCCCACACAACCTGGAGCCCGTTGAGGGTTTCACACGCGATTTGCAGGAAGCTGAAAAGTATCGAGCGTCTGGCTGGACAGTGACTGAAGTGTTCAATCGCGAGACCTGCCATAAGCTTCAGACTGAACTCAGTGACTCCCACAGGGCTTACCACCGTCTGAATGAACATACCAATGAAACTGAGCAGTATTTGGATGAAGCTGCCGAGCTGCTACGTGCTATCGCAAATAGTGAACAAACCTATCGCGAATGCACCGACACGAGCAGCCCAACAGGCCAGCGAATCTCCCGAGTGGTGAATTACACAGCGCAGTTTCAACCTGAGACGCATGCAGTCGAGCCCACGTCCACATTGAGCTAGTGAACCCTGCTAGCACATGCCTGCATCGACCGTGGCGGGGATTTGATGATCCAGAGAGCATCGTATGACTAAAAACAATCACCCTACAGCTACACATATCTCCAAGCTGAGAAGAAATCCTCTCAAGGCACAGATCCCTTCAGAAAAACAAATTAATGCAATGGCTCGGAGCATAGAAGCGAACGGGATACTCGACCCAATTGATGTGCGGCCGGTGCGAGATGGTTTCGAGATCGTAAACGGTGAGGTTCGATGGCTAGGCGCGAAGTCACTGAACATTGATATCGTGCCGATCAAGGTGCTGGACATCGACGACGAAAGTAGCCATCTATCCTCACTAATGATTGACATGACCCCTGAAAAGATGGATCCGGTTGACAAGGTCAGCGGGCTAGAGCGTCTCGTTGATGCGTACGGAAATGATGCAGTTGAGATTGTACTTGAGAACATACAAGGGTTAATGAGCCAAGCTCCTTTTGACCCTAATCTTCAAACCCGCATTAACGCATTGCTTGCACGGTGTGGACTTCACCCTCTCCCGTAGACGTTTCTAGCCCGCACAGCGCGGGGTTTTTTCGTGCCTTGGTTCCAGCACTATCAGCTGCGTTCGTATCAGGCACCAGCAGCTGTCATTGGCCGATCCGTGTTTGAACTGCTGGATCGCTCTTTTCATGGCTGTCTCTACCCGGCGTCATTGCAGAGCGATCAGCAGCCTTGGGCCTGGCATCGTTACTCAGCAAACTTTGTTCGAAAGCTATGCATGCACTCAGCAGCGCGTATTGCTGGCGCTGAATTTTGATCCACTGGACTAATGCGTTTAAAAGCCAGGTGTTCATGGATAGCTGACGACTGCCAACCTTCTTCTTGGCCAGTTCTTTCAAGTCATCGCGTACCCTGTCGCGAATTTCATCTGGGAAGCGAACCACGAATTTTTTCCGTGTCTCGCAGAGACCAAGATCAAATGTCGGCACCTCATCGAGCACGTTCTGAGCAAGCTCATCACCAAGATTGCGCTTGAGTATCTTGGTTAAACCATCTGACCGGGTATAGCCGTCAATGGCTTCCAGAATGGCCGCGACTGTTTCTGAGTTTGCGCTGCGACCTTGGTAAATCCCTATCGCAGCCATTTCGTGAAACAGCTCTACGAATCCACGGATAACAAACTTATCGGCAGTGGTACTGAGCGTTTTCTTCCTGGGCGTTGGTGCTGTTCGGGAAGCACGAAGCGCCCTTGCATATGCTTGCTGTGCTATGGGGTTGGAAATCGACTTCATGCGTAATGCCTTGAATGCGTTTTAGCGCTGACGGCGCTTTATGGTGTGTTGTGCGCTTTTCTAACACATCATCAACTGCCTTGCTGATGCGATCATCGAAAATTCAGCGCCAGAATTTTGCCTTGGGGGAAGGACGAAACACATAGCGCATAGGAGCAGCCCTCCTCGGGAAGTATATTGCTTTACAGAAAAAGAAATATACTTCAGTATTCAAGCCTCCGAAATGACCAGGTTAAGACCCATGGCAGCGACAGAGCTCACAGTAGTCCCGCACCCCAAGTTGAAACGTGACTACAAAGGAAAACGCGTACGTACACTCAACGAGCTGGAGAATGGGTGGGGAATCATTCCTGCGGGGGCGCTCGCCATTATCAACTATCAGGGCCCGAAAGGTTCGTCTCTGACAATCGACCCTTGTGGCTGCTGTGGGGTCAAGGCGATCATTAGCGGAGTTCAATCCAGCGATATCGAATTTATCGAGTAACCGCCGCCGCTGAGCACGTCTGGGTAGAAATGAAGGCTTTGGCTACAGGTGAGTTATCTGCGGATGCATTTTCAAACGTCCTCTATGCCACGATCCCGGACGGTGAGACTTCTGCAATATGGAAGTCGTGCCACGGTCGCATTTTCGATCATGAACCGAGTTGAAGGAGTTCTAATGACAAATCAGGAAAATTCGGACGACCTGTCCGATGGTGAGCGGGCCATCCTCCGGCGACTGGCCAAAGCACCTTTAGCTTTGCGCTGGGGACGAAACGGTTGGTGTGCCGATTACCTCCCGAAACCTGCAAAGCGCGCTGACTTTGATAGCCTATGCACGCGCAGGCCGTCACTCGTTGAGATTCATACCGCATCTCTTCACTTGGCAAGCGAAGAAGACTGAACGGTTTATTGCCCGTAACCTCCGCCGCCTTTATTACTCTGCATTTCACTACCAAGAGAACGTTCATGACCTACCCGGCATTCAGTGATGAAGCGAAGCAACAAAAAATCAGCGAACTCAAGGCGGCCCTCGCCAAGCTTGAGTCCCGGAACGGGGTTACAAAGAAATATCAGCTGGGCATCTTTAAAGGCCGAGTCCACGAACTGGAATCTTTGGGGCTGCTGACCTGGGAAGAGCGCGCCGCGTTCGATGATGCAGCTCTGACAGTATGCGGGTTCCCTGTGTCGTCGACTCCAGCGGTTCAGTTGGTGCGAGAGCAGCTAACCGAAGCTCGCACCGCGTCGCTGGATTCCGTGGAAAAGCTTCTGGAGGCAGAGTGATGACCACTCAGCGAGAGCAGATTCAACGTGTCATCGCCAACGGGTTGAATGCCCGCCGAAGCAATCCGCAAAGCCACTCTCAACACTCCACCTTTTCTGCCCCGATTTATATTGTGAGCATGTGTGAGGCTCTACTCACGCAGATCAATGGTTCGAACAACCACCCGGTCACACTTCAAGAGCTCCTCCTGCTTGAAAGGACGTGCACTGGCGCTGACTACTCTGAAAAGCTCGCCTTACGGTGCCTCGCGCTGCTCGAAGGTGCATCCACATCCCAAGCCACACATTAACCTTGCCTAAGAGTTGCCATGCCCACGTCCAAACTTGCTAAAAAAACAGGGAAGTTGCTTGGCTGGGCAATCGCCCTTGGCCTGATCTACTACTCCATCTCCCCAAAGTCCACAGAATGGGTTATGGCCCAAGAAACCACCGCCGGGGGGTACGCCATTATCGCAAAGGAATACCCGACACTCTCACCAGGCAGTCAGGCGTTGGTTCGCTCCCATAACGACAAGGGATATCTCTCACGCAAAGATGTTTCCGACCTTCTAATGATCATCACTAGCGAGCGCCCCGGTGGTATTCAGGTTTACCCAGCGCCGGATTTCGGCGATCCAAAAGAAGACACAACTTCAGTGCTTTGGCGGTCATTCATTGGGGAACAGAGCACCTACAAATCAAAGGCGATTCTGAATGAGCTGATTGCAAAATCGCTGTGAACACAACGCCCCGGTGGAACCATATCGGAATGGCAGATTAGCGTTCTTTGCATATCGCAGACACAACACCAGCGCAGTGTTGATGCCAGATCTCTCGCGGAACATTTGATGCTCGGTTCGACGCCCCACGCCGCCGGGGCACCAGAACGATCTGGATATATAGCAGATGCTTCAGACGCTTGTGCTTTCACCTAAAAGGTTTTCGTCGAACGCATCGCAGGGAATCACTACCCCCCCACCATTCCAATGCCTTTTCCCTGAACATAGCCCACTCACTTCTACTCGGCTTTCCATGAGTGCACAGGCGGCACTGGGGCATACCAAGCATCTGCTCCGTCACCGTGTTATGGAGATCAACACCCATCTTCCCGAACCGGCCTACTGTGGATCCGTCCGAGGCATGTATCCAGACAGCGTCTCGACTCAGTGCGGTCTGAACTTCGTATCGAATGGAGGCGCTCTGGCCAGCCTTGGGCTTCATCATTTAAGCATCCTAAATGCCTATATTATCCCATGGGATAATTTTAGTTTGATTATAATTGCGCGCACAGATAATATCCTGAAAATCGATTCTGTTCGAACCCTTAATCAAACGAGACTCTCTATGCGCCTGCCTAACTTGCTCGCCACCGGCTTTCTTTGCCTCTGCCTGAATACCGTCGCACTCGCCAAGCCAGAAATGGAGGTCGGGTTCTCACCAGCGAACGGCGGTCAAAGCGCGGTCAACATCGTGCTGGACGGAATTTCGAACGCACAGAGCGAAATTCTGGTCGCTGCGTACTCGTTTACCAGCAAGCCAATTGCAGCTGCCCTCGTTGATGCTCAGAACCGTGGAGTTACCGTGCGTGTCTTGGCCGACAAGAAAGGCAACAGCGCCAAATACTCAGCGGTCACATTCCTTGCGAACAAGGGGGTTCCGGTTCGTCTGAATGGCAAGTACGCGATCATGCACGACAAGTACATGGTCATCGATGGGCTGCACGTCCAAACGGGGTCGTTCAATTACACCCAGGCGGCAGTCAAGAGCAACGCCGAGAACGCCCTGCTTCTTCGCGGTGTTCCTGACCTAGCCGCGACCTACACCCAAAACTTTCAAAGACTGTGGTCTGAGGGCGATACACTCGACGCTGCCTATTGATCAGGCAAAGGTCACTTCACCTCCACTCCGGCGCAACCGACGTGGTCGCCCTCCTGACTCAGCTTTTTTGAACCACCGTGCGGCCGTGGCAAATATGCGGCCCCATTGAATAGCGAAGAATTGGCGATGATCGAAAAAATCCCAGATCAACAAGATGCGGTGTACGCCCAAGCGGCTTCATCGTCCTTTTTCAGTGAAATTGCTTTGCTGATTGTGGTTCTCGCCGTTCTCCTTGGAGTCAGCTGGGTTATAAGAGCTCGGCGGACTCGGACAAAGGACACGCGACGCGAGGACGTCCCCCCTGAAGGACAAGCCGACTACCCTTCTAGGGTTCCGCTCGAAATACCTGAAACCATCGCCGAAGAAGTCCAGTTCGATTTTGCCATCGCTGCAATCAAACGAGCGAAGTCAGTTCTGATCATCACCGGGGCTGGTATTTCTGCTGACTCAGGCCTTCCCACTTACCGAGGCGCTGGCGGCCTCTACACAGGTTCATCTCCTGAAAGCAGTCCATTATCTGCAATCATGCTGCATCGGAGCCCAGACGCCGTTTGGAGGCATCTCAGCTCGATTGAGCGAGCAAGTCGCACTGCGCTTCCTAACTCCGCTCACCTGGCTATCGCCGAGTACCAACGGAAGAACCCCAACTGCTGGCTGATGACACAGAACATCGACGGCCTGCACCTCAGGGCTGGAAGCCCACCAGAACGGGTGTTAGAGGTTCACGGCAACGTTCGCGAGGTTTCATGCATGTCTTGCGGGGCAATATGCAAGTGGCCTGTAAACCTAGGCGACGCGGCCTACCCGCTCCCCTGCGCAATCTGCAATGGACAGATTCGCCCGTCGGTTGTCCTCTACGGCGAGATGATTCCTGAAGCCACACAGGACACAATGCAATCCAAGATTTCAACAGGGCAGTTCGATGTTGTTGTGGCCATAGGTACGACCTTGTCCTTTCCGTACATCAAACGTCCCCTACAGAAGACTCGTGCGAATGGCGGCGCGTGTATCGAGGTCAACCCCGGCGAAAGTGAGGGTGGTGCTTTGGTACACGCACACATCAAAGCCCGCGCAGCAGAGTTTGTCCCTATTCTGCTGAGTTATTCAGACCTCGGCTGACCTCTTTAAGCAGGCGCTCCCAAGGTAATGATGCATTAAGAAAACACTGACACAGGCAGCTCCATACCCAACATGGCCGAATACGTCCTCTATCTACCGATGTCTGAGGCGCAAGCTGATCTACTTGCTGACCCGACCGTCTCTATACACGAGACGCTGGGTCGGTGGGATACGCATGAGTTGGCAGCAGTGGCAGTCGTACAAAACCTCAAATCGCTGGCGGGAAAACCGAAGAGCAGCATGCTTATCGAAAAGGGTGTTGCAGATCTGATTGAGGCCGGCGCTGACCTCAGAGACACCCATACGCCTGGCACATTTACAGACTTGATCATTCAGCGCTTCAACCGCGAGGCCTTCATCGGCGGGCGGGCGCTCATGAGCAAGCTCAAACTACGCTTTATGGATGAGGAAACACTTGCTGGACGTGCTTACCTGGTTGGCAACTATTGGGACTTGAGGTTCTGCCAGCGTCATAGCGACCACTTGAACCCGGCCAAGGAAGAATTTCAAACTGTTACGGGGGATCGATTCACGCTATCCAGCCAACAGGCGCGAACCTTTCGAGTACTCCAAGCTGAACACGACGAAAGCATTCACATCCAAGCTCTCGCGGGCACTGGCAAAACCCACCTGATCGAGCGGATGATCAACACCCTCACTAACTGCCACCCATTGCTGCTGGCATTCACGCGAGTGCAGCTCGACTCGCTCATGCTGCGGGTGGGAGTTGACCGTGTTACCGGTATGACGTTCGGTGGATTCGCCAATCACGTTCTCAGGCGCGACCGATCAAAGCCCTATCGACATCCCGGCAGGCGCTCTATGCCGCGCCATCAAGTTACGCCTGAAGAAGTAGCCTTGCGCCTGGGTTTGATGGCCGTTGGCAGACTCAACCCCAGCCAAGTGGCTTCGGCCTGCGCGAAAATGGTCATCCGGTTCTGCCACAGCAGTGACTCCGCCATCCATGAGGGGCACATCCCTAAGCTTGGGTTTACCCTCGACACTGTTGAACAGGCGGTGCTGGCTCAGTACGCGCACGAGTTGTGGACTCAAACAATTGATCCGACGGATGCACGGTTCGATTTGCCCCTGCGCGGTTACCACTGCATCAAGCAAATGTCGCTCCTTCCGGATGCGTTTATCGGGCACGAGTTCACTCACATCATTGTTGATGAAGCGCATGATCTAACTTGGCCGATGGCATCTTTCCTTGATCGATGCCCCCAGCCGGTTATCTCCTTGGGGGACGCCTGCCAGCGGCTTGATGGCAATGTCAGCACGCGGGCGGGGAACATTCGCCACCGTGAAATTACTCACTCGATAAGGGCCGGGCGGCAGATCGAAGGCGTGATCAATTCTCTGATCGACAAAAACCCCCTGTTCCAACTGGGTTTCATTGAAGGTAACAGTGACAAGGACACGAAGGTCGAGTTCTACGACAGAGCTGAGATCCCGACTTCGCCAACCACCATTCTGGTTAGCTCCGAATGGGGTCTGTTCGAGTGGTTTCAGCGACTTGGCAAAGCTGGCGTAAGTTTCAGCCTTTTGCCTGGCGCGGTCTCCACGTTTCGTCGCTTCATCCTCGACTGCATTGAGTTATTCCACAGTCAAACCCGGCCGACCCACAGCGCCCTCTTCCGCTACTCAAACTGGGATGACCTGCATGCCGATATGGATCCCGGTAACACGAGTTTCCATCGCGTAGATCGGATGCTCAGGAAAGGCTACAGCGCCATTGACTTCGAAGCATCACTGCTGACGCTTGATACCTCGGGATGCGCCCCAATCAAGCTCGGGCGAGTTGTGGATGCAAAGAACATGGAGATCGATACCGTCATGCTCGCTCCGGATCTGCTTGGGGACGTTCGGCCGGGTGATCGAATCGCGACCGGCAGCGCCTTTGCGGCACTTTACACCGCCGGAACGAGAGCCCGCCATCAGCTTATCGTCCCAGGCAATCTGAAAGACTGGGCTTCAGATGCGGCCAGACCAGCGAACCGCAATGTCAAAGATTGAGCGCTTGGAAGTAGTGCCAAACGAAATATATTTCTTTACTGGCTGGGAAATATATTTCATTATTGAAACCATCTAAACCGCTTCACTCCAAATGGCGACGATGAGCGCCAATCATCCTATCGACACGTAAGGAGGCACAACTCATGCCGTTTGATGAAACCAACCAGGCCGAGTTCGATGAGCTGCACACGCAGATCCATGAGGCGATCCACGCCGACCATGAAGCTCGTTGGATGCAGACCGTAGGCGGTTTTTCCGGACGCCGCACGCCCAAACAAGGAATGTTCGTCAAGACCGGCCCGCATGGGGGCTCGAAGCGCGGCTCAATCGGTTGGGTTGCCCAGGTGCGTTTGAAGCAGGGCCAGTTCGGTTCGGACAACTACATCTTGTGTCATGCGGGGAACGGCGGATGGTTGATGCAGCACGCAAACAACGTTTTCTATCCGCTCACCCCTTCCGAGGTTGAGCTGGTGCGTCCTTTTTTTGCTGATCGTCTGCCAGAGAACGAGGATTTCACTCGTGGATATACCCTCGGCAGCGAAGAAACTCGCGCATTTGGCTTCCTGATCGATCCGCCTGAGGGGTTCCAGACTCGCGGCGGCGAAGGGGCACGGATGCGGATCACCACCATCGACGCAGATGGCAGCAAGACCCTTACTGACACCGTTTTCTTATAGGGACGATCATGGCAGTTCGTAAAAGTGGTTCGCCGGGTGACGTTGTAGCCCGTGAGTTGAGACAGTCGATTGCTCAGCAGGTCAAAGAGCGAACCGGGTTGGATCTGCCGAGCAGCCAGACTATTGACCAAATGGTCAGGACGGCCGCGAAACATGGTGTTCGATTCACTCTTGTTTCGTACATCGTGCAGTCCCATTCGGATTAAGAAGGAAAACACCGCATGACCGAGCTTGAGAAAACGGGACAACCTGAGTTCCTAGCACTTGATGTACAGAAGGCCAGCGCAAACTTTCCTGAGGGTTGGGACTCTTCCTTCGGACGATTTTCATCGCAGGACGAGGTAAGTGACTTCCTCAAAGGAAAGCGAATTGCCGCAGTCGAGTTCACTGGCCATCGCACTATCAAGTTTGTCCTTGAGGGCGGCGTGGCTGTCTCACTAACGCCTTCTGGCACTGAAGGTGATGACCTCGAAATGACGGTTGAAAAGCCGGCGTGAACAAATAGGAATTCGCTGCACTCCCCACCGTTGAGAAGAAGATTATGAAGTTGAAAACAATCGCCCATAAAGCAATTTCTGTACCGATTGGCCGCTGGGTTATTTCAACGATGCTGATGGCCATCATTTTGGGGCTGGTATGGCATTTTCTAGGCAGTGATCCGGAGCTGTACAAGAAAATCGCTATTGCGACCACCCTGATCATCGGTATTTCAGGGGGTTACCTTGTTCTCAGCGGCAAAGCTTTTGATCCGAACCGTTAAAGGGAACTAGCGTGCCCTCGGGCTTGCTGGTCGGTGCCAGCCAGGGCGACAAATCAACGATGATGACTTATAGGAAAGATCGCTATGGCTGTTTTCAAAAGGCAACGAAAAAATTCCAGTCGTAGCGTAACACCACCAGCTTTGGAAACTTGGCCATTTTGGGCAAATTGGTGTGCACTCGATCCGCTTGGCTATTGGATTTTCTTTGAAAACAAGCCAGCGCTTACAGACCAAGGTTGGCTGCCTGATGGGGTGAAATGGGGCGAGCCCCGTGAAGCCTCCGGCAATATTTCTGCCTTATGGAAATCCCTGTTGTTTTCGTCGCCGAGAGCGAGTTAGGAAAGATCGACTGCTGTACCTTAGCCCCAACTCTCTAAAAGCCGGTGGCGAGAACGTAGAAACTGTTTGGCGGATTGAAGCAGGTACAAGGCAAGCAACTCCGAACCATTTTCGCTGCAACTACCCAGAAGCAGGCAGCAGAACTTTTGGGTGTATCGGCTTCTTTTTTAAAGGACTAGTTCGCCGTCACCGGCACAAACGCCGAGGTTGCAGCTGCGTTGGCAGCTCTAGGGGTCGTTTTGCAGGCCACAGGTGAACGCAGTACGGAATACTTGCCAATCAATGCAGCTATCGAATCTCGGAGGAAAAAGATTACCAATTATGCCAATCGACATATTCGCCGTATCGGTCAAATTTCAAGAACTGTACGCTGCTTATCCCGGTGTCTTTCATAGCACAGGAATAGTGCTGACAGTCGTGTTCGCGTACTTCGCCGTAATCGAAATCGCGGCCCGCGTAGCCAAGCAGGAAAAGAGTCGATGACCATAAAAATCAATACAGCAGAGTGTAAGCACGTACAAGTTGATCCAGAAAAGGTCGAAAAGCTCGCCCGCCGCCTCGCCAAATGCGCGGCAGATGCCAACGCTTTGGGGCTGTCGATTTTTGGAAGTGGAATTGGTGATCTGCGCACAAAGGATGAACCTGGCTTCATCGTTGCTTACCTCGGCCCTGGGTTCGAGGGGGGAGCAGGACACACGAAAATCGATGAAAACGGCCTTACCCGTGGCGAAAGCTAAACCATCGAAGTCCAAGAAAAACTTACCGAAGGCTTCGGGATGATTATTACTCAATCAGATTTTATTGCTGGTTCAGCCATTTTTGTTGTGCTCCTTTTGGGCTACGTGGTCAAGATCGGATGGCTTGGAAGTCGGGAACCCAATGACGACGCGGATATTGAAGTGTTGACCTGGAGGAAGAGTCGGCTCGTTGGTAAGGCTCGGGAATCAAACAAGGTGGTTGTTGATTGCCTGAAGAAAGGATTGTCTTTGGAGTATGGCAATGCGCGGCGATCTCGCATTCGCCTGATGAAGGAGGCGCGCGATCTTGAATCTATTATCCGGAAGATTCGATCAGAGCGACCCTTTCCAAAAACCAAGATAGATGCGTAGGAAAATGCGCCAATGAAGAAGATCCAGCTCGACGCCATAAAGCAACTTGAGGGCGCGTTTAAGCTTTGCAAGCAATCAGGGCTTGCTTTGGTTGGCATTGACGGCAATCTCTTCGCGACTGTGGCTGACAGCGCGTTCAAAGCCGAGTGCCGCGCCATGTCGAGCTGTGAAGCTGTGCTGAATAGATCCAACGACGACCACGCTGGGACTGTGACGATTGAAACGCACAGGGCCTACCTCGATAGCGGCGCAACTTAGGAAAGAGATCATGGAAAACTCAATTTCGGAAAGTCACAAGCGATATTGCACAAGCATTGTGCCGGATGCAGGTGCAGGGCACCTTGCTCAACAGCCCCACGGAAATCCAGGCGAAGTTTACCCCTGCCCCGCGCACTCTGGCAGCGCCTGCGAGCTTTGCGGCGGAACCGGTTATCGCGCTGTGTGCGATAGTACCGCTTGCCACGAACATGGTTGCCAATTTGGTTCGTGCGGTCGGTCGAAGGATGATTTTCTACGTAGCCAAAATTCGGTAAGACCAGCCCACCCCAGCTAACGTAAACAACTGGCTCCAGGGAATCCAAATTGACCTTTTCGATTGAAGCACTTACCTCAGCTTGGAACCGTCTCGATGCTGCTGTCCGGAAGATACAAAGCGCGAAAATGAGCGAAGTGTCTGAAACACTGCATGAGCTTGAGCTTGCGCGTAAGAACTATGCGCATTTGCAACGATTGATTCCTCATCATTTAAGATTAACCGTACCAGTTAGTGACGTAGTCAATGGCGGTAACACGTTCGGCGAACGCCTTCTGTATTGGCGCTCCAAGGTGCAACTTACTCAGCTTGAGCTGGCCAATCTCAGTGGCGTCAGTCTTCCGCAATTGACGCGGTACGAGACTGGACGGTCGACACCGCGCTTAGGCGCAGTTATGAAGCTTGCAAAAGCCCTCAATATAGAAATCGAAGCCCTCCAACCATGATCAGCAAATTGCATTCGCTCGCAGATTTGCACCGAAAACCACGGCCCAAAAACTAACGGCAAACCTGGAGCACTCATATGCCTGACCACTACAAAATACCTGCCGAAATTCAAGCGGCCGTCGCAGCCCTAAAAGCGATTGAACCGGTTGTGACCTGCCTCCAGCATGCACGAACGATAGGCCTCGAAATCGTTGTACCCCAGGCAATCGAAAAAGCATATGTGGAGATTCATGGCGATGAAGGCCAGCGTTTTCTGGATCTTCTGCTCGGTCGAACTATTTCATTGGCGTCTTCTAACACCAAAATTTTCATGAGATTGGAGGATTGCGAAGGCAATGAACTAGCGCTACTGAACGAGCCGGTTGAAACCGTCAATCAGAAGACACACCCCATCCTCCCGCAACTGGAACAGACTATCGTTGATGTCGCCGGCGGCCACCTAGAATCGTATAAGCATGCGGTACGCAGCCCATACAACCATGAGTGGGCGAGCTCCATGTCGCAGGAATATTGGATGCTCAATTCGCTGCTGTTCCTGGGCCATCTGGCGAACAGCGGGCTAAGTGATTCGGCGAAGGACAAGCTCGGAGAGATCGAGCGAACGCTTGGCAAAGTCGACGGCAAGCAGGCTCTCGTGAAAGGGTCACCGCTATTCCATTTGCAATTTGAAGGCGGCGACTCGCTTCCCATACACCACGTAGAAAAACTTCCAAATGAAACGGGGTATTCAACACTGCTCAGCATTCAGCAATGGGAAGACGGCGGCACGTTACTCACGGTGAATGATTCCCTGTTTCCTAACCCCAATGCATTAAGCATCTCAGCGAAACCATAACCGAAGCGGGCCTGCGAGCGCTGCGGGCCCGACGGTTTCATTCAGCGGTAGTTTGAGCTTCCGACTTGATAGCAATCCCGAGCGAGCGCAGCCAGGCAACGATCTTCTCGTTGCAAAACTCAGAGCTCGATGCCACGGCGTAGCATTCGCCTGTCTGTAACAGAACCAGCTGACTGTCATCCTTGAAGGTGAAAATCGCGAGCTCGACGGCGATTTCAAGCCTGATGGCTTTTGCCAGTTTCTTTGACTCAGCCAAAAGCCAGTCAAACCCCTTTTCCTTTCGATCCGCTAGCTGATTAATTAGAGCAACAGAAATTGGGATTTGTGGATCCTCAACTGCTCCACTGAATAGCGCATCGATCCGCGCCATAACCTTGTGGCCATCATTCATTTGCTGCGTCCTCGTAGCCCGCTTCTGCGTGCGCTCATGGAAGGTGGGACTTTTGGTATTCATGGACGCGGATCGCGCGGTCTACGCCGAATTCAACTTCCAGAATTCCAGCCCGCGCAAGAAAGGTCCATTGCTGAGCTAAAGTATGAAGCTTGCTTAGCTGGTTGGCTCTTTTGTACGCCGGGTATTCGGCTAGAAGAGCATTGCGCCACATTGGCCAAAACGTCGTGTCGTCCTTAAACATTTTGACCATCTCTCTGGCCCAATCCTCAATTTCCGCGTCGGACATTGGTTCGTCAGCCTCCGTCACCAGAAGAGCGCCGTCGGCTTCAACCCCCACGTCTAAAAAGCCTCGCGAGGCGATACTTTCCCATCTCCCCGCAATCGTCCCCACCGTCATGTCAGGGAAGACAGCTTTGTATGCTTCATGAGCCCCCAGTACGGCCGACCGCCACACCATCCAAAACGGTGACTTATTTGGGAGCAACTCGGCGAGTCGCTTACATCCGGATACGAGCTTCCATTCCTCAAACCTATCGGGCGGGATGTCGAAATCGATCCCTCGTTTCCACGACTCAACAGCGCCGACAGTTTTCTCTTCATCGCTTGCGGTTAGCGAAATCCGGTTCCGGACGACTTCCATCCCGAAGGTTGGATCGTAGCCACATTTACAGACGAGAAAGACCTCACATTGCTCGGCAGTCATGGGGGCTGTCGTAACAATGAACAGCTGATCATTCCTGCAAATGGGGCACGCAACGACTTTCCCCTGAAGATCCGATTTCACCAGTTTACTCATGCCCTACTCCACGGTTGCCCCAAAGCAATAATGAAGTATATTTCCCTAGAACACCAGCGGAACGATTGCACTCGGTTATTCAAGGCAGTCCCATTTGTAACCGTCGCAAAAGCGTCCGGGCTGTAATCAGCGTGAGGTGGAGCTTGTATGTGGAGTGTTCCTCATCAGACAACCCCGGATGGGATCCGTCGCTATGCAGCATTCGAAGCAGGCCTTGTATGAAACCCTTGCCGTCCTCAGCCCATTCTCCGCGCGCCAGCGAAAAGAACCCTACTCTCCCCAACAGCTGAACCCGGTTGTTCATGGTAAATGTCGGCGCATCCTGTGACGCGAAGCCTATCGCAGTGATGTTGTTGATCAGTTGTTCCATGAATGTACGGAATTGCGCATTGGCGGCCGCCCAGTCTCCACGAGTGTGGCAATCGATTGCCTGATCCAGGTGAGCGGTGGCCATCTGCATGCCATAGCGCTTGAGCAAGGCGTGCAGTTCATCATCGCTCTTGGGCATGTCTACGCTCATTGGGAGCGCGCTTCGCAACCACGGTGGTGATCCTTGAGCGCATTCGCCAGCCTCCCACGAAACCACAAAACCATCTCTGGCTAGGCTTCGCCGAAAGTACTCTTGGCTGGGTTCATCTGCGCCGTTACTCATCAATGCAACAGCTTCGCGTACAAGCGCCTCTCCGAGCGAAACAACACCATCTCTTGTCAGCACCTGCTGCGTTGGATTCAGGAGCACCTGGTGACTTAGCTGTACGACCTTCTTCGGAACGCTCAACGCGTCCCCGAAAGGTATAACCGCATTGAGACCCAGCCTCTGAACCATCTGATCGAATTTCGCCTGCGTCATGCGCTCAAGCAATACTGCCGCCGCGAGCATCGTAGGACGCGTGAAGGTCAACACCTCTGACATTTTATTCTCCGTTGAGTGGGATCCGGCTTGTACACCGCTCCTCACTAGCTGTGCTCCGTATTCGCCGCACCTGACGCAGGGGTTTCCCTTAGTCTGCGCGGGTAATCCCCTACAGTCGAAACCCCTTTCCAATCCTCGTGACCAAAATCGTCTGGGAGCAGATCAATTTTTTGAGAGAGGTCGACGAGATCGATCTTGTTATGGTTACGCGTAAAAAGATGAATGCGGGCACCGCCGTCAGGGTTGTACATCCCCCTCCAATTGGGGCGATGCATAGTGAATTGGTTGACCCGGCACCACTCGGCACGCTCGGCGGCCAAACGCGGCTCGATTCTGTCCAGGTACGGTTCATCAGCAATCACGTAGCTTTTCGAATTCGGGTCAAACCAGATGCTCACGTGATCCTGACCAGGTATGAGTTGAGGGTCATAAAAGTTCGTGCCCAAGTACGCCTGCTTCTTGCGAGGGTATGCAAGCCCGGCTCGGTTCACAGGAATCAGTCCTGTAGCCTCAATGAACATCAAAGCGCGCAGCGCTTCCACCGCCCAGCCTCGGGCCATGTCCTGACTGGCTCCATACTCTTTCGTCGTGAGTACATCCGGACTGCCAAGATAGAACATAGCCAGTCGAGAGCCTGCCTTGCGTGGATCGAACATTTCGGTCACATGCTTGGCAAATGGATATGTGAGTGTCTCGACACCCTGCCGCCCGCCTTCAATATCCACCCAACGGGCTTCAATACGCGTTAATGGCATCGATTCAGGGAGTGTCCGCCGTGCAGCATTCCAGTTGGCTGCGCCAGCGAGTTGCGATGCGAGATTCAGTGCCTCGGCGCGAGTACAGCCTTCGGCTTTTGCAATTTGGGATGCGCGATGCTTGATCCCGTTGAGGGTGCGAGGCGTTAGAACTGAAGGTGTCATAGCTGCATTCTCTGGCCTCATGGCGAGCGTCACCCGTTTACCGCCCACGTCGGGCCCTTGAAAGCGCTAGACGCGAGATAGTGAGGTTGAAGCAGCAGGGTGCCGGAGGCACTTGGCGATAACGGGTGGCCGGCCACTGCAATGACCGCGCTCAGGGTGCCAGAGCTGAGTGCGCAGATCAACCAAGGCGGCGCTGTGTATGCATACAGCAAACCCCAAAAAGAGTTATTCTGCCACTATCAACTCCAGGCAAAAGGACATCGCAATTGGGCCAAGACATCCCCTTGATTCGTTCCTATGAAGATTTACTTCAGCGCCCCCTTTATGCGCCCTCACTCCACTTCCATCCGAAGGCGAGTCGCCGATTTGGAAGCGTGATTTGCCCGACCGACTTTGCTGATAGCGCACCATGCGGTATTGCCTCCTGCCGCACCCCGCACCTGCACGGCTACCTGATCACCACCAGCGATGGGCAGGAAACGAACATTGGAAGCCATTGCGGTAAAAAACACTTCGGCATCGAGTTCACGCAAGAGCGACGGCGCGTTGATCAAGCCTTAATTCGAACCCGGCGAATTGCATCGATCCGCGAGCTTCAAGCTGTTCTGCCAACCCTCATTGAACAACTGGACAGTCTTGAAGCTGGCCACAAGGCTTTGGTTGAATTGAAGCAGCGATTGATGGGGGCCATCGGCACTGATGTTTTTTCGGTGCTTAAAATCCGAGCTGACCGTGGGGACAACGTGGTTACACGCCCACGGCCGATGACTAAAAAAGAGGCTGACATTTTCTTTGAAACCTCGAACCGTCATCCCGGCGATGGATTGGGCTGGCCTACAAAGGATGAACCGGTGGCCACACTTGAAGGCCTCGCTTACATCAAAGCCAGAGCCAAAGACATCATCTTGCTCAACTTGGTGGAACCATTGAGAACGCTCGCGCAGATCAAGGGTACCGATCTCGAAACGATGAAATCGCGCGAGCTCGGCATGTGGTCAAAGTTGGTTGGTGATCTTCCTGTCCGCATTGCCCAAGCCCAAGACGTCGTTCAAGCTGGCTGGCGCTTCTTCAATCCAGCGAATATTGGGTCGTTGACCTTCATCGGAGCGGACGGGAAGACCTTGAAGCCAATGATTCAGGCGCTGGAGCAGGAAGTCCATGGGTAGCGCTGACGTCGACGTGTTCTACGCTCGGGGCATCCTGAGTAACGAGCAAGTAGATGGCGTTCTCTCGCTGGGTATGGCCGATTACCTGGACGCGTACCGAATTGATTCAGCGGAGGTGACGTCGGAACACATGTTTAAAGCCAAAACAGCTTGGGACGTGGAACTATCGAGGCACATCGGGGATATTCAGTTTCATGCTCAAGCGGGCACCGTAAGGCCCCCGGTCAATCTGATCCTCGCGCAAGACATCAGCTGCGCGGTCGTTGGCTTCCTTTTGGCGAACCAGCTCGACCACCCGCAAATTCGGGACATCCGATTTGTTGTCGTGCAGACGGAGTATCGACACCATGGGATCCTCAACAGGATGATTCGCGCACTTGTTGAGGAGTATTCTGTAATCACGCTTGATTGCAAAAACGAGAGTTACTTCCGCAGCGCGGGCTTTGTGGTTACCGGCAAACTTGGCAATCACACGACTATGCAGCTCGGCGCTTTGTCGGGCAGCGTAAGTCCGCCAACTTCAAATCTATAGCCCGTCAGATCGGATAACCACCAACCCAACTGGCCAGCAATTTAGGGGCATCCATACCGCTCGGCACTAAGGAAATATACTTCTTTACACGCAGAGAAATATATTTCAGAATCTGGCTTCAACGATTCACTCGGCTTTTAGCGTCTGACACCGGGGTGAACACCAAGTAGTGCCAAGATGGCGATCAGCCGGAACTGAAGGAGTTGTTATGATTATCCCAGATGATGAGCGGCAGCCGGCATCCCAAATAAACCTCCAGCACCTCAACAACTGCATTGCCCGCGCAGTGTCGTTCCGGCATTCAGACAAAAAGACTGCTCGCCGTTGGCTGCATCAGGGGCGAATCGCCGCCCTGCACGAGGTGTCCAGACTCGGGTCAGGTCACCCTCAGTGGGAAACTTTCCGAATCAAGCTCATTCGCTTCGAGAATCGCCGCGACAAACGTGTAGCTCGGGAATGGCGCAAACAGCAAGCCGCCAAAAAACGACTAGCAGCTTGAAGCTTGCGCCAACAGTTCAGAGAACTCTCTATGCACCTCCAAGCATCAAAGCACGTTACTGTCTCGGACGATGAAATCATGGCTGATCTGTTCCGACTTGCCAGAACAGAGCGCTTCAGAACCGTTGCTCCGCTTCTGAGTGAAGCCGGGGCAATGTACCCATTGGAGTCTCCAGAGCGCATCCATGCATGTTTGAAGCAGCTCGGCGAGAAGCTTTGGGATACCGACCATGGTGGGTATGCAACAGAGTACAAGCAACACCGCAGACCAAAAGCAGCAGCTCGCTGACACAACATAAAACTGCGTCCCCAACAGGCCTGTACGCCGATTAGGGGCGGGAGATGAAATACGTGACATTCAATATCCACACTGTTCTTAAACCGGCTCTTTGGGGAGCGCTATTCGGAGTAACTGCCTGTTTCGTGCTGAGCTTCTTTCCCGATATTGGCTCGATTCCGATTCCCACTGGCATCCCGTCTGGCCGCCTGGATTTAGGGCTTTTGGGGCAGACTCCGTTACTGCATGCAGCGCTTTTTGGCGCAATCGCAGGCGTTGTTGCATCAGTAATTCCGATTCCACCTATTCGTACGCGGAACTGAAAGCACATACCCGCTCGCGCAGATCAGACAACCACATGCAGGCACTGGAAAGCGCCTGTTAAAGGTAATGACACATGGAAATTTTAGCTCGCAACTTGTCGGGCGAGATCGTAAACGTCGATCTCGCGGCAAAACCAGCCCACCATCTGACGCTCGGTAATCCGCACGCAGTACCTGGGGTTGGTCAGCTGGAGTCAGCAAATCTCATCCGCAAAGACATCGAGAAAATCATCCGCCACTTCAGTGGTGACCCCGGCCAAGCCGCCATTCAAATTTGCGTCATGCTCGATGAGCATTTCGATCTGGCATCGAACGGTTTTTTTGAGCGTGATGAAGTCGTTGAGAAAGCAATTCTTGAAGCCGATCACGACTCCGACTGATTTGCCTGCACCGGCTCCAACAAAGCGCAATACGGCCACCAGCCCAAGGAAAGCTAGTTTGATCTTCAACGTCAGTTCAAAGCAGGTAGAAATCAGGGCGGCTAAGCGCTTTCGACTGGCTCCCAGTGGAGATCTATCGGTACCGGGTCACATCTTGCTGAACTGGCTGGGCGTGATGCTGTGCATCACTCCCCCGCCACCGATCCCGCAGCCCTCCTCCTGGAGCGACTATATCGTCACGCTTAAGGATGGTCAGGATTACCACGTTTCGGCATTCAACGAGCATCACGCAGCCTCCATGGTCGTGTACGGAAAGCTCAACGGCGACCCCTTAGCAATTGACGGTGCAACTGGCGAGCCATTGGGAGACGTGAAGGTTCATCGCGAAAACATTGCGAGCGTTTTTCTCAAGCCAAACAGCTGAAGCAGCAAATCGAACACCCCATGTGCCGGCCATCCAGCCAAACTTTTCAAATAGCCAATTTATGGGTTTCACTACTGAAGGATTGAAGACATGTCGAACAAAAACGCGATCACCACTCAGGTCTACGAACTGCCAGTAGATCCCGATGCTCGTGACAAATTCGTTAATGGCGTCAAAGCCCTCGCGGACGAGTGCAAAGCAGTTTGGGTTGCTGGATCTCATCACAATGAAATCGACTATGCAGACCTCCTCGCAGAGAAATTGTCTGAGCATGACGGCGAGTTGGCGGTAGAAGGGATTCGCCAAGAGTTCGAGCGGGCTCAACGTCGGTAAACCACCCGAGCGGCCGGCGGTACCAGGATTTCAGTTCACGCCCCCGACGCAACAACAGGAATGACGATCATGGGAAGAGCACAAACAGAGGCTGAATCGCTGATGGTGGAATACCGTCATGCTCTCGTTGACGGGCTGGGCAGCGAGGAGGCGGCTTTCACTCTCTCCACACTGCCAACGCTGCTTATCTATCCAAACGTCGGTGTCGCCTATTCGTTGCAGGATAAGCGCCTGTATGTACTCGTAGACGGGACTGGTGGTATCGATAAGCCAGGTTATCTGCCGTGCCTATTGCTGGATTTTGCGAGAGAGTTAACAGTGCGTCTGAAGACTTTCGTTGTGCCCGATCAGACCTCGAACGGCCAAATCATTTGGGGCGGCAAGCAGCGGGGGCCCATTTATGCATATCGCTTCAAGTTGATGGACTCGCCAACCACGATGCCTACATCCAACTGATCGAATCAGCCTGCGCCCATGAAAGCCCGCCTTGCGCGGGCTTTTTCATCGCCATGGTAGGCTGTCAGCATTGAGCTGCCGAACTCCCCCCGGCCAGCTCACCTAGCAACTCTTCTACGTGCGCATCTACCGTCGCTTGGCAACCTGGAATGTAGTCACCGCGTGATGACTCTATCTTTCGGATCTGTACTGGTGGGAGCCCGAACTGATCGCCAGTGACGTCGACGACATAGCGCTCATCGTCAATCACCGCCTCCATCCAATAATGCCCATGCCAGATACCTGAGACACAGATTCCGCCGTCCCCTGCTCCGTCGCCGCCACGTACTGTGACGCGGGCTGGTGAGAATTTATTCAGGATCCGAGCCCCTACGCTCGCCGCGTACAAGCATGTGCCCGAGGTGCTCTGGCCATTGAGTGACTGCCGAACTATCTCGACGAACATTTCACGGAGTTGCTGTACCTGGGCACTGAGTTGAGTGAAGGCAGACTCCTCAACGGTCACCGCGTGGTTCGCCCTGCTCACTGAACCTTCGCGTACTTCGCGATCTCATCAAATATTTTCGCAATATCTAACAGTGATGCGCCAGGCGCTTTGGCCATTGCTGCCAAGTTTTCCAGGTACACCATCACGTGCTGGTTGTGTTTGACCATTGGCTTGCTCCGTGGATCATTCAGTGCTCGTTGCAGTGGCCATGCGCTCATTCACGAACGCAACCACCTTGCGCTTGATTTGCTCTACCTGCCTTTCAATTTTTCTTTCAGCATTCACCAGCGCTTTGCGGCCGTGTTTCTGAAGCAAGCCCTGGTGAATAGCCAGTACCTGAGGCATTTGGTAAATCTCCGCCACATTCAAAACTGCCATCACTCCCTCGGCAGTGTGGTCGCGCGTATTCATCCTGACCTGAGTCTCTCGGTACCCGATCACCTGAAAACCCATAGCCTCGTAGACTGGTACTTTCTCCACAAAGCAGCTGAGCTCAGCATGCGGGTACCGGGCGAGCATCTCGTGGATCATCAAGCGACCGATTCCCTGCCGCCTGTTACTGGCTCGGACGATCATATAAGAAACGCCACACGCATCCGCAACGCCTGCCAGCGGCTGATATAGGAGGTACCCAATCACCTGGCTAGGTTTACTCGGCTCCGTCGCCACAATCACTTCAGAGCAACGCTCAGGCGAATACCCCATTGAGGCAAGGTACTGACCTACCTCAATGGCCAAAGTGGCCTGGTAGAGCGGAAACAGCTCATTGCTGAACGGAACAGCCCGCGTTCCGAGCGAGGTGAGATTTTCCCCAGTCATTTCCACCAGTTGATCAAGGATGACGCCTGGTGGCGGGCGGTTGTAGTGAGTGATTGTAGGTACGTTGCTCATCATATTCCCTTGGCTTGAAGCGGCATTGGAGAGCAGGCGCAGATCAAAATGGAACTGTCACCCGCCATCAAGCATCTGTGCCTACTCTCCAAAACCTCCTCTCCACGTTGCTTTAAAACTGCAAGGGTTGAAGTCGCGCCGATGTTGAGACTTTCAGAGTCCATATGCACCGCACTCAACAACTTCGCGAGATGATAGCCATATGCCTGACATGCCACACTATTTCATTGTCTTTTTTGCTTTCAAAGGGCTCAAGCGAAAACAACTCTACGCGCAATAAAAACCCCGCCTTGTTGAGGGGCGGGGTTACAGCATCGCGGCAGGGCGAAGGGGAAAAACATTGGCCGGTACATACCCTACAGCGGATCAACCACTTCTAATGCTGCACACTGAGTCTGGGCCATATCTCCATGCATAACAACCACTCGACCTGACGGAGCCAGGCCACCTCACTCCCGACGCGCCCTTCTTGCCGGAATCTCATCAGCACCTGGAAGCATGGTCACTCGTCGAAATTCTGGTCAGGCAATTGACCAGCACTGAAAGCCTTAGTTAACTGTACATTCGTACAGCATTTGGCAAGGCGAATATCATGAGTGTCACCATTCTGGGCCCCCTGACCGAAGCCGGCATCAAACTGCCGCTTTTTTCACACAAGGTACCGGCGGGCTTCCCATCACCAGCAGCTGATCATGTTGAACAGAAAATCTCTCTGGATGAGCTGTTGAACATCAGAGCACCTCATATCTACCTTGTGCGAATCGGCGGTCAGAGCATGCAAGGGGCTGGGATTTTCGATGGAGACTTGGTGATCGTAGATCGCTCCATTGAGCCAAAGCATGGTCACATTGTGATTGGCTGCGTGAATCAGGAGCCCACCTGCAAACGTCTTTTGATGCGCGAATCGAGCATCATATTGATGCCAGAGAACACGGAATTTCCTGCTCGCCATATCTTGGAAGGCGACGAGTACACAACATGGGGCGTTGTTACCTTTAGCGTGCGCAGCCATGCCTAACCCTGCACAGGTATTCAGCCTCACGGATTGCAACTCGTTTTATGCTTCGTGTGAGAGGGTGTTCCGCCCCGACCTGGCCAAGACGCCAATCGTGGTCTTGAGCAATAACGATGGCTGTGTAATCGCCCGAAGTTACGACGCTAAACCCTTCGTGAAGATGGGCGCACCGTATTTTCAAATCAAGGACATAGTGCGCCAGCGCGGCATTCAGGTATTCAGCAGTAACTACGCTTTGTACGGCGACATGAGCGAACGCGTTATGACAATCGTCGAGTCGATGACTGACTCCTGCGAAACTTATAGCATCGACGAAATTTTTTCGGACTTAAGCGGGATGCCCGGTGACCTTGATGCACTGGGCCGCCGGATACGAGCCACAGTTTTGCGCTGTACTGGCATTCCCGTTGGTGTTGGGATCGCGACGACAAAAACACTCGCCAAACTCGCAAACCACACGGCGAAAAGGCTGCAAACGCAAACAGGCGGCGTGGTGAACATCTGCGATGATTTCAAGCGTGATTGGGTGCTGCGCAATACCGACGTGTCCGAAGTATGGGGTATTGGTCGCAGGCTCAAAGCACACCTTACCGAGCTCAGGATTAACTCAGCGATGGATCTGGCACGCGCGGATCCACAGATGCTGCGAAATAAATTCAGCGTAGTTGTCGAGAAGACCGCGCGCGAGCTTCGCGGTACCGCGTGCCTGGAATTGGAAGAGGCTGCGCCCGCTAAACATGAAATTTGTTGCTCGCGAGCATTTGGAAAGCGCCTGACAGACTTGCAGCCGATCAAAGAAGCGGTGGCCACCTACATGATGCGCGCATCTGAAAAGCTTCGCGCTCAGCGGTCGCTGTGCAGAAAGATTCGCGTCAGTATTCGGACAGGCATGTTCAACCCCAACGAAGCAAAGTTCGCCAATGGCGCGCTGATCGAACTGCCCTATCCGACAGACGACGTCCGGATTCTCACGAAAACTGCTCTTGGCGCGGTCGAGCAAGTTTTCCGGCCGGGGTTCAATTACAGCAAGGCGGAGGTTCTTCTACTCAACCTGTGTCGACGCGGCGAGTTCACCGAAGATCTGTTTGCTACCTCACAGCCCGAATCCACTGATCGCATCATGGGTGTAATGGATCAAATCAACGGCCGCTGGGGGCGGGGCACACTGCGTAGCGCCAGTGTTCCAGCAGCGCCAGAGTGGGCCATGCGCAGGGAGTTCTTGAGCCAAAGCTACACCACGCGCCTAGATCAACTTTGGCAGGTTTCGTAGGGCGATCACCGTCGACTTAGACTCAAGCAAGACACTTTCCACAAATCTCCTACCTGCATACTAATTAGCCATACATATAGGTTAGATTGCCATTTATTATCCCTATGGTTAATATCGTGGAATTGGCCGCTGATGGCTCAACTTTTAAGCAGGATCAACGTGATGAGTAAGGGCCTGGATGACGAGGTCGTTCGAGAGCTTAATGTGAAGATCTTGGATGAGATGGTCGTGCACCCGAGAAAGGAAGTGGCGGCTCTCGCCCTTAAAATCAAGCACGGTGAAAACCCGAGTGCCAGCGCGCTAATTTTGGCCTTAGCAGATCTGCTCCCTGTTCCTCGCGCGCCGACGGATCCACGCTTGACGCCCGCTGAGTTCAAGGAAGAATACCGGCGGCGTGGTTGGAATGGGTTGAACCTGGCGGCACGCTGGGGACGCGGCCCAGTCTGGATGAGTCGAGTTGGCTCTAAAGCAGACCGCGACCTTTTTTTGGATGATGCGGTCATGGGACTGCCAGATCTGACTAAACAGCCGGATGACTTATGAGTGCTGTAACCCCAGCTCTCAGCACCAGGCGATGATGAATGGCCCAAATCTACCAACTCACGTTCCGTGACACAGAAAGCACCACTCAAGTGACCTTGGCTGGCGCGAATCCAAGAAACGTAGTCGCTGTTTTTTTTAGTTCGGGGATCGGTCGCAGCAAGGCCGCTGAGAAACAGATACGGCCAACGATTCTCGCCCTGGTACCACCGATGCTGGACGAAGCATTCACATTGGCTCAGGACGACTGGCAGCTACAGATCCTTCGGTAAGATCCTCAACACATCACGCCAGAAGCAGGATGTAAAAATTGGTTGAAATCACTGAGCTACCACCGGACGAACTGCCCAAGTCACTCACAGCTCGACATGTGATTCAGGGCTTGGGCGAACACCTGACAGCTTTTTTGGCTGCTAACAATATGACTGGCTGGCAAGTTGCTGAGGACTACGTTCTCCGTGATGACCACCTTGGCGATCAGTTGCTCCTTATAAGCCAATCAACGGGCTTATATGTCGTACGACTCAAAAGAATCGCCAAATATCTCACCAAGGTCGCTCGTGCCAATGGCGCTGAGATACAGCTGGCGAATGTACAAGAGATGCTTGCTCGTGCTCTTGGCTACAGCGGGTACCACATCGCCGTACATTGCCGCACTGTTGATGATTTCATTGAAAATATCTGGCCGGCCGGGGCCGCAATGAGTCTTACAACGCTGAATGAGGAAGCGGGGCTACCCATGAATCCCGAACTCATGGATCGTCTCAGGGAGCGAATCAAATTCAACGAAAAAAGAGACCTCCTCCAAAGTCAGATTGAAGATCCGATATCGGCAAAGAAATTAAAGATCGAACTTAGAAAGCGTGATCGCCCAAAGGGGTGGGCACCAGTGATCTCAAGGGACGGGGAATAAGTACTTGCTAGGGACAAAAGCATGCGCAGTCATTCTCACGTCGGCGCAGGCAACCACGATATCGAGCACGACTCTTGTAGTCAGGGAGAGATGATGGCGCAGGAAAAGACGGCAGTCACTCGGGAGGTCGAGGCCGTGTATCGCGATGCCAGTTGGTACAACAACCCAGATGTCCGAACGCCAAAAAAGGCTCACATTTTGAAGCCGGATGGCAACCCCGCGTGTGGACTGGTAGCCATTATGTGCACTCCGGTTCCCGCTGACTCGATCCCCGAAATTCTCCGCTGCAAACGAGCCGGATGCAGCAGTGGCTGGCCCCTAGTTGGATAACTCGCCAGAACGGCTATCGAAGCCCTCAACCATAGCCCACCCTTTTCCCCTGCGTTCCGGAGACATTGATTTTATGGCGATGCAGCAACGCTTTTACATTCAAACGGATGCGCCACGCGAGGTTGAACACCTGGTGACCCGGATTGCGCGGACGAACCACGCTGGCGCATATTTGCAGCCGATCGTTGTTCATCCTGGCCCGCATAAAGGCACTATTACCCCCAAGCGCGACATCTTCTTTGAGGTCGTTTCACCCGCCGATCAAAGTGATCACACGGGATGGTATTACCTGAAGACACCAATCACGTTCGGTACCGAATCTGCAAACTGCGTAGCTGAAGCGCTCAATGATAGTGAGCTGGTCATTGCCTTCGCTACGGACACCAGCAACGCAGCGGATGAACTTGAGCCCCCAGCGCGATTGGTTGAGGTAGGCGACTCGCTGTTGCGCCACGCAGCCTTGAGGCGAACAAGCTATACCTCCTGAAACAACCAGCCTGCCATGAGCAGGCTTTCGCGGTATCAGAGCACGCGATTCGCGTACTCAGCAGCGAGGGAAAGCAGCTATGTCCTATGAACAATTCAAAGAAGTTTGCGAGGAGCATTCGCCTGAGTCGGCCAACCAAAGACTAGCTGAAGGCTGGACTCTCTTAGGCGTCGTGCCTGGGTTCGACCCTTCAAGCGGCCGGGGCTATACCTGTTACGTGCTTGGCAAGGCCCTAACAGAATTGGAAAAAATCAAGCAGCTCATGGGAAATCACGCTGAAGGTGGCTCAAAAAGCTGATCAGGAACCTGTCCGGCGGCTCAAGAGCTTGAGTGGGCCGCTACGTTACCGCATATCGCGTTGTTGCAGACTTGGGGGCTGAGTGATGGCTGTTATCGGATTGAGCGAACTGCAAGAGTCCCGGTGGATTGCTCTGATCGGGCTCATCGAGGTCTCCGATGGTATAGGTGCCGCTCTTGATGCTGGCGGCCGCGCCGATGGCTATGCATTAGGCTTGCTGGATGCCAAGGTGATTACTGAACCTACACGTGATCGACTAGCGCGAATAGTCTCCACGGCTACATCATCAAGGGTCAGCCAAATTGAGCGCGAGTCCAGCGAATAAACCCTATTCGAGCAGTGCCTGTTAATCCGCTCACAAACCACCACTCTTTCCGTTCGTGTTGAGCTACGCCCTCCTCTAGCACTACTCGCCGCCCTATAACTCGCTCTACCCCAACGCCCCCAAAGTGCGCAGTGCCACGACAGCCAGAGTCTGAGACAGGCTTTTCGCGCGTCGTTGCGATGCAAGTGCCGGCCTCCTCGGCCAAATATGCGTACTTCCTTAAAAAAAGAAATCCGGCATCACTCAGCAAAAGTGGCCTCCGAGCAGCCTGATCGCGGCCATGTGTTTTGTACAAACCACATGCTAGACAACCATTAAAACTTCTTTATAATGTACCTATACCGTAGTTTTATTGGAGAGTGCCATGCAGCCACATACCAACAAAGAAGATGTAACTCGTTTCTGTGGCCATACGGCTGCATTCACCTTTGATCGTTCGAAAAGCAGCAAAGACTCGATGGTTCAACGGTCGGAGGCGCGCAAGAGCTTGTGCCCTGACTGTGTTGAAAAGTTGATTGGCTGGCTGTCTACCGCTGAAATCAAGACCTATCCAGTTGAGTTGCCTGAGATCAGAGGCACTGTTAAAACAGCCCCTTGGGCCCGCCAGATACGCGCAAAGGAACTGGCGAAGTACGCCCCAATTATGCAGGTGCTCAGCGAGAACAGTACTGATCCGCTGGCACGTGCTGCGCTTGCTGCATACAGCCTGCTGTTCACTATCGAGTCTGCAAAATTCTGGATCGATAACCGCATTTTCAAATATGACCGCTGGTGGCTTACCAGCGAGATTTCATCGTTGGTCAAGGAAGAAGGCCGTTTCGGCAAGACCTACGCCGCCTATTCCGCATACGGCCATTACCGCAATTCAGGCCTCAACCACATTGCCCAAGCTCGCCAGGCGGCGAACTGGGACTTGGGTGAGCCTGAATTGAAGGCAGTCTCGGGCCTGTGAAGGCCCTTCAGCCTTTTGGCATCGCACTCCAACCCTACGGACAACAATATGCAGCTTGAGCTCTTCAGCGCTGGCCAGGTCGCGGCCTTGTACAAGGCAAACCCTGATGTAGCGCTCGACAACAAAACTCTCTATTCGCTCATTTCAGAGCGCTACAGCATTTCAAAGGACAGTTTGGGCCGGAGAGTCCCCATCGGAACGGCTGCAAGCCTTCACAGCCCTCTTAAAAGGGGGATTCGCTGGATGCAGCAAACCCTGAAGCAGGCCCGAATTATTGAGCGTGTAAAAGGTGAGCGGGGGGTCTGGCGACTCACGGAAGAGGCTAAGCGCGACCTGCATCCAGCCAAGCCCGGCGTGAAGCTGCTCGCGTTCCGGACTGACCTCGGAATGGCCGTGTGGGGCGCGAGTGAAGACATTTTCAAGCGCCTGACTGTCCCTATTACATTGTGTTTCACTTCGCCCCCGTACTGCCTGCGCGAGCCTCGCGCATATGGAAATCCAGACGAGCGCGAGATCGTCGACTTCATCTGCACCACCCTTGAGCCTGTCATCGAGAATCTCGCTGAAGATGGCAGTCTCGTACTCAACGTGACACAAGACGTTTTCCTCGCTAAATCACCTGCGCGCTCGACGTACCTAGAACGCTTGGTGCTGACCATTTGTGACCGGTTCGGTCTGTCATTGATGGATCGAATTGTGTGGAATAACCCCTCCCGACCACCTGGGCCGGTGCTTTGGGCAAGTCGCACACGGCAACAACTCAACTTTAGCTACGAGCCCGTTTTGTGGTTCGCGAAGAACCCCATCTTGGTGAAGGCAGATAATCGGCGAGTTCTTGAACCGCACTCTGAACGACACATCAAGCTCATGGAAGGTGGTGGGGAGAAGCGAACTGCCGAGTACGGTGACGGAGCATTCAAGATTCGTCCAGGTAACTACGGCCGCATCACCGAAGGCAAAATTCCCCGTAACGTTCTTGTACGTGGCCACCGATGCGCATACGGAAATCAATATCGCCATGCGATTGCAGAACTCGGGTTGCCCGCCCACGGCGCTGGTCAGCCATTCTCCGTCCCGGAGTTCCTCATTCGGTTCCTGACTGAAGAAAAGGATCTCGTGGTCGATAGCTTCGGCGGCCGGATCATGACCGGCTTGGCTGCGGAGTTGAACGGCCGAGCTTGGATGTGTGGCGAGAAGATGCTCGAATATGTTCGCGGCGGTGCGGAGCTTTTTAGAAACCGCCCAGGTTTCTGGCTGAACCCGCACCTTGCAACGATACGTCGCTGATCGTCGTCGCATAGCCAGGCGCAATCAAGTCTTGCCGGCGAAATATGAGACCATTGGCGCTTTTCAAAACCTCCCACAGGACATCACGGCATGCAGCCCCAACAAAACTCCACAACATTCAAAGTCACCACTCATGCAGGAAGGATGCTGACGGTTACTGTCGCCAGCGGCGAGGAGTGTTCCGCGTCCGAAATCCAATCCGATTTACGTGGTGATTTTCTTGTGGAACCGGTGATTGAACCATCACCCCAGGCGACACTTGATAGCTTTACAACAACACCCATTCGCAACGCCCTGAAATTCGTGGCTGTGTGGGTGGTCGTTCTGATTGTTGGTTTTTTTGTGGCGATGTTGATTGATCTCTTCATCGATATGGCAAAGCTCGGTGATGGTTTGACGTCTGAACGCCTGCGGCTTTTGTCGCGCGGCTGGCTTTACCTCCTCATCACTGGCGTCCTGATCTTCTTGGCACCAGTGTTTTTGCGCTTGAAGCGCAACTCATAGGGTTCATCAATGACACGGAATTTTGCGCTTGCGCTCGCCGCCCCTCTATTGACGCTCTCGATTGGTGTTGGAATCGGTTATGCCCTGAACCAGCAAGAGCCACCCACTCAATCCGAGGTGACACCGCCTTTTACGGTGAAATCAGCAGGTAAGCAGTGGTTGAGAGAAATCTGTGGCCGCAGTGATGCCTATGCCAGCCTGACCAAAGGCGACCGACAGACATTGAAAGTTCTGCGACTTGATGGCCTGGAGGCGATAGCGTTTTCAGACAGGGGTGTCGCTTGCCTCGTGGAAGGCTCATTGCGCACAAGGGTTGAGCATGGTTCTGGCGCGAGCACTACATCTGACGAGCAGATTCACCAATTCATCTTGGTGTCCATCACCGGTGAGTCCGAGCTCGTATCTGAAGAGTTCTTTAAAGCGACGCTCAAATCCCGAGCAATAAGTGCCATGGCATCGAACGTCGGGAATGACGGGACTGTCACGCCGAAGATCGAGCTGAAACCTCTTTCACGCTGAAAGACTTTGATTCACGGAGTCAACTCGTTCGAAAACTATTCAGCATGTCTCACTGCTCACAACCTGGCGGCACAGGGCCAATCACTTTCCCGTGCGCCACACCGGTTAGGAATCGCAGGCACGTTTCCAGATCCGGAATACCGCAAAGCCCTACAGTGACGCTGTACGGGTTATCTACATAGGTCACGCCGTCGTCGGCATCATAGTCGACAAAGTTGTCTTGGACGCGCTGACCATCTCCAGACATGAGCTGCTCAAACAAGGTTTGGGGACTTGGCAATCCGAGTTCATCCCATCGCCCAGATTGAATCAGGCGGCCAATACGTTCAGCCTCAGCCGCCTTGATGATTTCTTGATCCTGTTTAAGCTCAAACTCCGCTTGCAGCCTCGCTTCAAGCTCTGCATGCAGGTTCCGCTCAATGACAGCCAAGTCAAAGTATTTACGGTAATTCGATGTCAGCTCCTCAACGTCAGCGAAGAGCGGAGGTGTATTCGCACCGTATCGCGGCTCGGGACTCCAAGCCTCGTTTTCAGCGATCTCGAAGACCTCGGCCATTACGATTTTCTTCCAATGCTCGGCCTCCTCTTGGCAACCTGGCAACTTGAGCAGCACCCGGACATGTAGCCAATCCAACCGAGCCTTCAGACAGCGAGAAAATGCGCCATGCATTGCCTAGCCTCCGACCGCGACAGCGGTATTTTGAGCCGATGATTGTGCCTCGACTGCGGTGGCCACCAGCTCAACAAAATCAGCAAGTAATGCCCCATCGAAGACCATCTTCGCGTACGAGTGGAACACCCTGAACCCAGCTGCTTCGAAGAGGTTTCCTCGATCTCGGTCTTTTTGATATGCGGACTTTGATGAGTGGTACCGGAAACCATCGAACTCGATAATGGTATTCGGGTGGATGAAGATGTCTGCCCGGAATTTTCGCCCAGGTATCAGTCCTTCCTTCTCCCATTCCGGCATACCGGGGAGACGAACTGACAGCGCGTCAAACAAGATCTGTTGAGGATCGACCTTCTTCGCTGAAGAAGAGCGAGCGCCCGCATGCCCTTTTGCTTTTCGGCTGCTGGACTTTATTTCAGCAGCGGCCTCTTTGGTTATCCAACCATTCATTGCCGCAACGTCTGGGTGAAATCTGAGGCTCATCGGGCGACCCTAAACTACGATATAGATTAACTATACCGCAGTTCAAGTAAGGAGTAATTACCGCATCCGCAGACCAGGCTGCGACCGTGGCGGTACCTGTGCTGCTTCCGGAGCCAGCGCAAGGGAAAACTGCTCCATCTCAAGCTCTGCCTGGTGCACCTGTTCCTTGTGTTCCTCAATAGCCACAACAGCTTCCGGCGTGATGGCCGGAGCATTGTGCTCAAAGCGAATGACCTGAGGGACGGATTTGGCTGTCGGGTAGCGGATCTTGACTGCCTCTCCCAGCTGAATATCACCCAGCGTCAGAGCCTTGTGAAGAATGCCGACTCCGTTCCCGATATCCTGAATGGCCATGCCGAGATCGTTCATGCTGATCCGCCCTTCGTACGTTACCCCAGCCAAGGGTTTGCGGATTTCACTCACCACCATCCCGGCGGTATCACCAACCTCGACATTGATGGCTTCGATCAATTCTCCGACATTGCTGGGGCGCTCAGGCAACCGGTCAACGAAGCTCAAAAGTGATTCTGCGATCAGCGTTCCAACTTGCTCAAAAGGGTCATAGACGATGCCCTGTCCCAGGACTTCATGAGCAATGGTGGCTGACAGGCCTTCGATCAATTTTTCAGGCACTTGCTTGAAGCGGGCGTGCTCAACCTCGGTAAATTGCCTGAGCAAATCTGGATCCGTCGGGTGCTTCAGTTTGGGGTCAGTGCTTCGAACTTTCATGTACCCTTTCGTTAAGGTGCCGACTTTTGTTGCATCGGCATCGAACAACCTCATCGCGAAGTTGCTTCCCTTCTCCATGTCCCGCTTCATCTTGTCTTTCAACCCCTGCATATCGCTCCATGCAGGATCGTCAGGCGGGATTGCCTCAAGGTATTCGGAAATCGGGATCGGGTTTTTCACGGGCCGTTGCAGCATCGACCAATCAAAGGACATGCCCTCCGTCACAGCCACCATTACCCACCTCTTACGAGTATCAGCTGCGTTGTAATCTTCGCCGTCCAGAACTGTTTCATGAATGTTGTAGCCAAGGTCTTTGAGTTGCGTTCGCAGAATGGCGGCTGATGCGGTGTTTGCGTATGGGATGACATTTTCAAATGTCCAGAAGGCGGGGTTGACCCGCGCAAGGATCACCAAAGCACTTACGATCAAATGACCTACTTCTGGGTGTTCTTCCGGCACACTCGTCTGCCGTTTAGCTTGACCCGAAACAGATGCGCCCGAGCACGGCAAGCCGCTTTCCCCGCCCTCGCACAATGGAAGCTGTTCAAGCGCCTTCTGATCGAAGGCTACGTACTGGAGGGGAGCCCCAAGCGGGATGGTTTCCTTGTCCCAGGCATCATTAACATGCGACGCATGTTGAAGTAACCCTGTTCGAATTTCGTTCGCTATGGCAAGGCGTGTTTTGACTCCACCAGCTTCCATGCCTTTGTGCAAAGCATGAGTAAGGATCCCTCCGCCGTGTGATAACGAAGCAATATTTAATGCCTCACCGGTCTCAAGTTTTCTACGCAATCGATTGAGCCGTTCCTTTTTCCGGACTTCTGTCGCAAGTGGAAGGATAAACACCTGGCCTTCTCGTTGCACCAGCCGCACCGCAGACATGCCGTCAAACAGAGCCAGCATCTCAGTGCTGTTCAGGTCGATGACCGGCAATTCGCGGTCTCCTCGCTTTTTCGTGGTTACCACACGCGAGCCATCCGGATTGGCTTGAATGACGATGGTGCCACCCTTCATGTGCACGTCGTACCGACTACCTGGTGCAATCGAGGCTGTGGTCAATGGAAGCCCTTCCAGCCAGATCCTAGGCCTGCCTCTGTTGCTACCAATTTTGCTGACAAAGTAGCCAGACATGCTCTGTGATCGGTTCGGCGCGGCCATGGACTTGTTCCTCACATCCGGGTTGCTGGTGCAAATTACATTGGTTGATAATGTTATACCGAAGTAAATTTAAAACCAGGTGTGAAGTGGAATATTGTTCCCATTGACAAATGCGCAGAATCTGCGTCTATTTTCTTGCAAAAAGACTTCTTTTAAATATAATCAAATCGTAGTTTTGATTTCAGTCCTGGGAGCACACATAAATTAGGGCCCTGACTGAAACAGGAACTGCATTAGCTAACCAATTTGCTCCAGGGCTGCGCGGCGCAAGCGCTGATCCGGCGAAGCAACCGAATACCTGGCGAGTTGATCCAGATACACAAGGCATCAGCAATAAGCATCAAACCATTGACCTGGTTGACCCACGTTTTATGGGTTGAAGGTCGGCGACCACCATAAGGGATTCAATTTGAGGGAACTGAAATGAGCAACGTACACGCACTGAAGACCAGGCAAACCACCCAAGGCGTTTTGGCTGAACGCGCAATCTCCTCGTTCAGGGAGTTACTGTCGCGCCCGATGGACGCTGCAAAAGGCAACTCGATACCGCAAGGGATGCCAGCGCGTGGCCCCTATGGCGGCCAGATCCTGTATCTCAATGGGGGCGCTCCGCATTTTGGTGCTTATTGCGAAACGGACAACCTGCGAAAGAACAGACCATTCACCGCAAACGCAGTCGAGCTCCGCTGTGATGCACTCGCTATCGCGATCTACTTGAGCGGAGTCGTGCAATACCAGGTAAATACTGCCGAGGATCGCATCTCAACTGGAAACAAGGTTTCTACCTACGGCGGGATCCGCATGCTTGCGTTCCGCCACAAGGATGTTCAACCCTGCATGCAGGCGACTATCAAGGATCGAACCGCAATGCTCGCTACGGTGCACAGCTGCTTCGTTGAGATGTACAACGACCTGGCGCGCACCTACAACATCTCGGGCATGCCCTACGAGTGGCTCACATTGAAGTCATCTCATCAGGAAATCTTTCCGAGCCTGACCCTGCGCCTGGAAGATGCCGACAGGATGCTAGACCGGTGACTCATCAATGCTGATCATCTCGCATAACGAGCAAGACCAACATTCCGCCGCCCCCGTCTTAACGAGCGATGAAGCGATCAGATTCATTGCTGAAGGACTGAAGCCCAGTGGCTGTCAGTATCTTGAGGTGCCCGTGGGGAAACTTATTCGGGCGAGCGGTTTCTGGCTTTTACCTGGCATTAGCTCACACTCAGTTGCCAGACTTTTCCTAGTATCGAGAGATCTCACGACACCTCTTCTCAGTGATCCGAAAGTGCCCGGTGTGAAGGTGTATTTCAGCGAGCGCGCGTCGACATTTTATGTCGGAATAGTTTCGGAGCACCAAGCTGGCGCCCCGCTGCTGATACCGCTCATAAAGGATCTACACCCCCCGCTGCCAACGCTGCACCTGACATTCATCGGGCATGTGATTGCTGCGATCTGAGCACCTCAGGTAGCACATCTCAGGTAGCTTCTACGCATCATGACTTGGGCGGCAAAGAGTCCTTGGGAATGAGGCTAGTGAGTCGAGTGATTTCCTTCGCGTGATCTGCGCGCATCAGATCGCGAGTCTTCTTTTCATCGACAAATTTAGATTCAAACGAGTTGATTTTCTCCTGTAGGACAGCCAGCTGCGTCTTCTGCGCGTTGTTCAAGTCAATGACGGCGGCGTTTGATACCTCCAATTGAGAAAATGCCTTGGCTCTTTTCTCTAATTCATCACTATGAGCTTCTTTGATCTCTTTGAGTTGATGTTTGTGATCAGCACGCAAGCGATCCAGCTCTGATTGATGTCTTGTCTGAACTTCAGCCTGGCTATCCCGATGATCTTTCCGCAATTGCTCAAGTGCATCACGGTGGCGCGTCTCGGCCTCCTCCATAAGCTTGGCATTATGAGCCGTCTCAGCACGCAAGGTATGGAGTTCCTGTTGCAGGCTCGCAACTTGCTTTTCGAGGTCGTCAGCATCAGCTGCACGCTCGCGGGCTTTTTCGAGGTTGGATTCCATCACCGCTGTTTTCGACGAATGCTCAACACCCAAACGCTCATACCTTTCGATCTCCGAATGGCATTTTTCCAGGTCACCCTCCAGCTCTTCGATAGTGCTGGACGCATCCTTAAGCTCGGCAGCTGCCTGCTCGTTTGCAGCGATGGATTGCTCAGTAATTTCTTTTACACGCTTTTCATGGACACGATTCGAAGTCTGGTTGATTGAATGGGCAAGCTTAAGGATCTCGCCGCCGAAATTCTCAATCAACTGTCCAGTAATGGTTTCAACCTCCACCGGCAACGCAGGCACTTCTGCGGGAACCGCTGAGCCTTGCCCCTCCACATAGGCCTCCCACGTCCGCTTCATGCGCTCGACGTTGCCCTGCCCCAACAGCTTACGAATTGCCGAACCAGTGACTCGGCCGCCTGCTTCCTTAATTTGAAGGCCGGCCTCGATAACCTGCTGGTCGGTCACTGACGATGGGCGCATTGGGGATTCCTGCTAATTGGGCTGATTGGGGTCGATGAACCACAGAATAGCGAAATCTGGTTTGTTTTCAATAACAAACTAACTAACTAACTAACTTTGTCCGCAGCGATTGATGTCGCGCCCCTCAGCATTGGCAACAACAGCCACCTGTAGAGGCCGAGGGCGTTGGTGCAGCAGAAGCAGACCTGCAAAAGCAGTAGGCCCCACGCCTGGATCTGCACTGCGAAAACTGCCAAAGATAGGCTGCTGACACTGAATCCAACCCAGCCGTATTTTGAGTAACGTGTGTTGCTGGCGATCATGACCGCCCCCACGATTCCGGCAGCTGTACCAATGCACTCAAACCCGTTAAGCATGGCGGTCTCCGTTGATTTGTTCGGTATCATGTACTAATATCGTAGTTTATTGATTCCGTCCACAACTGAGAAAAAGGAAGCGGTGATGGCGAAGATGTTCGGCGGCACCTACACATTGGACGATCTGCGAAAGCTTACGCCCCCTACGACGGATGCCGCCGACAAGTCGGAAATGAGTTTTTCCGCTTGCCTCGCTGCGGGAGCTGCACTAGGGGATCTTATTGACGAGATCGAACGACTACAGCGCTGCAAGCCCACACCAGAGCCAGAGTCAGAGCCATCCCGGCTCACCATGACATCAGGTGAGATGTTCGATCAGTTGTATTCCGACTTTGGCCGCGCCCTTCTTCTCAAAGGCAAAGAAGCCCTTGAGGCCGACGACTCCTCCGACAACTGGCAAAACAATGATTGGCAAGAACAGCTCAATCATCAGATCAAAGAGAGTGTCGCGAAAGGCGATCCCGTGCAGATAGCGATGCTTTGCGCGTTCTCCTGGCATCACAACTGGCTGGTTGATCTGTCCGAAGCTGAATCGCAATCCGGCTTATTGATGATCCCCCCAGCGTCCATTCAGGCCATTGAGCCCAATTTGGCCATACAGGACGCATCCAACAGTTACGAAAAGCTCGAACGCAAGGTATTGGCCTGGACATCCAACGGCGATACCGGACTTTCAAGCCTGTGCATGGCTTATACGGCTATCGGCATCGAGTGCGAACCGGCACACCCGCTGGACTTGGACGATCTTCAACGCTGCTTGCTGCTTCTCGACGCTGTCCCGGAGCTACGCAAGGGACTCAGCGCCATGGCAACCGTCAGCCCTCATTGGCTATCCCTGACAGAGCGCTGGGATGAAGTCGAAGCAAAAGCCATTGCTGAACTTGGCTGGGAGTTCGGGAAAGGGTTCATCAAACCTATAGACGCAGCAAAACTTTCGTGCCGAGCACTCCAAGCGTGCCTTGCAAAGGGTGACGAGGTGCAAGCGCAGCTGAACAAAGCCGCCGACTATGAGCACTGCCAATACGACCAAACGGCCTAACACTTCCCCAAACCCGGCCGAGGGCCGGTAATTTCAGAAGGATCAATAATCCATGTGGTTCAACAACCTGCTCGCCTATACGTTCACCCAAGAAGTTGCTTTCGACGCAGAGACGCTAGAAGCAGCCCTCGAAACCAAAAAGGCACGTGCGTGCGCAAATCAAGAGATGAGCACGTACGGTTTCGTCGCACCTTTCGGCAAGGGTGAGGATGCTCCTCTCGTACACGTTAGCGGCGAGTTCATCCTCATCTCTGCACGAAAGGAAGAACGCATTCTGCCAAGCAGTGTTGTTCGTGACGCGCTCGCGGAAAAGGTCGAAGAGATTGAGCTCGAACAGAGTCGAAAGGTTTACAAAAAAGAGCTCGATCAGATCAAGGATGAAATCATCCAGGCCTTCCTGCCTCGCGCCTTCATTCGACGCAAAGCGATCTTCGCAGCAATTGCGCCAAAGCGCGGGCTGATCTTGGTGAACTCCAGCAGTCCGGCGCGAGCAGAAGATCTGCTTTCTACGTTACGAGAAGTCCTCGGGACTCTGCCAGTTCGCCCGGTCAACGTGAAAGCTTCCCCTACCGCATCCATGACCGACTGGGTCAGAACGAAGAAGGCTCCTGACAACTTCTTTGTCCTCGACCAATGCGAATTGCGTGACACCAACGAAGACGGTGGCGTTGTTCGCTGCCAACGCCAGGATCTCACCAGCGACGAAACTCAGGTTCACCTGGATAGCGGAAAAATCGTCACCCGTCTGGCAGTTGCCTGGCAGGACAAATTGTCATTCATCCTCGACGACAAACTGGTCATTAACCGGCTGAAATTCGAAGACCTTCTGCAAGACGAAGCTCAGCAAAATGGAGGCGAAGAAGCATTAGGTCAGCTCGATGCCAGCTTCACCCTCATGATGCTCACGCTGATGGAAATGCTCCCGCAGCTTTGGGAAGCTCTTGGCGGCATCGAAACCCCACAAGGCATCTAAATCTTTTTTCTGCGAGGAATCAGCTCTTCGCAGGCTTTAGGGCAAGCATCATGACGTCTCCAGCATTGACACATTCCGCGCTTTGCGACACTGCTAAAAAGTGGCTGACGCGATCCAACAGCCAGCGCGGCCATGGTTGCCACGTGGCACTCTCCGAATGCAGATCTGGCTGGGGCGGCGAGATGCCTGATGCAATAGGTTATCGGTCGATTTCAAGCACAGTACCCAGAACTGAGACTGTGGTCGTTGAAGTAAAGGTCTCACGGGCCGATTTCCTTGCGGATGCCAAGAAGCCGCACAGAGCAGACGGTGAAGGAATGGGGCTTTACCGCTACTACATGTGTCCAGAAGGGCTCATAAAACCTGAAGAAGTCCCGCCCCGGTGGGGCCTCCTATGGGTAACCGCAAGGGGCAACGTCAAACCAATCCTAGGGCCGGTTGCTCTTTCGAACAATTGCGGGACATTCGACGCAGCGTGTTTGGAATGGCAGCACGCTCGAAATACTGAGCGAGAGATTTGGTTGCTTGTTCGTGTCATGGCTAGGATCGATGATCCAGACAAAGTGAAAAACACGATCAACGCGGCTTTGCGTGAACAGAAACGGCTTTCTGAAATCGTTGTTACACAAGACGAGAAAATTCGAAAACTGCAAGCCTCCCAGGTTATGCAATCCTTCGAGCCAGTGAGCAGTACTGAATTGCTCGTCGCCATTCGCAGAAAAACCAATCCAACATCTACCCCCCAACAGCGCCAACCCAAGCAGCTTCAAACCCAGGAGATGACCATGCCAGATGCCAAACCAATTCAGCCGGTCGAAGTTGTCCGCGACCCCAGTGGCTATTTTTGCCATCCCTCATTTCAATGGGATCACTTGACCACCTACGAAGATATCCGTAAGTGGTTTGCCGATCATAAGCTTGAGCACGTCATCGTCTCGATGCAAGACCAACTGGATGCCGACGAGTATGAGGCGCGCCTCGAAGCTGACAATCATGATGCTGATGGCTGGAACCCCAAGCCACCTGATGACGGCCCGTGGTTCATCCTGTCGATCCACTGCGCCGATGACGGCCCGTGCTGTGTGATGGCAAAACCTGCTTTATCAGAAGCGCAGCGCGTAGCATGAGCAAGTTGTAAAAAGAAAAACAGTCCGTTTCTGCGCCTATACAGCAGAGCCAACGGATCACGGGATCGTCGCCAGCACACCCCAAGCCCAGCCGTCAAAACGCTGGGCAGCGGTAGTAGAGGAGTCGCGGTTTTCGCGTCCAGCAAATTGGAAGGAATTTAGATGGCCAACAACACCCAAACCCCAGCCCAAGAAAGTCGTAAGGCTTATTTGCACTACGCATTCCAGTTCGGCCAATCGTTCGTTCGCGAACCGAATGGAGCCGCTTTAAAGGCGGAATTCAATCAGAAGTTTGGCGACGATCCAGAAGCATTTGAACAGTTCAACTCCGGGATCAGAGAAGAGGAAACCAAACGGTCGGAACTCGGCATGACACCGGAGCAGTACCACGCGCACCACGAAACGAATATTCGTGCGTTGAACGACCGTCGCGAGGCGATCCATGTCGCATCCCTCGGGCGATAGGAAGAGAATCATGAACACTGGAAATGACGTTGATCACGCGCGGATCGCTGCGGATCTCTGGAATGCAGGGGCCGATGAGTTCAACCAATGGGATGCTTTGGGCCAAGATGAAAAAGATGAACTTATCGCAGAGCAGAAGCTTTTGCAAATCGTGAAAGCGATGACGGCAACTCTAGCAAGGCCTGACGGCACGGAAAGATCGCTGCACACCACAGGCCCGCATGCGGGCTTTTTTTGACCATTTCGGAACCCGACAAAAGCCGCGATACCTAAACGGCATCGCGGCTACATTGGGGTTATCGTCTCCATGGAAGGGCAGCAGCTGGAACCATGTACTTGCGAAGCACGATCCCGTCACGCTCACGATCCATGATTTTGAAGGTTGAGACGGTCATATCCATGACCGTCTGCACCAAGGAGTCGAAGTTTCGGACTGCCAGCTCCAACCCCGCGAGCGACAGCCCGTTGACCGCGATGAACCTTCCAGTCCCCTCGTAGTAACAGTAATCGATACGAACCCAGCTTTCTCCGGTGGAGGGGGCGTAAAGAGCCAAATCCCCATTGGCATCAGAACTCACTGGCACGAGATCGACGTACCGACCGAACTCGGTCACTCTCCCCGTCCATGGCCATCCAGGCAGCCTAGTCAGCTTCAACCGCCATTCACTTCGCCAAATCACGCCATCCTTATCAATCCGCTGATCCGGATTAGCACGAATATCACGCTCCAGATCATCGCACTCAGCCGAGAGCTTTACGTTCGCAGCCTCCTGCCCGAGCGACCGCACGTACCACTCACCATACATTTCACGATGCTCGTTGAAGCGATCTGCGAGGGAGACGTGTTTCATCCAGTCGCGCCAAAGCTTCCACCGAAGCGGGTATTTAGGCCACGAAACCACGTACTCCTGATCGGCAGCAACTATCGTTTCAACCCGCCAGCTATCACCTTCAATTAGAATTTCGCTTTCCATATGCGCACTTTCAGCACCAGGGATATCGAAATGCAGCGGGGCAACGTGCCTCACTGAGACCGTAAATAGGTCTTCAGTTTCGATGACTTCGTACCAGGGCGATCCATTACGAGTTGGCGGCCGGTGGCGCAGAGGCGGGATACCTTCAAGCAGCCTGGCATGCAGGGCAGAGTTCGACGCAAGGGGGAGATTTCTAAGCCGTTCAACGGGATCTTTTGACTCACGCTCGACTATACGATTCCAGAGCGCAGCGGCCCTGATGATCTTATTGTCACTATCGTCTCGTTTCACTACAACCTCTACAACAGAAAGCTGGGAAGCATTCCTGAGAAAGTACAGAGCACTGACTACTGCTTGCTCCTTCATCCTTGTAGGGCTGCTCAAACGCTGGCGATAACTTGGCGCCAATTTTTAATCTATGAGCAACGCAATTGAAAGTCCACTGCATTTTCCGACTTTAGTCGGAATTATTAAATGACTGTAAGTGCCACTGATGTGCCATCAATGCACTGTTTAATCCATTGCGAATGTTCATATTATACGATAGCCATCGGGCTTGCTGCTGCCCGATTAGCGGATTTGTAACTTCGTCTAGCGACCGCTTCCAAGTAACAATGAGCCGAAATCTCTGGCCAGCTGCATTCCGAGAAACCGGAAATCTATCGACACCCGGCAGTTGCTCAAATACCATGAAGGATATTTCCTGTACAAAAAGGGTATCCCGTGGCAGTAAAAGAGCTCGTCCCCATGACACCAGACCAATTCAAGGCGGAGATCAAGTCCCGTGGCTGGGACGCTGGGCGGATCAGCCTTCGGTGGGGCATGACCAAACGCCGCGTCCTTCAAATCGTTGCTGATGATGACAGACCGCGCTATTACGATGACGCCATTCGTTCCTTACCGCTCATTGTTTCTGATGAAGAAGTTTGATGTGAAGTTTGATTCACACTTTTAAGCCTGCTTGTAGGACAACTTTACCTTTTCGGTAATTGGCTAAACAAAAAGTATTAGACATGGAGGTGGGCATTCACCTACCTCCAAATCCCCACTCGTTTTAAATGTTTGAAAATTGCTTTTCTCATAAGCAATCTCGCCTTAACACCTTGTAGAATATGGCTCATAAGTGTTGCACCACATGCCCGAACTTGAGCCCTAACACCTCTACCTGGTTACCCTATGACCAATCGCAACAGCCGCTCTGTCGATATGCAATACATCTCTTCTACAGCGAAGGGATTCCTTGTTAAGTTCTTTGGAAAAGCTGGCGCAGAAGGCACACGCCCTCTTGAGGCTTACCAAACTTTCCTGATCCGTGAATACGGATCAACCGTGGCAGCGCGGGAAGCCGCTCAACGCTGGCGCGATGATAAAAAGGCCGTTCTTCGCCGACACCCAAGCGCCATAACGGCGATTATTGCGCTAACCGAATCCGGCCTGATCCAGGCAAGATGGACTGTTGCCTATGCAGGCAAGCGCCGGGAGCTCTCTATGCGCAAATTTGGGTATGCCGGCGCTTACAAAAAGGCTCTGACTGCGCTTGAGCTACTCATGGGAAGTCCACTCTCTATCAGGCCATCTCCACCGCAACCCACCCCTGAGCAAGTCAATTTGCTGGCAGCTCATCAAATTCAAATTGGGGAAGTGATGGATCTCCCTCCTGAAGGGATACGGTTGAGCGTTCGGAGAACAGGGGACGGATTTGTCAGAGCTGAATGGCTTGTCGACGTGGATGATGGCAAAGGCGGCACGAAAATCCGGACGGTATCAATGCGCAAGTGCGGTTTCCAGCCATCCTACAGTTCGGCCGTGGCGATTCGAGAAGCCAGTACAGGGAAACCAGTCACCGGGATGATCCCGCTGCCTGATGATGGCGAAGCAGAAATGCTCGCTGAGATTGGCGTGGCGCTCGTGGTCGAGGACAAGCGCCGCAGATTGGTGATGTGACTACAGCTTCAAAAGCCGTTCATCAAGCGGAAATGAGCCTACTTCAATTTCAGCCAGGCTCGCTTCTTCATGAAGCGGATTGAACAAGTAATTGGATGTGAACGGGACAATCGCACTCGGTATTTTGAGAAGCAGACTGTTCTGCTCCCTCAACCAGTTGTCACCCACCGCGCGAGTTACCCGCTCATCCCTTTGCCATCCATCAGCGAGAGGCGGGCATGTCTCCTGCGAAACGTTTGACGGCATGGTTACCTTCAGAAGCTGATACTTACTTGGCATGTCCTCGACATCGATCTCCAAGTGCACCAGCGTCTCAAGAAGCGCACCGGGTGGATTCTCAGCCATGTACACCACTGGCTGACCTTTTGTATGCCATCGTGCGCCAGCCATCACCCCGCCGGTACCGGAGAGATCTGCAAAGTTGCTTATGCGCCACAACTCCAGCTTCTTTTCATCACTCAAGCTGCGAATCCTTCTTGCACTTGATAAAGCATCTCCTCGACGAGAGATGCGCCCTGGGAGGTGCTGACCATGTCCAACGGTGTCATTCCGTCGAAGCGGCGTTTGGGCTTGTTCAACCAACGCATAGCTTTCGCTTCGTCACCGAATGATGCCTCCGCCAAAGCCGTGATATGCGCAACACGAAACAGACTGTCGCTTTCACTCGGGCTGAGCGGCTCGCCTTTCGCTTTGCGGTGATCGAGCGTCCTTGGCTTCACAATCCGATCAAGTACTAGCTTGCCGATACCTTTGGCCGCAAGAAGACCGTAGGCCTCAACATTCAACCCTGAGGCTACTGCTTTGTGTCGCTCGATGGCGGTCATAGCCAAGGGGAGCCTGGTGAGTTCAGCCAACGCATTGTTGTAAGCCGCGATTGCCGACGAGCGATCTGCTTTTTCAACGACTTTATTCATGAAAGTACTCCTTTCGCAATATGCCGAGTATAGCCGGCATATTGCGAAAGAGGTATTTTTTGTAACGTCCATTTGAAATGAAAATGGGTCATCAGATTTTAAAATGGCGCACATCTGTTGCATGCTCATAAATTACCAGTGCCCCCACGCCTAGCAACGCCCCGACTGTCACAGCCAACGCGAATACCGCCATTACTACGGGTTTGTCCTTCAACATCTTTGCACCACGTACGGTTAAAAGCTGAGACTTACGCCTCAGCCCTGTTTCAACCCAGTCTCGGGCTACTACTGGCTTTAACACCAGGACGCTCATCCTGAGCTACCGCCTGACGAGCGCGCTGCTCTTGCTCCAGACGTTGCTGCGCTTCAAGTGACTGAGCTAAGCCTTGCTGAGTTCGCTCAACGTGTTGCTTGAACTCAAGGCTTGGCACATAACCCTTCTGCTCAGCCGCCTGAATCTCTTCCCTCACTTCCTTGTACGCTTGGTTGATTTGCTGCATCACTGGCTTGGCTTTCTCAAGGAACTCCAAGTTTTTTTCCAGATCCGCTGCACTCTTCTTCGCAGCCCGCTCGGTGATACTGCTACCGACGAGGACTCCGGCTGCTACGCCAGACACAATGAGGGCAACCGGTACAGCTCCAACAGCGGCAGCTGTAACCGCACCCAGCACAGCAATACCAGACCCAATCCTGCCCCATTTGCCGACACGCAAAAGATCAGCCGGCTTGAAACCTTGCTGATGGGTCTGAACAACTTTTTGGGATACACCGATTTGTCGCTGGATTTTCTGCGCCGTTTTCTGGAGCCAGAGCATTTGTTCCTGCGGCTGTTCCCTCGGCGAAGCATTCATATGAAGTACTCCTTCAGTGGTTGATGACACGGGATCAGGGCAACACGCGAGCGAGGCCTTTCACCCATTGGCTTCCCTTGCTACCAACGAGCAGCGAGGAGAAGTCGTTTACTAGCCAAACAAGCCCCTTCCTGAGGCTAGATCACGGCCCAGCGAATACCCTAACTGACGTGGAAAAGTAGCTTTGCCTTCACCACTGGACGAATACCCAGTACATGCAAACCGGGCCTCTCGGCGGCAATAGATCCTAATAGTGTATTTATACCAGAGACGTAAATAACCGATGCGTATAATTTGCGCGACTAATTTCTCTCGTGTATTGTTTGCTGACTAATCAACCGAAGGGCGAGAGTAATGTCCGTTTTGATCCCTTTCTACCCTCACCCCGTTGTCCCTGTGATCATCAGCTTTAACTACAAGGGCGGCGTGGGCAAAACTACAACCAGTCGCGTCTTGGCCCAAGGTGTGGCTGATCTGCCCGAGCTTAATAAGGGCAAGCCGATACTGATTGTCGACCTCGATCCGCAGGCAAACACTACTCGCCGCTGGCAGCTTCATCGTATCAACGAGGACGGTAGTCTTGTTCCCAAGGATCACCCGGCCTTGATGGAAGATGACGTTAAGCACAGTTCAATTTGCGACCTGTGGCTTGATGTTATCGGTGTACGTGAAAAGCCGCTTGTGCCAGTCCCCTACGAAACATCGAACCCATTGATCCATGTGATTCCAGCGCATGAAGAGCTGATGGCAGAAGTCATGCGTGTGCCGCGTGATGAAGTCGTCAAACTTGGCCGCAATATGCGTAAATGGCTGCGAGACCCCGCTCTCGCTGAGCAGTACTGCGCGGTGGTGCTTGACACCCAACCATCTAAATCCTCCCTGATTGACGCCGCTCTCGCCTCCGCTACTCATGCCTACATCCCATTTGTCCCAGAGCCGCAGAGCGTGGATGGTGTGATGTCCATGATCATGTACGCCGGTCGCTACATCAAAGAACGACGCGAGCAACAGAACGACGTTCCGCTGCGACTTGTCGGCCTGCTGCCGAACATGGTTCAGCGCACACGCCTGCACAATCAGCACATTAAAATCATTCGTGACCACGAGGTATTCAGCAAGTACCTCATGCCTGTGAAGCTTCATAAGCTGATTGGGTATGCCGAAACTGATGATTGGCGCAATAGCCCCGACCAAGTCACCGCTTTGGATAACACTAACATCGCATTAGAGGCCAAAAAATTCGTGAAGTACCTCTGGAATGATGTGATGCAAGATGCAGAGATACTCGGAGGTGGCGCATGAGCTCCGATACACCCCCTGCTCCAGTAACTGCCCCACGGGGGCGTCGTGAGCTTGGAACAAGTTTTGACAATGATCCGCAGGCTTCAGGCGCAGCGAAAATGCTGCGCGACATCGAGGACGGTGCAAGTCTGCCTTTAACCCCAGATGAGCGGTTTGAGCCCCACTACGACCTGTCAATTGTTAAGCCATCGCCGAATAACCCGCGTCGCATCAGCCTGGATCGCGCTGGTGTTTCGGATGAGCGTATTCGCAGCCTGATTCACCTGCCTGGCGAGTCCTATGAACGCTGGGCTAATCGCATTGATACGTTCTCTGACTCCTTACACGTTAACGGAACGCCGCCAAGCGCCATTGCCACGTGGGAAGAACTCTTTGAACTTGCAGTCTCCATTTTGAGAAATGGTGTACTTCAACCCATAGTCATCCGACCTGACAACATCATCATTGCAGGGGAACGTCGCTGGGTTGCATCAATGCTCGCTGGCAAGCCTTTTGGCCCAGTACTCATCAAAAAAACCAGCGACCAGCAGGCTGCAAAACTGCGGCTGATTGAGAACATTCATCGTGAAGACCTTTCTCTTGAGGAGAAGGTGCTCAGCTGCCGCGCAATTATGCTGATTGAAACTGGCATGGCGCTCGGGCCGGACAATCCGGGCCTCACCATGGAGGCAATCCAGAACTCTATTGGTTGCCGCCATACTCAGTCCTCCTACTACTCATCCATGTGCAAACTCCCTGATGGAGACCCGCTGCTAGAACGGATGATGTCGGGCGAGTTCACTTCACTGAAAGCCGCTTACGCTGAAGCGAGTAAGCGCGTACGTCAATTGTCTGCGCCTCCCGGTAGCCAACAGCTGCCTGCGCCTGGCGGTGACGGGCAAGACCCCGATAGCAACGCTCCCAAGACTCCTCAGCCACCAAAACCTGGCGCTCCGCAAGCGAAAATACGTATGCCCGGTACCGCTGGCGGACAGAAGTTTTTGGCCGTGCTGAAAAAAATGGATGGTCTACCACCAGAAATCGTCACACAGCTTGAAAAGACCTCAAACGCTTGGACAGGTGCGCCGGAAAAGGTCAGAAAAAAAATGCTGATCGACACCCTCGAATCGTTGTTCGCCGCAATTGATAGCGAAGAATAGGAATCAGCAAAATGACTTCCCGCCGCGTACTCGACACCACCGCGAATACAACCAAAAAGACTTCCAGGTCTTACCCTATGTGGTTTGATGTGGATGAAGCAGCCAATGTCAGGAAGGCTCTTGCCCTTCAAGATATGTCGACCCCAGACTGGGCAGCTGCTGCTTATGCTCGACTAATCCGAGAAACGGATCAGGAGCTCGACTCCCTCCTTCATGGCCGGAAGTACAACAGCAAGGTCGGGAAGGAGATGGTCAGCATGCGCGTCCGCCAGGACACCATCGAAGATGCGACCAAGCTTGCGGAAAAGTATGACGCAAGCATACAAACGGTGCTGTCTACCGCTTTCGCTATGCACGCTCTCGCGCCAGATCTCAGCAAGGCTAGCGAGTTGATCGCCGATGGCCAAGCGCACGATCCCGAATAATCCGCAGAAGAAGCCATCGTTATGAAGCAGTTGTGGATCGCGATTTCAATTATCACTGCGTTTCTTGCCGGGTGTGATGGTGCGGACGACTCTGCATTTTTGGTGCTGGACGAAAGAGGTCTGGCCACCATTCATTCCCCAAGAAACGACGATCCTTCAACTGCCTCAGGGCCTTACAAGATAGAATCAAGCCGTGAGGATCACCGAATAACGGTTGATACCAAATGCGGTCAGTTACAGTTCATCTACAAGCGCGCTTCTGGCCTCAGATTCGTTGATGATGAGCAGTCCAACAGTGCCGCCTATCAATGTGGATTTGGCACGCAATCAAGCAGCGCTCAATGGAAGGTAGCCTTAAAACCTTTAACTGGCCCTAGCCTTCCACCAACTGCTGATTGGCCTAGATAACGCGTCTTTTACAATCTGAAGTGACCCAAAACGTTCTGGGTTAAACACACTAAAATAAAAGAAAACCTATGAGCGCAAATAAAAACATAGAAATCGAGTACCTGCGCGGTATTGCTATCGTCATGACGGTACTGACCCACGCCAATCTGCTATTACCGTTCCATTCTGAGTTCTTCGTAAAACTCTACAATGTCTACTCACCGTGGTCTGGGGTAGACCTCTTTTTCTGCATCTCTGGTTTCGTGGTCAGCAAAGCCTACCTCGACTACTTCGACAAGAATCGAACTGAGGGTAGATTCGGTCTGGCGGCCGCATCTTTCTGGATTCGTCGCGGATATCGACTTATTCCCACCGCTTGGCTCTGGGTGCTTATCCCGCTTGCATTCTCCATGTTGTACAACCAGTCCAACGCCTTCGGGTCATGGTTTGACAACCTGCGCAGCTTTACAGCCGTAGCAACCTTCACCGGCAATCTAGCCAATCAATATGGCCTGCTGCTCGGGCCAAACTCCGTTTACTGGAGCCTGGCCCTTGAGGAGCAGTTTTACTTCGTCTTCCCTTTGTTCCTGCTTCTAGTCACATCGACCCGTTGGCGTGTGATATCTCTGCTCGCCATGATCGCCATTCAATTTGCGCTGGATCGAAATGCATTTGCCGCGCCGCCGGCTGGCATGCTTTTCTCTTTTAGGGTCGATGCGATGATGTGGGGGATTCTGCTATGCCTTTTCACCCGCACGTCTCTTTACAGGGAACTGGAGCCCACCGTTTTAGGCGCAAGCACAATAAAACGATTTGCTGTGACGGCATTCCTTGTCTACATGCTGGGGGCTATCGCCGCTCAGATGATTGCGACTCCAATTGCGGTCGGACTAATAGCGATGACCGCCCTGATCATCGTGTGGTTGGCAAGCTACCAGAAAGGTTACATCTACTGCCCCGGCGTGCTCAGCAAGACGCTCCAGTGGTTCGGCGCTCGCTCATACGGGCTCTACGTCATCCATATGTTCGCGTACCACTTGAGCACCGAGATCTGGAGCCGCGTTGCAATGGAGCGCGGCTTGACTCTCGCACAAGGATTTACGACAGAGCTGGTGGTCACGTCGATCCTGATCATGCTGGTGCTGAGCGAGCTGAACTTCCGCTTTGTTGAGTCACCGCTCCGGCGGAAAGGGGCTGAAATCGCCCGACGGAAAATGGCCGGTGTCGACACAGGTTCAGCTGGAGCGATAAAGTCCAGCGAATTAGCGGACGCACCTGGGCAACGGGTGTAATGGAATGAAGGGGCTGTTATGGGTAGCCCCTTCACTATTGCCCTCAGCGTGAGCCAGGGCAGCGTGGAAAAGCAGCGCAACCCAAGAAAGCAGTACCCGCACGAGGGCCACTTTTTACTGTCCTACTCACAAGAGGCCCCAAGCAGATTTTGCAGATCCCTTTTGAATTGATACGTGGCTGCGCAGGTGCCTGTGCGGCATCCATCACGCTTTCCGGCTTCAACCCCTTCCCCTCTCTGATCCATCGAGCAACTATCACTCCGTCTATCAGGGCGATGTTTTTCCCTTGGGCAAATGCTGCCGCACTTTTAGTGAAGGCTCCAGACGTCACGACAAATCCACCGGTCGCTCCTCGACCAGCCACGACGCCATAGAGCTCCCGTACTGTTGCTACACCAACGCGGGCTGAGCGCCACTTTTTGCACTGAACCAGGTAACGCCCGTCACCCCTCTTCAGCTCAAGATCAACCCCACCATCAGCGCCCTTAGGAGTCTCCTCCACGATGAATCCCTGACGACGGAAAGCTTCGGCCATCAGTTGCTCAAACTGGTACCAGGTTACGCCCTCAATGGCTGCCTGATCCCCGCCATGCTTCAACACCTTGCGATAGACAGACCGGGGGCCGGCGTATCCAAAAGCCTTGCCGATGATGAGATAGACCATGTAGATGGGGACGAGGTATTGGGAAATGAGCAAGACATACTTCGTGAAGGTCATGACGACCAATTCGGCCAGCGCGGCCAAATTGGGCGCGCCTCTCGTGATCGGCAATAGCAATTGGAGGTGGTGAAATGCCAGGTATGCAGTTACAGCAATGACAATCAGTACCCAAGCGGGCAATCGTGCCAGCACAGCCCCATTTGCTTTCACTGGCATTTCTTGCGAGCACCTTCAGGTAGGGCTTGAGAACGCTGCCAAATCAACGCGAGGAGTCCGCTTGCTTTGGGCCATGGATCCGCTCGTAGATCTCCTCGCGGTGCACCTCAACCTCCTTAGGCGCATTGATGCCCAACCGCACCTGCATCCCCTCGACACCCAAAACAGTGACAGTGATGTCATTTCCAATGTTGATGGTTTCATTCACTCGACGCGTCAAAATCAACATGCATTCGTTCCTATCAGACAATAATTTGGTTGGGCTAACTGTGGGCTCACCCGGTTTTGCAAAATCAGCTGGTTGAAGCTGCGGTCACCGGATCGGACGGCGTTGATAACCAGGCAGGTACTCGGCGATCAGTGGCATACAGATCCGAACATCATCCTGCATTTTTTCAAAAGGGCGCTCGCCGCTGAAGCGCTTCATGAAGAGGTTCCAGGCGGTAATCAAACGGCATTCTGGCGGGGCTTTTTCGATTGTTCGCTTCAGAGAGGTCACGGTTCGCATACCTTGCTGGTAAGCGCTCGACGACTTGCAAAGCTTCGCAATCGCCGACACATGAGACTCTCTTTTTACTAAGGCCGAAGATATCGCATCAGCCTGCTCTGCTTCGCCGATGTGGTCGAACAGCTGAGCCATTAGTGTGTCGATTTGATTCTTCTCCATTTTAAAAAACTCCATGCTTACGTGGGTTGATCTAAACAAACAATCTTTAACCTCGCCGTTCAGACTGATATTGAACAGCAGCGAGGTCTGTGGAAATTGACTGGGAGGGTTCGGACAAAAAGTACTTTTTCACATCTCGCGAACACCAACCCAGGCCTAACTGCGCTGGCAGACATTCCTGAAGATGTACGCCGCTGATATAGCCCGACTGGCAGAGCTGCGCGATGGTTCGGTAAAGGAGTTGGCGATTTCTGACTGGAAGCGTCCAGCGATGCCACACCACTGGAGCAGCCCTCAAGCTTGACCCGTTTGCAGGCCTTGCATAATGAAGTTCTAGCCTCGACTGGCAGGCAACAATCAGCTGACGCTCACGCATCAGCAGCGCAGAACCCGAACTTTTGCAGGTGAGTACAAGCGAGTAATCCGGTCGTTCAAGGCAACCCGCGAATCCGAGTACATCACCCGTTCGCACAAAACTCGCTACGTCGGCAGAGAAAATTGACTCCGTAGAATCCATATGGACTTCACGCCGTTTAGTCGTGTCCACCGACATTCCAAGTGCATCGCCCATTTTGACGAAGCCCCACAAGGCTGCGGTTTTAACTGGATCGGCAGAGGGTATGTGGCTTCGTTCCTGCTTACTAGCCTCCGCCCGCCGGCCATACGCAGAAGCCCATGAGAACGACTGATTAGGCTCAGAGGCGGAATAGTTGGCGAAGCTCTCTATCAGCGCGGGAGGAACGTTTTCGCCCCTCACATACAGAAGATCTAAGCCGTGTTCGGTGCAGACCCACTCCGGATCTAGGTCAATGATTCGACCTGATCCACACCCATCTGCAAACTCCGACGCTCCTGCCTCTGAGTCACGAACGGAAGCGACCAGCACTTCATCAACAAGCCTTGGATATGAGCCATGAGTGAACTGAGGGTTTTCTGGCATCGAATTCATGGCGATCCTTTGATATGGCGGCGCAGCGCACCGCACGTCATGCCACACGAAGGTTTGATAGGATCCAAATATTAGACGGTATTGTGTGTCTATACCATAGTTTTGATGCTCACCCGACGAACGCTTCTTGGCGACGTTGGAATGGACGTTGAATAGAATTGGGTTAAGCGGTGCTTCTGGGCGCTGAGTCACAGAAGCACGTCAGATCGAATCAGGCCGGTGCTTTAATTTCGTGATTGACGGTGACGTCAATGAGCGCGCCCGACAGCGTTTTGACCTCGTCTTCAGTGAGGTAATAGGCGACACCTGGATAGTCTTTTTCACTGGTGTGCAGAACGATCCGAACTACGGGGTCTGCGCCGCTGTTGGTGATTAGCCGATCCGCCTGCACAAGCAGTTCGTGGAAGCACTCATTTTTGCCGCCTGGCGGCGATATCAGACGGGTGTAGTGAACTGACTCATAATCCTCAGCCGCCTTGGCCTTTTCAGCAAGTTGAGGGCACCAGGTACCTGGGCCCATCTCACTTATCCCGGCCTGGTGAAACGCACCATTTCTTGTAACCAGCGTAAATTCTTGCGTACGACCATATTGCATGTGAATCTCCATAAACATATTGGGCATACCTCCAGCAGGCACACCCCTAGAACCCTACTCATCGAGAAGGCCCTTTCAACGGCTTCGCAGTAGGTACCTCCAATGCCTCAGCCTGTCTTTCGAAACGACGACAACAATTCGACAGCATGGAGATGTCCAAAGTCGACATCTCAGCCTGCATGAAGAAGTCAGCCGCGTTCCGAGTCACTTCGTGAAGCTCCTCGACAATACCTTTTGCCGTTTCAACGTCAATGCCAAATTTGTGCGGCATGCTCACGAGGTTTGAAATTGTAGACGCGGCTCCCTCACGGCCGACTATCAAGGCTTGATGGGACACGCTTCCAGGATGTGGCAAAAGGTCAAACGCAGGGGAAAGCCGGTACCCATTTTCTCCCAATAAGAAGCCGGTATTGCGAAGGTGGTCGTCGGTATTGCCGACAAGAACGTTGAACACCATCCGCCGGTACAGATCCAGCAGATCTGCCTCGGCATTGGCGCTGATTTTTTGGATTATCTCAGCCAGGCGCAGATAACTCACCGAGCCCTCAACATCGCCAACTCTCATGCGCTGTGGATTTATGAGAGCGTTGGCACTGAGATAATGTTGGCGAAACCCATCCCCTCTATCGAAACGCTTCACCAGCAGCACTGAGCGCTCTCCGAACGAAATGAGTTCATGCTCTGGCGTTTCGATGCCGACAGCGTTCGCCATCTGTAGAGTTGCGAATTCGGCCTGTGGCTCATTGAACAAATCCACATCACGACTGAGCTTCGCCAGCCAGTCCCCTCCTTTGTATTTGACTGTGACCTTGGGCCGAGCGCCGCCCATAGAGGATCCGTGCCAGAGCAGCCGCGCCAGCGCCTCATCAGGGATCAGTTCACCTTGATCGATTTCGTGAGCGGCCAGCATGAGGTGCTCAAGCTCCTCAAATGCAGGGGGTTGGTGCAGCTTGGGCAGTTGGTTCCGAGAGCCGCTGAACATCAAACACCCAACACCAGCGCCACGCGTTGCGAGCAACCACTCTATGTCGTTTGCGGGGTGATGCTGATGGGTCGCCAGTAAAACCTTGCGACCCCAGTTGTCCGGAGTCGCATCATCAAAGCACCCCCACATTCTCTTGGACGAGAACTGCTTATCGCTCAGCGGGAGGTTGATTGGGTCGACGGCGAAACTGTCCGGGCGACTCAACCAACTGTTAGCGTAGCGAAAGAGAAATCCGCCATTGTGATAGGCGATCTGGCCGACCGGCCGCGCATCACCTTCGTGCTTTTGCGCAAAGACAAAAGCATTACCAATCGGCTGCCAAGACATCACTTCCCTCCCCGTTACCACTTACTCGGTCTGGTTGAGCAGCTCGCTCCATAGCGATGCCCACCTCATCTGTGTCCGGCGATGCCACCAGCGCAAAAGTTGATTCAAGATCGAGTGCCGACAAAACATTCATCACCACGGCCAGGGTTACACCCTCCTCGCCATTCTTGAGCCGTTGGTAGGTTTGACTACTGATCCCAGCACGACCGCAAACGGTGGAAATTCGAAGCCGTCTACGCACGCGCGCCAAGTCGATGTTCTCCCCAAACCTTTTGAGGAGGGAAATCGACTCCTCTGACATCAAACCTTTATGCTTTCGCATGATTTATCACCTCTAAAACTATAGTAGAGATGATATATCACTTAAAAGGATTTGCCTAACACGCAGATTCTGCGTACAGTGGTTTTGCGTCGTTAGAAACTGAATTTGTAAGTCATCAGATCCTGAAATGCTCATAGGCGTCGATCACACAATGCGCACTGATAAGTCCCACACCGCCGGCTTGAAGCTCGCCAGAAAGGCTTTGAAAGGTGCTACCACGCTACCGGACGGACGTAAAGCGATCGACACTCTTCTCAGTGATTCGAAAAAGTCGACGGGCAATGAGGAACTCGGCCTCTCAAAGGCTGAGATAGCCGCTGGAGCCCACTTTTTCTGGGACATTGCGACCAGGAAAAACCTGAAGCCCGCAGAGCTGGCAGAGGTGATCAGGCGACTGGCATCGGGAGAGCACGTCCATGACGTCCTTCCACAGCGGTTTTTGCCACTCGAATGATGATCAGCACACGATAATTGCTCAGGCACAGCACATACACGGAATTTGAGTACACACCATGACCGACTTGACCTTGCAGGATGCCAACGAAAAGTTTGAACGAGTTGAGCGCTTTCAAAGCCTCAAATCCGGTGAGTACTGCTCCGCTCGCGAGCCCGTGCCTGAGGAAGCTATTCTGGAGAAGGACACCCTCCTAATCTTGTCCATCGACTGGGTCGATAACGCACCACACACAATCACCTTACGGGCTCATCCCAGACACTACGGAAAATCTGTTCGTGTCGAGGTGGAGGAAGACGGCAAGGTCGTATCAAGGTTTCGAGATATGCGCACCCATCAGTTCCTGATCAAGGACTTCATGGACATTTTCGAACACCAACCGGATGCAGAGAAAGTACGCGCGCAAGAGCTTGCGGAGACCCAGGCGCAGATCTTCGCTCTACAAAACGAATTGGTGGAAACACAGAAAGATCCAGCCAAGATGCAGGCCATTATTGAAGAAGGGCTTGCCGAGCGTCAGAAGAGCAATCCAAAGTCAGGTGACCAGCTCCCGGCGGTAATTGACTATTCGACGCCCACCGTCACTTCAGTTAGCCAGGCAATAGCAAACGGCCTGAGCGAGGAGTCGATCAGCATCCTTAAGGGACAGGCTGAACACGTACACGCTGTAGCCACCATCCAGTCCAAGTGGATCACGAACAAAAGTGCCGAAATCAATCAGGCGATCTCGGCCATGACTCCCTACTTCGAAGAGAAGGGGGCGGCCGCGCTTGCTCACACCGAAGAGATGAGCAGGTACGTTAAAAAAGTTATCGACGGTGTGGCCTCGCTGTCGTTATACGTAGGCACGAATGTCAGCGTCACCACAATCAGAACCGGCAAGAGTGCCCCCGCCTCAGCACCGCTGACAATCGTCCAAAGCAAGCTCATCATGATCGAAGAGCTATGCGTATTTGAGGACGTATTTGAATCTACTGACCATCGCGGGCTTGAACGCTTTGAGGAGCTCTTGGCCACCGACCTGGCCTTAGTCGAACAGATTTTCCCAGCACCACGCTGCATCATTTGCATGGCAGCAACCCGCCGAGACATCGCATACAGCGATCCATGGGAGTCCGAGCAACGAAATTCCGAAAACAAGAAGGTGTTCCTGCTAGTACGTGATGGCGAGAATGTCCACATGGTGCTTTCGCCTATCGAGAGCCACCTTGGTTCGGCGCGACTTTTCCCAAGTCGAAACGAGGTTGATAAAGTCTTCACCGGGTGGGAAGGCGAAGAAATCACCTTCCAGAGCCTCCAATACACCAAAGCGTTGAAAGCGTTTGAGGTTCAAGCGCTTCATTACAAACGACTACTGATTTTGCTCTGCGGGCTCGACCATCGCCTAAAGCTGTTCGGGGACTTTTATCAGGGCCCGCCGTCATTTCACTTCATTTCTGAAGCGTTCCAACGAGAGCACTTTCACTTCATTCACGATGGCGACGAATCAACACTGCTTGAAGGCGGAGATCGTCTCGAACCGGTCGAGCAGTGGTTGTCGAGGATGAATCGCTATCTAACGTCGGGAAGTCGTGTCCTTGGCCTCTGGCAGACGCTGAGCACAGACAGCGGTTCCGCACCAGGTGCATGTCGAATCGACGCGAGGTTCTACGGCGAGCCGGACACACGGATTGCGTTTAAATCTGGTAAAGACATCTGTGTAACTCTCCCGGTGAAGAAGTCATCCATTCATGAGGAGACCTTTAACGTCAAGGTCATCCCCAAGCGGTTCACCGGGGAGGACACAAGTCTTACCCCATACCTGGTGATGGACGCTGTTGATCCCGATCTTCTTTATCAGTACATCCACGACCGCAAATCGCGCACTCACCATCTTAGGTACATCCGGCTTTTCAAGCAGGCACTCGAATTGGTTAAAGCTGAACGGATGCAGGAAGATCCTGCGCGAACCTATCTGCAAGACATGCTTGTGGCTGGCCGAGTGGTCAAGCCGGAAGATTGCGAAGAACTGCTAAACCACGGCATTCGACTTTGGCGGGCGGCCAACAGAGGCGAACCACTGCCATCCGTCTCCGCTGATAAGGCATCAGCAGAGTGGACAAGTTTGATGCTTGTGATTTACCTGCTTAGCAACGCGGCGACCACCCAGCTCTCGCGTATTCAAAAATATGCTGAGCAGCAGAATATCGAACCGGTGAGAATTGCCGTGTCGGGTAAGGGCCAATTGATCATATACGCTGCGCCACCAGAATCTCTGCGGGATAACCGAGTGACCCCGCACGCTTGGGTGCACCGGACTGTTCTGCGCCTTGGTGAGCGTTCAATTACGGCCGCGTCGAAAAAATGGGCACGCGTGCCGGTGCTCAATGCATCTGAGCACAGCGTGATGGACAGTCCAACGGCGCATTACTGGCAAACCGTATTCGCAGGTTTCGAATCGCCTGATCAGAAAAAAGCAGTGCTCTATGCTTGCGAAAATGGGGTCAAGTTTCTTCGTGAGCTAACGCAAACTGACACTGCATTTGATCAACTGGTCAACGAATATCTGAGTGCGCGTGAATCAGCGAGCACAAAAAAAATGGTTGGAAATCCAGGCCTCGCCATTCCAATTGGCGTTTATGTTAAGAAAGGCGCGCGCCGCACAACTCTCGGCGTCCTGACTCTGTACAGCGAAAATGCAATGAGCTTTATCGCGGCGATGGCACCTACATCGGTTATTCGTGAAGCGCTGAAAAAGGTTTTCATAGACCCGTATGAGAACAAGGATCTTTGGGCAGAACGATTCGAAAATTACCCTATCCGAGACGCCATTCCAGCGTGCGTAAGGTTGAAACAGATCCGGAGGGCCGACAGCTTCAACGAAGCGGTGGTGCCTTTGCATGCACCGGGACAGCTGAACTATCTCGATATCACGGGTGATTTCTCCAAGGTTCCCTCATTCAACGAGATGGTTTTAGGTGTGATCCAGGCTAGTCCGGACTCTACGGTTTGGCTTGCGGGCGGCCTTCAACCCAACGGCAGTAAGAGCCTTGATGCTCTATTTGGGATCGAAGATGCGGTGGCGCGGTATGAGCCTGGCAGGATCTATCGCTACACCTTTTTCCGAGGAGCCATGGGGAACAAATCGCCGTACGAGGAAGTTTTCGTTGCGGTTCCGGAAAGTCGCGCACGCTCCAGCAGGGGAATCATGGCCGGCATGGATCGTCCTCGCTTGGACTTCGCCAGCGAATATAGCTCGGAAGGCAGCGAAAGCTGGTTGCTGCCTGAGCAGTTTGAGGCGATCAAAGAAAAATTTGATGCGACCTACCTGACAGCCGAACAGCTTCCAGAGGGGATGCCCGTCGTTAACCCAGAAGGCACGCTCGGCTGTTGGTACCGAATCTATAAGCCGAGCAAAACGAAATGACTTTAGAGCCCAATATGAACGATCAGATTCGCAAGCTGTTCGAACGCAAGCTACGCGAACAAGGGACGGATGAGGCGAAGCTTCAATTCAATGGTCTCGACTATCCAGATCAAGAAGTTAATATGCTCTTCCACGGCTATCGGATGGCCGTTGAGGATCTGTGCGACCTTTCGGGCCATCTGATCCACCCAGCAGGCAGCAAACCTACGACAGACCAAATCAAGGAGCTCCGCCTTGCAGCTGGCGACAGCCAGATCCAGGCAGCTCAACGGATCTATTCACCCAGTCGCAGTTGGCAGGCTTTCGAAAGTGGCGAGTACATCAAAGGCATGCCTCCCGCTCTGTGGGAGCTGTACCAAATGAAGGTATCTCCCTTGATCGCCAACAATCGCGCAATCACTAACCCGGCCGAACAACCGGCCATAACACCTGAGGTAGAAACATGAATAAGCCACAGCTCGTAAACGCAATCGCAAGTGATGCGGAACTGACCCAGGCTGAGGCTGGGCGCGCGTTGAATGCCCTGATCGAAACCGTCACTGAGGCACTCCGGAAGGGTGACACCGTGACACTGGTAGGCTTCGGTTCTTTCTCCGTATCCGACCGCCCTGAACGTATCGGCCGCAACCCGTCTACCGGTGAAGCGATCACCATCCCTGCCGCTAAAAAGCCAACCTTCAAAGCTGGCAAGGCGCTGAAAGAAGCCGTCAACTAACCAGCCCCCCATAGTGAGCGAACGATCAGTTTTTGAACGACCTCGCTCACTATGGTATTGGTATATAATTCCGACAGAATGATGGTTTATCCCCGCTGCATGACCATCAAGATGAAAACAACCGTTTCCCTCCGAGCGAGGCTCTCGATGAACCAGAGTGGTATTGACCAAGGCTGGCCAGAAAACTCAAAGGCCGCTGATGTCGCGCATAAGCGAAACCGATACTTGCTCAAAGTAACGGCATGGATCGGCGGCATTGCAGCTGTCTGCGTCGTCCTGAATGCAGTTGCTGGCCCATTAATCGAGGAGCACGTAAGGAAATCCAAAATCGCCCAAATGGAACCGCTGATGCGTCAGCTGGGCGCTGCGGGGAAACCTTCTGCGATTGTGTGGCTCGCCCAAACTTTTCCGAACGAAAGTCTGGAGCCATTGCAGAAGCTTGCCGACTCCGGCAACGGGGAGGCGCTTTTCACCCTGGCATGGATCAAATACCGCTCCGACCCCGACGCTCGCGACGCGATGATCAAGCGCTCAGCCGATGCCGGGTATCCACCTGCCATCACCTATCAACTGCGAAAGTCGGAAGCCTGACTGCTGCGAAAGGAATATTTATGAGTAATCCTCAGCGTGAATTCAAACTGCCTGAAGAACTGGCTGACGCCTTAGATCACTATCGCTTGTCAGTCAGTCCAACCGGACAGGCTGCGCCCGCAAACTGGTTTTCCTTCGCCTTTGATGGCCTTCAGGAAGATGAACTGAACGCGTTTGGCAGTTCTCCGGCCGAAGCCGTTGCCAATGTGATCGCAAAACTGAACTCACCGCACGTGAGTCCGGCGACGAGTTCTGACACGCCTTTGTACCCAGCCCCCAGCCAACAAGTGCAAGACGCCCTGTGCCGCCAGCCCCGCGAAATCGCCGTTGGCGAGGCGCGCGACAAAGACATAAGCAATGCGGCCTCAAAGCCCAAAGACCAGCGCTAAGCTGGCGACCGGGTCAGACGGTTCGTAATCAATGGCGGAGAACGCCAGCAATTTTTTTAGGGAGAGGAATGATGGACGTTGACGTCGAACCTACACCAGGCAGCGCAAAAAAGTGGCTTGCCGTACTTGATGCCAGTGCAAAGTTGCTTGCTGTAATAGTGGTGGGCGGACTAGCCATAGCAGGAATATTCGGGATTAAAGACCTTGTTGACCAGCGAGCAAAGCCCGATGACGGCTTGAAGTCTTATGCAGTGAATTTGCCACGCATATCAGTTCCAACCTTTCGGGAAACAACATATCGGGAGCAGTCGACTGGCCTTTGTGATGGGGACGAAACCATTTGCACCACCCTCATCTCCACTACGCCGGCAGAATCCCTTCAGAGCTTGATTGCCGCGATACCTAAGGGCGATGCCAAGCGTTACAAGATTCAACTTGCGGTCGTTCCAATCGAAGAGTTCGACGAGACCCTTCCTGAGGCGCATGGTGAACCTGTACTGACGCCTATGCCTACTGATAGCCACTGACAGACTGGACATACAGCATGGCATTCATCCGTAAAGATGAGCCAATACTACTGGCACAGCAGACCGGCGCAGCTAAGACAAAAGCGAAGCGCAAATCTACGCCCGCAATCTTCACATGCGAGGCCGACCTGTGCGCGCTTTTCATTCGTGAGTTCAACGCCCTCCCAGGATGGACATGCTATCCGGAAGCGGCTGGGTTCGACGTACTTGTCGTACACGACGACGGTCGCCAGATCGGGGTGGAAGCGAAGTTGCTGCTCAACGCAAAGGTTGCTGACCAGATCCTGCCCTCCCTTGCGGATGACCTAAATTGTGTGCCCGCCCCTGATCACCGAATGGTTATTGTCAGCAAGATTTCGGATGCGAACGCCGGAATTGCAAAGATGCTAGACCGCCAAGGCGTCCACGTTCTATACCCAATTTCTACAGACGGTATAACTTTTTCGTTTCGCATTGATCGCCATGGGGTTGATAGAGCCCCCATTCCGCTTTATAGCGAGCAGCACCTTTTCGACTGGAACCCCCCGGCGCGTTGCCAGGTACCTATGGTGGTGTCTGATTTGCCAGCAGGGGTTGCAGCTCCGATCAAGTTGACGCCTTGGAAAGAGGCTGCGCTAAAGGTCATTGCGCTTATGCGCAAACAGGGGTTCATAACGAACAAGCAAATCGCGGAGCACGGCATCGGCACTGGTTACTGGACGCAACCCAAATTTGGGCAACCTGCTTGGTTGACTAAGGGCACTGTTCAAGGATCCTGGCTCGAAACAGAGCACATGCCGCCATTCGATAAACAGCATCCCGAAGCCTATTCAATAGCCGTGCAGTTGCTGAAATTAGCGCCACAGCACGAGCTTTTATTGGCGTAATCATGAGAGTGAATAAGCAATGAGTTTCAACACTGCCCCACAAGGATCCACCCCAGCAGTGCAGCCTACCTTTCGTGAGCACCAACGCGCACTCTGGCGAGTTTGCCCCGTTTCAATGGGTCTCCTAATCGCCTCCGCTATCGTCACATGCACACACGTATTGATTGCTGGGCTGAATGACCACTTGCCCGAAAACGCAGTCTTCACCCCAGTGTGCCTGGTGGCTGTGGTAAGCGGTTACTTCCGCTATATCAAAGAGGATGAGGTGAGCACTTTATCCGGCCAGTTAGCCCAGGAAAGAGTAGACCGTGCCGCCGGCATCAATACTCAGCCTCATAGAAGTTGACCATGGGGATCATCGTAATCAGCTGCTTCGTTGGCGTCCTGTTCCTCATTGCTTGGGTCAAGGTAATGCGAAGGCATCTGAAACTGAAAACAGCGCCGGGCGTGCTCTATTGGCTGTATGGCACTTGCAGCGGCCTCTTTTTGGTTACCGCCGCAACCATGCTTTACGCCGTTCTAACACAAAGCTAAAGCCATGCAGGCCTCTAAGGATTTATTTTGAGCAAAACAACTCAACCACGCATGTACAAACTGAACGCCACCGGGCTCTACCTCAACGAGGTACTGCTGGAAAAACCGGGTGCTGCCGATCTGCGCGCGCTAGCCCAGTCAACAGCCCTTTCGATCTCAACACTGATCGGCCAGCTCTTCCCTGACGACACTTTGGAGTTGAGGTTCAATGCTGCTGGCGCACTCGAACTTGTTGAAAGCGAAGTGTCGCCAGCTGCCCAGTATCTGAATCTCGCTCAGCGACTCGATGACGACAAGCAATCTCTTCAAATCGTTATTGCATGGTGTGTTCTTTGTACGCTGGCGATTAGCCTGGTACCGCCAACCGAACAAACAAAAGCGGTGGCCCAGGCCTTTTTTATTGCAACCGCGAAATGGCATCTTGCACCCGCCGACGACGATCTGGGTGAGAACGTAGGTGACAATTCGGAGGTGCTGATGCTGCCATGGCCATCCGGCCTTTCGCGCCTGCAAAACATCACCCCCGCCTTGATTGCTCGGGCAACCAACTGCGAAATCCACCTCTCAAACGATGGAGAGCTTCGCGCGTTCTTTCCGACCCGTCACGGCATGCAACTCGCGGTCGAACCACTGTGGCGTTCGCATATACCTGCATTCAACACGAGTGTGGCCCGCTTTGACGTTCTCATCGAGACTCCTGATGCGGGGCCCATGAACTTCAAAGTCAGCTCGATTTTAGGCGGCGATTCCGTGTTCAAGCTGAAGACCGCTCTCTCCACGCCGGTCGACTTGTTTGAAGGATTGGCTGGCTACGAGTATCAGGCGAGACATGGCAACAATCTGGATCGTGCTAAGCCGTCAAACACTGATAACGATCCAGGCACATCTGGTGCAGGTAAAACCTCCGCCACATAGCAGAATCCAGAACTGAAGGAGTACGCAAATGAGACCGCAGATTTCTGTAACCGGGCACCCTACCGTCAGTGTTGATGTTGAAGCTCAACTGGAAATGCTCATGGACATCAAAACGAATGGCTACTCGGTGCACAACGCAACTGCACAAAGCGTGTGGGCAGCAGCAGAGGCCTGTCAAAAGGAAAACATTCCATATGACATCGTGCTTCTGCGCCTGCCCGATCAACGTGTTACCAGCGTCATTGTGAGGATGCAGTCTTATACAGGCCCCGTAACGAGCCAGACCGACCTGCACACTGAAATCATTGAAAGTGTCCCTCCACGAACTTAATCAGTTCTTTCACCTGACACCCCACGGAAACCATCGCATGCGCAACTCACTTCTCCTGATCATCGCGGCCGCATCCGCGCTTTCTGCATGCAGCCTCACGCAGAACGAAGCTATCCCCTTGTCCAGCTCCCAGCCATTGGACGACTCGGGTACCGAAGCGTATCAGCGTGCGAATCCAGAAACCGGCAACACCAGCCAGGCAGTCGAGTGGCAATCGGGGCCATCAACGATTCAGCCGATGACACCGCCGGATCAGATTTCAGACCAGCAATTAGTTCAAACCAATGAGCCTCTTCGGATGGCGTATGAGGCGCAGCGCTCAGGGGCGTACCCTGAAATGATCGACCTCTTCGAGCAGGCAGCAGCGCAAGGTAGTGTCCATGCCCATTACGAGCTGGCTAAGTTCTACCTTCAAGGCAAATTTGCACCGAAGAACCCGCAGCTGGCAGTCGACCATCTCCAACAGGCCAACGCATTGGGATATGGCCAGGCAACCCGCGTACTTGCCTGGCTGTACCTGAAGGGTGAGGCAGTACCCAAGAATATCGAGTACGGCACACAGCTTATGGAGTCCGCCACAGCGGGCAGCGTCCGCGCTAAACGTGAGGCTGGGTTACTGTTTTCGAACATCTACCAACCGCATCTGAACGATCCAGCCAAGGGCCGCATGTATCTTGAACAGGCCTACGAAGCGGGTGACGCGGAAGCTGCCTATTACATGCATCAGATCCTCGTGCGCGAAGGCTACCAACAAGCCGCTCAGCAAGCGCTGAACTTTGCCGCCACTCAAGGCTTCTCCAAAGCGCTTGCGACTGAGACAGCACGCCCTCAGGCCTCACAAGCCCCAGTCGATGCGGAAACGCGTGCGGAGCGGATCAAGATGGCAGCGTTGAAGGGTGATACCGATGCGATGTACCAGTACGCCAACAACGTGCTGCTCGGCCGCTTCCCCTCTATCGACAAAGATCTTGAAGCATATGCATGGTTTTCGATTGCAGCAGAACGAAGTGAACCTCGCGCTCAGCAGGAGCTTGCTGCACTTGATGGGGTGAGAAAAATCTTGGATCGCAAACAACCAGGACGCGTGTCCAGTTACATTGCTGATATCCGAAGCGCGATCAGCGAGTGATCGAGGTCTCGCAACCTGCGAAGGAATGTCACAGTCATTCGCACAAGCTCGAAAAACCCTCCTAAGCTCAGTCTGTCCGCCTGCGATAGGTGCTTGGAGGGAACTCGATGGCGAAGCTTTTTGGTGCCCTGCTTGGGTTGAGCAGCCTTATCGCCACCTGGCTCGTGATAGCCAGCCATTGGCACGCCATGAGCACCAGCCTCAAGGTTTACGCCCTCGTAATCCCCAGCATCTTTTTGACGATCGCACTAGCTGTTGTGCTCATTGCTAGTAGGATCCTCTTTGTCCGGCTCTACCACCGTTTCAAGGGCTCAGCTCCAGTCAATCAGTATGCGTTTCTCGAAGAAAGAAAAACGGCGCATGGGGCAACCATGAACAAGGGACATGGGTGGATCCTAATTCTCTGGTTATTGGTCGGTACCGGACTTTACGCCATGCTCGAAAAGCTGCTTTCATGAGAATAAAGCCCGCTTAAACCCATTTCCCTGAGCTCTTCACATGACCCAACAATATCCCTTTCAAGCCCTTGTTCAATTAAAGCTATATGGGAAAACTCCCGAGGATGTACAGGTCGCACTCCGGGATGCCTTTACGCAGCTCGCTGCGAATGCAAGAGAAGGCCAAGCATTCACATCTGACAAAGCAGGGGCTTATTCTTTCTCTGTGGGTTCGGTCAATGCTGACGACGACAGACCGGCCCCGGCGATTCCGCCACAAGTGTAAACGCGTAGTGTGCTAGAGCGCGTGATCACCATTACCTGATGAGCTGTTTTGGCTCACCACCATGACTAGCACGCAAATTCAGCCATTGATCAAAGCGGCCGCTGCTACCCGCCATGCTCAGTTAGGTGACGCGCCATCATCAAAAGGCATTGGAATTCGTTCAGGATCAATTTCTTGCCAATCCCCATCATCACAATCGCCGCCTTCGCCCATTGAAGCCCAGCGGTTTCTGCCGGCGCCGTACTTAGCAACCGTCCACTTGCCGTCATCTTTCACGCGGTAGAAACCAGTACATCGCGGCACGACCTTAGGTCGGGAGTCAGGTAGGGTTGAATCCACGCCCTGGCCGTCTATAGCTGATGGGCCGTATCGAAAACCGATGCTGTCGAGCCTAATCGCGCAACTGGCCATTTGCTCAATCAAACGATTGCGAAGCGAGTAGTCCTCGGCGCGCTCAGCTGCATCAGCGGCCGCTCGGTAGAGCGCTCCTGCACGCTCAAGGTTGCGCTGGCGAGTGCGTGGCTTCCAGCGCTCAGCCGGGAACGGCCAGATCTCAGGCTGTGAACTGCTTTGATCAGCTGCATTGAGGTAGCACTGCGCAGCAAGCACCAAAATTTCTGCGCCAACCTCATCATCTCGCTCAGCTGTCCAACCCTCACTTTCGATTTGACGTTGACGCTCTGCGTCGATCAGCTTGTATCCGGACATCATTTTCATCGTTCAACTCCTGCTCGATCTGATCACAGTTGCCGCATAACAACTGCAATCCCCCACGGGCAATATCCCATGAAACTGCTGTTCCAAGCGCGGTGGACTGGTATCGTGCATTGGCCGTTATCTGTAACCACCAATGTTATTTTGGGCTGTCCGGGTTTTACTGCATCGTCATGCCGGCGACTCCTCGCTGAGAGATCAGCTCTGTACGGAGAGCCTCGATACCTTCCAGATGCTGATACGCACGCTCATTCGTTTCAGGGGTCAGATACGCAACCAAGAAGCTTGAGCGGATAATGTTCAGCAATTGCGCGGCGTCATGCTTGTTGGCCTGGGCCATCACGCAAAACTGTTCGAGCAGCACAGCAGGCGTTTCAAATAGCACCTCAAGTCCGGCGCGCAGGCCAACGTCGGTAAAAAGCTCGCCAAGTGCAGTACGCTTTTCTGCTGGCGACCAGGCGGCCCCGTTTCCATCAACGCCTGCGAACTGTAACTGTCGACCTGTCTTTACACCGAGTTCTACACCGTCAAGCTCAGCAAGCTTCGATTCAACGACATGTGCAATCAGCGCAAGGTACTGGGCATTCTTTTTCATTGATTCTTTCCATCCTAACTGGATTCAACTACGGCCACCGGAGCACACCATTCGAGCCCAGATCCAGCGATGCGGGCCGCTGCCGACTTGGCACCTTTCACCGTCTGATAACTGCGTGGAAGCTCTAGATAAATACGATTGCCTCGACGATCATGATTGCACTCAAGTGTGAACGGCTTCACTGAACGATTCGCCACTTCGATGCGCAGCTCATCCGCACAACCTTCATTGGCGACAAACAGTACTTCACTCATAGTGCGATTACCTTTTTAAACACAAACGGAAGGTTCCAGGCGGGGTAACCCCCCCTACCCCTCCAAATAAACACTCAACGGCATATCACCGCCTTTCGCTCGATAATCGAGGTATGCAGCCTCCTGTGCCGAACACCCCGAACCGGCACGCTCTACGACCTCAATGTCCGCAACCACACCGCGCTCTTTCATATGCTTACGGAGCACGTCGAGCGCGTAGGCTTCAGTGGGCCCGCTGTACACCAATGCATCACCTAGCAAGCGATTGGACTCCTTGTCCAGAGTGACTTCAAACGTCCTTTTGTGATGCAGCACACTTGCTTTGATGGTTGACATGGTCACTTTCCATTTGGCGAATTGACGAGCTTTTTCTGCGATTCATTACAGACCTTCTACCTGCATTCGAATGATGAAGTATGTTTCCCTGCACGTAAAGAAATATGTTTCTCGCTCTTAAGATGTGACTTCAACGATTGTTGCGAAGCCATTCAATTCAGCTTACCGGTCTGAGGTAGCGCACTCACAAATTCGACATTTTCAGGAACGCGGTTGCAATTATCCAATTTGATGATATTTTGCGCCATATTACATTCATTTTGAAACAGACGTTGTTGCCAGGCCTGAATCCATTCAAAGCATCGAGCCTGACAATGTCGGCCAAGCCACAAGGGGCATAAATGACCGGATTAGAATTCAAAGCTTGCCTAAATGATGTCGGACTTACCCAGCTTAGTTTTTCTAAATTAATGGGGGTCAGCAACATCACCATCAACCGACTGTGCAAGAGTGAGCGCGTGGAAAATCACTGGATATATGCGCTTGCGGGGTATGTTGCCAGCCAAGCCACTGGCAGCATCACGGCACTGGTTTCTGAGTGCGTTTAACCTCACCCGAAGCGGCAAGGAGCACAGAGTGAGTAAAGCCGAGACCATAAGGACACGCCCAGCTGGCGATGATCACCAGGTAGTGACCGTCATCGGGGGAAAGGGGCTGTACCGTAAAAAGCCCTGCCAGACCTGCCCATGGAGAGAGGATGCTGTGGGGGAGTTCCCTGCGGAGGCTTTCAGACATTCTGCGGAGACCGCTTACGACATGTCCGAGCACCAGTTCTCATGTCACCAATCAGGCAAAACAAAGCCGGCGGTGTGCGCTGGGTTTCTCCTGAGAGGAGCACAGCACAACCTTTCTGTACGGCTAGGGTTTATGCGGGGGCGCTACAAGGATGATGTTGAGGATGGTGGCCACAAGCTCTTTGATAACTATCGAGCGATGGCTATCGCCAACGGTGTAGCTCCTGATGATCCCGTGCTTGCCAAGTGCCGGGACTGATACCAACCCCAGAGCTTTTTTGATGTCCTGCCAGCCACCGCCATCAACCCAACAGCCCTAATGCTCGCGCCCTGATCTGTAACATTCTCTCCGCGCTCTACGCCAAACCGTGAACTATCAATACTGATATTGGCCACTAGCCATTATTCGGTATTGTTGTATCATAGCGATGTTTTTCGTTGACCGGCACGCAGATTCTGCGTATCGTGACTTTTCACGATTTTGGAATTATTCAAATGAGCAATCAGCAACGGATCGCAGACATTTCGCAAATGGACAGCAGCTCGGCAGGTTCTCCCCCACGAGTTCGGCTTGCTAAATTCCACGCATCGAGTGTTCGAGCCAGTGCCCGGAAGATACTTGGGCCTGACGCAGTAGCTGCGGTCTGCGGCGATGGCGTCGTGCTGTATTTCGCGCCAGGCACAGGCCGCCAGGGCAAAGAAAATGCCGAAAAGTACCTGCAAGCGATCAGCACCGACTTTTCGGTAACTCTCACGCAGGCGGAACGTCTTGGATCAGTTGCACAAAAGGAAGGATGGGCTGCGACGGGTGACGATTTCCAGACCTTTGTAAACATCAGGAAAAGCTGAGGAGCGCTCATGGCTGACTTCGTGACTGCATCGGCACCCAACGTAGTGGCGATGGGGATTTTTTTCGTACCGATTAACTACCGATTCCAAATGCGCCAGCTGGATCAGTCGTTAGCACTCAGCTGCGATGTCTGCGGTGAGCTGGCAGAGGTTCCGTACTCCCGTGTTAAGCAGTCCTTTTTTTCATTTTCGATTGTGGCTCCTGCAACAGCAGGCTGGCTTGATACCGACGAGAGAATCGCTGGCCACAGGTCTTGCTTACGCTACGCACCTGAAGCTGCTCCAACTCACACCGACAACCCTTGGAATGCAACGTGATGCCAAAGACAGCCTTCAACCCGATCTATTTGCTCTTCTGCGTATGTATTTGCGGTGGAACGCAGTCGGCTTTGGCACAAGAAGCTTCCAATACCCCTCGCTCCTTAGCGGTTGACCTGACACAACAATTCACTCGTGCGCCAGGCAACTCAGTTCAGGTGCTTGAAACACGTAACGCTGACGCTTCGGTTGAGGTGACGGCTCAAACGTCAAATTCATCATGCCGATTCCTCGCCCGCCAAGTAGCTGATCAATGGGCAGCTGAAAATTTCGAATGCAGTAAGGATGCTCAGAATGCTTACAAGTAACTTTGATTCTCGAATTGCCGACAAGTTTGTGGTGCGCTTTCCTAAGTCCATTCATCAGGGCTTGCTCGAAATGGCTGCGGCTGGGGACAGAAGCTTCAACTCGGAAATCAAACAAGCTGTCGATAATTGGTTTAACGACGAGTCTCTGACTCGCAAGATCCACACTACGCTGGTGTCGATCCACTCAGATGCATCGAGAGCACTGGCAATCAGCAGCATGACGCCCGACCCTCAAGGTCATGCTGAGGGAACTAAAAAGTACGTAGCCCGTTTTTCTCCGGGTGTGCGACAGGAAATCGGCGAAAAAGCACAAGAGTGCAAAATGTCGATGAATTCGCTGATCATCCTCGCCACAACCTGGTGGGTGAATACGCATCTGGAGATCAGGGCATTGGTCTCCGGGGCACGCCCAACTAAGGAAAAGATCTGACATGGCCAACACATCGCAGAATGCCAGATTAGATCGGCTGCTGGCCGTCGGTGAGGCCAATATTGATCGGGCTGAGTCTCAGGCTGACCTATTGAAAGAAATCCAGACATTCGCCAACTTTGACGGCCCACTCAATTTCAATTTCAAAGGGGCGTGGTGGTTTTTCACCGCCGGCATGCTTTTGATTTCGAGCGCCGCCGCCCTCTTCTGGTTTCAAAACAACTACCTCATAGCCTCATTTTTTTACCAGCTACGCATTGACCCTTACCTGATCACATGGGCGGTAGGTTTGATTGGCTTGGGAATAGGGGGCGGGAGTCTGGCTTGGATGAGTTCGACATCTGACCGCCTGCCTTCACTCAGCAGCAAAATTGCTCGACTATCGTCGTTCTATCACAACGGGTTGGCCCACCTTGAAGAAGATCCGCGCCAGACCCTCAATAGATTGAATGCGCAGTTCGGCGACTACAAGCGGGGCAACTACAGTCGCGAGCTGGTGGAGTCTATACGGGGCGTATTCACCGGTTGTCTCCGAAACCTCGCTTACGAGTACCACCAACTGCACTACGTCGACCAACGAACGGAAGTGACCGTGGTTCCCGATGGCAAGGGAGGCACCAAGACGGTGACTCGAATCGTGTATGACCATTACGACCGGTACAGCCTGGTAATCGACTTCCCATGGGTCACTGGGATCTCGGTGTGCTCTGATGGACATTCTCAGAACGATTATGCATGCAGCATGGATACCGCATCTCCGGACTTCAACAGCAGTTTTTGCTTAACCGGACGCAGTGAAATGCAGTGCGCGAAATTCATCAGGCCTTCGACAGTGCTCCACCTGCTTAAGCTTTTTGACGTCCTCAGCCGACCGAACCTTGAGTTCTCAGAGAGCGGAAAGCTTTGCATGAGCTTCGCCAGCAGCGACCTACTGTCGTTCGGTACCCAGTTTTCGCTATACGCACCTGAGCAGTTCTACACAGAAATCTCTGAGGGTGTGGAGTTGCCGCGCCTGATGTCAGCACTCCGCTGGGCCCACTCCCTGAGTGAGCTTCACGACGACAACTTCAGCTCTTCCCCTACTTCAACAAACCGAGAGAAATAAGCCATGGAAATCCCTTACATCGTAGCCGCAGTAATCATCGCTGTGATTTTCGTAGCTGGTCTTTCCATCTACAACGGCATTATTGGGGGAGGCAATCGAGCACAACGTGCTTGGGCAGATGTCCTCGTTTACGAACGTCAAAAAACGAAGGTTCTCGATCAGCTTCAAAAAGTGCTCGAAGACTTCAAGATTTATGAGTCGAGCCTCCTCCAAAAAATCACCGGCCTTCGAAGCGCGATTAAAGACCTTCCAGCGAGTGCCGATGGCAATGCGCTGGCAAGCGTTGAAAGCGCCTCCAGAGAACTGATGGGCGGCTTGCGCATCGCAGTTGAGGCTTACCCTGAGCTCAAAGCGGCCGAGCCGGTGAACAACATGATGCGAGAGATCGCCGAGCAACAGGAGAACGTGGGCGCGGCGATCACCATCTATAACCGCAACGTCGAGCTGTTCAACAACTCCATCGAGATGTTCCCAGGCTCGGTAGTCAATGGACTCTTCAACAAGAAGACGCCTATCACTCCCTTCTCTGATACGGAAGCTTCGAAAGGGTTTGATTACACCCCAAATCTGTAATTCCAGCTCAGAACTGTTCGGGCAAATCTCAATCTCAAGTTATAGCCCTGTCGCAGAGCAACAGGGCGTTCAAATTACGGTAACCACATTGAAAAAAAGTACTGTATTACTCGCCCTCACCTTCGCGGCGTTACTCCCTCTGACTGGGCAAGCAGAAGAAGTTATACCAGCGTCTCCCCACGCACCACGGTTTGCAGAGCCTCCCATTCAACCTTTGGTGGAATACCGAGTTACCCTTTTAAAACTCAAGAGTGATGCGCCAAGATTGGTTGAAACTGGTGTATTTGAGGGGTTGGAAAGCGCGCAGGATGAAACGCTGGAAAGCCGATTCGGTACCGTCGTTGAGCGCTACCAGGGTTCTGTAAAAAATGGCACGAGCCTTACTCACTCGCTGACGAAGTTCACGAAAGAAGGCAATGTCGGGTATGACCTGGATATCTCTCCTTTAATCGAAAGATCCTCCAAGGCCAAGGAATTCGTTCAAGTACGAACAACGATCCAATACGAACAACGTCTTCCTGGTAAACCCGGCAGCAAGGACGTGGAAAGTTTTGCGAAGGTTAAGACGAATCCAGTCATGTCAGTTGGAGAGATCTCAGTTCAAACCTGGGAAAATAGCGGTACCCGTTTTGTACTGGTCGTCAAGCTCACCAATGTAACGGGTGCAACGTTTAAAGAAAGAGCGGATGGTTGAACGCAAGAATAAATCAAGCCCACACGACTGACTGTTTGCAACCCAATTTCAGATAAACATTTCCAAATATTTTCAAAAATTATTGAGTTTTATACTTTTTTTTGCTTTTGTATGTGCAGCTGTCGTTCGACAGACCGAGCGCTTGACCTAATATCGCTGGAGTTAAAAATGTCGCTGATCAACGAATATCGCGCAACCGAAGAAGCCATCAAGGAGCTGCAATCCCGCCTTCAACAGCTCTCTGAAAACGACTCCCTGAAAGTAGAAATGGAGTTTGAAAAAAAACTCCGTGGACTGATGGGTGAGTACAGCAAAAGCCTGCGGGACATCATCGCGATCCTCGATCCTGAATCCTCCCGTGGCGGCCGCGCCAAAGTGGTCACTGGTGAAAGCAAGACCCGACGCGCTCGCGTTGAGAAGATCTATACCAACCCGCACAACGGCGAGAAGGTACACACCAAAGGTGGCAACCACAAAGTGCTGAAAGACTGGAAAGCGCAGTACGGTGCAGACGTTGTTGAAACTTGGGTTGGCTGAGCCTTACCAGCAGTAAAGCCCGGCCACGCCGGGTTTTTTTTTGCCTGCCACTCCCCACCTCGACCTCTATGACCATTCGCAGATCGCCGATTGAGCGCACTTCTGATATGCGTGCGCGGCCATACATTGATTAGTAGCTTGGGGTATCAGCGCCACCGGGTCATCAGGGTATGACGCGATAGCTCAGCCAGCTCCAGCAGGGAAATATATTGCTTTACATCGCGAGAAATATATTTCACAATGCGCTCATTGAAGTGAACCATTGAGGGCAGGAAGATGGAATATTTGGTGACTCTCCACACCGCTGAGGGCGATGTCTGCACCCGCTACCCGAGCGTCATGCAAGCTGCGGCGATCGCCTTGTGGAAGAGCTATGTCGACGCAGGAAAGCTCGCTACTTTGACCACGGACTAATCGAGGAAAGATCATGTCTCGGAGACCCCCGTTTGACGTCGGAGTAATCAATAACGAATTTGAGGTTCTGGCGAAGCACCTCGGAATCGCTGACGACGACGACAAAGAGCGCTCTAAAATTGAAGTGCTCGGCAACCAGGATGGTATTGGCCAATTCAAATTTAATGGGGAGCTGTACTGCGTTGCACGCAAACAGCTGCTGAATGATGTGAACACCGTTTACGAGTTCAATAGCAACTGGTACGCGATTCAGAAGCATGAGCAAGTAAAGGCCAAAAAACGCAAGCTTCCACGTCTCGATTTCATCCTCTCGGGACTATCTATGCAAGTTGCTTTTGAGGTGGCCCGCGAGCGTTGGCCAGTTGCGAACCTCACCTACGTCGGTACCGACCGCAAGACGTTCCAGCATTATTTTCAAGAGTGGGGTAATTCCGAGCCTTTGATACTCGGCTGAGTTGAGCACCCAATGCCCCGGCACAGCCGGGGCTGTACGTTAAAAGGAATCGGTTCATGGCGTCCATTGACCACACCCAGCTGCTCGAACTCGAATGGGATTTCCCCCATTGGCCGAACCACGATCCGGGGTTATCTGTGTGCTCTAGAGGCGCTGATCGCGTCACTTATTGCGGCGATGGCCCATCCACACACATAAAAGGAAAACGTGCTTGAAGACAACAATTGTTCTTTTGGCCGCAGCGCTGGCGGTACTCGCTGGTTGCGACCTGGACAAAAAGGCTAATGTCAGCGGGGCCGCCACCCTGATGGATGGCGGTCGCTGTAACTTCGATGTGAAGGAAGAGGAAGGCCGGATGGTACCAATTGATCGATCAACCGGGGACGTGATTGGCCTTTTCGAGCGCCATCAAAACGGTGATGTTCAACTGACGACCCCAGAGGGTTATGCACCGCTTGTGAATGAATGCCTGACCGAAAAAGGGTTTGGAGCTAAGCTCAGCAGCGTTGAGGCCTACTGGGTACCTCAGAAACAATAGCTCCTCAATTCAAGAAGACCTCACCTCCAGCTGAACAACCGTGCCGGTATGGCGCAGAAATAGAGCCGCTTTCTACACGCAGTACCACGGTTATATTTTTGCCTCACTACCAGCACGATCCATAACGACAAGGATCTGCGAGTCGCCTTTCAACTGGAAGGCAAATCCGGCGCGCCAGTCAACGAGGTACCCGAGAGACTTTATCCACGCGTCCGCCTCAGATTTCGACACAAATCCTCTATCGAATCTCGTGGTCGCGCCATGGCGCACGAACCAACGGCATCCCTTGTGCTGTGGTACCAGGTCGAATGTGAAACCCGTGGCGGAGACAGTCGACAGACTGATCTTACCTACCGGGCAGCTGGCGGACTCAGTGGTGCCTGTATTCAACGGCGAGCGCCTATCGGTCATGATCACCCCCTACGCAACTCTGGCAGGTTAATGCCCGGCAACCTCGGCCGAGCACCAAGCACATACGCTTTTACCATCGCGTGAAACGATCCGGTTGTTCTCTCGAAACATTACCCTGTGATCAGTATCGATGGCGCAGCGGCCCCTGTCGATGTACTGCTGCCAGAAGCCTTCAATTTCCTGCAACTGGGCAAACAGGCCCGCGTGACAGTGACGCGGAGCATCGCGGCCGAAGGACAACGTCCCCATCAACAGCGCACCAGAAAAATCGGTGTCGGTCGCATCATCCAAACTGAATTTTTGCCCTACAAACATAGCACCTGAGCCATAGACCCGTTCGAGCTTCGCTCCAGCCCTCAACCTGAAAACACAGTCCCCGTCACGGCCGTTGGCCTTCAGCCACTTCACCAGGTTAGAGGAATAAGCATCCCACGAAGCAGGATCGATCTGCTTCACCAGCGCCCTGATCGGCTGCGCGGCCGAGGTGACGGCCGCCCCCTCTTTAGAAACTTGCTCGCAATTCATCCTGACCTCCGGGGAAGGTGGCGACAATGTCGCCACTTACACATCAATTATCAGCGTTGCGGCGCAACTGAGCAGCCAAGTCGGCCGGAACGGATTTGATCAGCAAGGTGCCCTTCTCAGGGTCGAATTCGACCCCTTGACCCAACAAGTGCGACTCGAACGATATCGAGATACCTGCCGCCCTCCCAGTAAATTTCTGGAAGGCTTTCATGACTTTGGTATCGGCCGGTATCTCAGGAGACAACCCGTAGTCCTTGTTGCGGATGTGATCGTAGAAGGCCTTAGGACGTTCTTCGTCGATGAGCTCGGAGAGTTCTTCCAGGCCCATTGGCTCGCCGAGCTTAGCCTGGCTGCTGGCGTAGTCGACTAGGGTCTTGGTCTTCTCGCGGGCGGAATCTTCCGGCAGATCTTCGCTCTCGACGAAATCGCTGAAGGCCTTGAGCAGCGTGCGGGTCTCGCCAGGGCCGTCGATCCCTTCCTGGCAGCCGATGAAGTCGCGGAAGTACTCCGAAACCTTTTTACCGTTCTTGCCCTTTATGAAAGAGATGTACTGCTTGGACTGCTTGTTGTTCTGCCACTCACTGATGTTGATCCGCGCGGCCAGGTGCAGCTGGTTCAAATCCAGATGGCGCGAAGGCAACACATCCAGCTCATCCGTAACCGCGACCCCTTCATTGTGATGAAGGAGTGCAACGGTCACGTAGTCTGTAAGTCCCTGCTGATAATGCACAAACAGCACGTGCCCGCCGACCGTCAAGTTTGATTCTTCCATCAATCGCTGTAGATGTTCTACCGCATCGCGACTGAAGTCGACAAACCCGTAGTCGCCGCCTTCAAAGTACTTCTTCAGCCAGCCACTGAAAGGGAATGCTCCTGATTCAGCATGGAATAGCCCCCAAGCTTTACCCTGCTTGGAGTTGTAGCTCTCATTGAGGTCGGCGAGCAAACTTTCGGTGGCACTCGACTCCGGCAGCTCGTGGTCACGAGCGTGCAAAACCGCTGGCGAACCATCCGGTTTCTTATCAATGTAATGAACTACACAATGTCGAATCGGCATACAAAGTTCCTTTTTTAAACATGGCTAATCCACCGCCCATATAAATTGGGCGGCAATATTTTAGAATCTACTTAAGGAAAGGCGGCAGTTGATCCAAGTTAGTTCAGATCGATTACTGCGTTAACCGGCACATGGAACGGTTTTCCACAGTTGTCACAGTCATACGTCCCACCGCGAGGATCGTTGATGAAATTCATTTGGGAAGAGCTACATTCTGGGCAGTCGACATATCCCACGCTGCAAACTACCTTAAGGCCCTCACCTTGAGCCGCAATAGCGTGCTGCTCCTCGCGCCATTCAGCCTTATCCAACTCACGCAACAGGCGAACAATTTTTCGAGACAATCGGCTAGCTATGTGGATTAAGTAAACAACTGACAGGGCAAGTGCTACGAAGCAAACCCAGTCAACCACGCTGCCATTCTCAAGGCGAATGTACATGATAGGCAAGCCAATCGACCCCATTAACCCTGCCGTAATCGATGTCGAACTTAACCAGAGTGGAAGGTTGTCATTACGCCCACCGACATCTTCGATGCGATCTGTACTCATAAACTAAATCCTCACCACTGGAAAAGGCTGATATTGATATATTATTCCGTTGCGTGATCCGGCACACTGAGTTTTTGCTTAGTAAATCAACTACCTTTAACCGATCAGCTTGACCGATTCATAAGGAGGTACATCGTTGATGGTCTGGTTATTGACCGGATTCAGCCACTCACGATTCATGTACTTATTGAAACCTAATAACTTAAGCGTCAACTTTTCCTTGTTGGCGAAAGTAAACTCATAAGTCTTGCCGATTTCCCAGGTCATAATGCGCATCGAATAATCCGTTTGCTCGTTTCGGTACTGCGCCAGCGGCCAAAGCGTCTGCTCACTGACGACGACAGCTTCCCGGCGTCATCACCTAAGGCGCGATCTTCTTGGGCTGGCGCTTGCCTTTTTGAGCGCCATGGGAATCATGGGACAAAGCCCTGATAGCATCGTCGTAGTAACGCGGACGATCAGCGTCAGCGATGATTTGGTTTACGCGGCGCTTGCTCATCCCCCAGCGTTTCGCGAGACGCTCAGCGTCCCAGCCGGAGCCGAGGAGAGCAGCCTTGAATTCGTCAGGGGTGATCGCAACCAACTCTTCAACATCAGAGACGTCTGCGGCGCTTTCATTGGTTCTTTGCATTCTGGCCCTACTTCGGTCGAGTGTGTCAGCGATGATCTGGTTTACTTTTGGATTACTCATTCAACACCGTTTCGCAAATCACTCAGCGTCCAGGAGACACTGAGAGGATGTCTATAGGATTCGCCTGGGCAATCCTCATGATTCGCTGCAAATCCAAAACGCCCCGGCGGTTTGATCGGCCCCATGCATCTAAGTCTCACCATCGGCGGGCGGGCTCGCACGTCAATATGTAGAGAACCACAACGACACCAGGCACCGAACCTTGCTAAATGACGCTTGCTGAGGCCATTCAGTCTGGTTTGAAAAATCCCGCATGGATTATGAAATATACTTCCCCGAAATACAAGAAATATGTTTCCCCAAGAAAATCCGCCGCCATATCTTGTTTTTCATCTGTTGCGCAGGGCATTCTCCAGCCCCCGCGCGAACTCGTTTGCCCCACCGTTAGCAGGATGCCTGATACCTGCCTCGTAACTGATGTCGCATAGCGCCAACGCTTGCTCCGCATTACGGCCGACAGCTATCAGCAACGCGCCAGGGTATGCGGCTCGGAGCAGCTTCAATGCGCTACTCCCCAGTTTCAATTCTGTTGGGGTTGGCGTCCTGTTGCTCCACGGCATGCCCGGACGAAACGGGTGAAGCTGGAGTGCGTTCCACAACACCGTTTCCTCCGCCACACCCAATCGATACAGCGCCTTCCAAATCAGCGTTGAGCTGGGCTCGGAAAAAGGCAACGGGCGTTTCGACAATCGATCCGGGATAGCTGCAATTCGAGGTATCGCTCCGGCCATGAGAAGCTTTTCACTTGTAAAGCCCACACCGCTATATCTAGCGCCCTGGTAGCCGGGCGCTTCACCGACAAGAATAACTCGCGCATCGCAATCTAGGTGCTGCGCCAAACGTGTCAACCGTTGCTTTGGCCCGTTCGTTTCACTGTCGAACTCACATCCCTCCCGCCATGGGTTGAATAGGACAGTGCTGGCGCTCGGCATCGTAGCAATCAACGATTCTGCAAGGTCGACGTTCATCTGAAGTCCCAAGGAGTGACATTGAATACTGGGGTTTATGACTGCTTCAAGGTCATGAATGCGAAAGCTGAGACCACAGCAAGCACAACCCAGAGAAAGCCCATCACAGATCGCCCCAGCTCTACGCGAAGAATACGGGGGTGAGCATCAGCAGAAAGCTCAGTGGACGCAGGAGGTACAGGTGGCAATTCCACGGCTTGCGCTACGCCAACCAACTTTTGATCCTGCTGAAGCACCTCAGCTCTCAACGCTGCAATGGTTTCTTCGTCCGCCTGTTTTTGGGCCTTCAGTGATTCGGTTTGCGCATCGTGATCGCGCTGCTGTCGTTGGAGGGCCTGCCGCTCACGCTCCAGCTCCCCACGGGCAGACTCAAGATCGTCCTGCGCTAAGCGAAGTTCATCCTTAGTCTTGATTAAGGAGCTCGCCGACTCGACTCCTTCACTCAGCCAGATCGACGCATTTTCAGCCAGCTGTGCAGGGTTCATGAACCAGATCTTGTCGAGATTCCATCGACTCTGGAGATCCAGCGCTTTACGCGCACCCACGACCAAGCCTGCACCAACAGGAGAAACGTAAAACCCCGCGCGGCGAAGCATGGCCTCGCATCGAAGAGAATTTATCTGCTGTTCATCACCAGGCAGAACGCCTTCTACCGACAGAGGCATCTTGAATTCATGAACTTTGAAGCCGCCGACAGAAACGCCTGGATTCACTAGACGAATGAGCTGGCCAAGGATGTAAGAACCGATCCCCTCAGAACGCTGACGTATCAACATTCCCCGCTCAGGCCCAAAGAGCACTGTCTTGGAGCGAGGGTCAACCAACGCCCATGCCATGTCTTCAGTTGGGTGGTACCGACACATCGGATCTGACTCATCACCGATGAACCGAAAAGAAACCTTGTGCAATGTCGAACCCTGGCCAATTCCAGAATGCGGATAATTGACACTAGAGATGCCCGTCATTGCCATGCGTTTAGATCCGTCGGCGCTTTTTACCAAGCAAGCTCGTTCGGACACAGTCATCGCGCTCTGAGAGAGTTCCTTCGCGATTTTGTACAGCACTTCACGCGGGTCTCGGGGGGAGACAACCGCAGACACTTCACTCATAGTTTTCGCCTGACCTGGAGTTTATGTACCGGATGATTCGGCATGCATCAATTGGAAGCCGTGAAATCCGGCTACTTCAAAAAAGCCGCAACTGCCCTACATATGGAGCGAATTGCATGTAAGAGCCCGCGTAACCCAGTGACGCGATTTCTTCGGCCGCCTCAATTACAGAGCTGTATCCCACTGCATCGGCCATTTCTGCTGTGGCTGCACCTTGAATGAAGCCAGTCGAGTAGACAATTTTCTTCACATAGAATCGAAGTCCATTGCTCCCATGCCAAAATCCAACGTAGGGCTTTTCGGGGCTCACCTTCTGAATGGCAACCCCCATTGCTGGATGCTTCTTCGCATCAAGAATTGCCACCTCAACCTCGCCCATTACTTGCACAACAGCACCCTCAGAACCGGTGTAATGACACTGAATTGCAGTGAAGCATATTTCCAAGCAGGATGCATTGCCAAGACATTTCTTCATTTTGATTGTTTATACGGGCAAATTTGAGGCAATTTGAAAAAGAGCGCTTGCAGGGAAGGATATTTCCCAATACATTATTGTGAAATACAGTTACGCCAAGGTACTGCGAGGCCACCATGAATGCCCAGGTAAGTCAGGCAAGCCCACTCTCTGGCAACACGCCTATACATCCACTCGATCCTCTCGATTTATCACTGCTCAGCGAACTGTGTGAGTCTGTGCCAAACACGTCCTTGTTTGTGCCAGCCATCGAGGATGGCAAGCCGCCGGTTATCGTTATCGCAGATGGGGGGCGCGCTGTTTGCCGATATCGAAACGATGCAGAGGGCGCTGCGTACGCAAAACTCATTGCCGCAGCGGCCTCCTCTCTCCCTTTTCTTCTAAATGCCTTACGGGGACGAGGAGACATCTCAAATGAGATCGACGCTCCGTCTCCAGTCGGTGCAGCGAGACGGGGCCAGATCGAGAAAAATATCGAAAAGATCTTGTCTGTTCAGCCCGGCTTTCGCCCGGCGACAGCTAAAACTTTCTCCAAGCTGGTTTACGCCGCAGTTGAACCCTTCGTTGCTCCCGAGACAGGAACCCCATCGGACTCAACTGATGTCGGGGCAATCGCTTCGCCAACCGACACTAAAGCCTCTCGTGAAGACGCTGTCGTCAGCTTCTGCGCATTTTTGAAGGCTCAGGATGACTCTGACTCGATTCCATCAGACGCAGCACTGGATCACTACCTGGGCGAATGGCTCGCTGAACAAGGTTGATCGACAACTAACGGGTGACTTTCATGACCTCTACGCTGCACCTGTACCGCCAACAAGCTGATGCATTTCGTGCGGGAAAGCTCAGGCAGTACCGCGTCCCCGTTACACCCCAGCCGCTGACATTCGCGGCTGCAAGTGGCGACCTCTTCGACGATACCGATAAGGTCGCTGTGGATCTATTTAAATGGCCACCTGAAAGTGAAGAGCTTCTTTCTCAAAAGCGTTTCAATCAAGCGTGCCCGTTTGGCCGGGCAAGCTCGCAAGTCGAACTGGTAGAATGCCTCCCTTACAACAAAAAGCAGTCACTGGGATACGCGACCGTCAAAGCAGTGTCAGTTGCGCGCCTTAAAGGCATTACTGATGCGGAGATTGTAATGGAGGGGTATCCCAACTGGACTCAGTACGCCTACGCCTGGAATGAGCACTACGCGCGATTAGGATCGCCATGGGACATTGATCCCTATGTATGGGTCGTTGAGTTTTCTCCCTGACTGTGTGAGGAAATATACTTCTTGACCTTAAGGTGAAGTATATTTCATAATTCTCACATCAAGATATCAACGCAATGCGTACTTGCTCAACAGCCAAGGGAATCTTCTGATGACTACTGCTTTCAACCATTCGCGTAGTGACGGGTATAACCCGAACCATGCTGGCAACCAGCTGCTCGCGTTCTGCACCAAGGCACGGGCGACCCTTCGTGATCGACTGGTAAAACCACATATCTCGGATGTTGCGGCTTTCGAGAAATACATCGCTGATAAAGTCTCGATCCGTAACATGGATCATCGGGAACTCAAAGTCGCTTTGTGCAGCTAGTCAGACCTCTCAAATATCATCAACCAAGGCCCGCAAGGGCCTTTGCCGGTAATGGCATCTCAACTCAATTCGGTACACACATGCGAAACACACCATTTTCAAAAGGTCTGGTAATCGGCATTGCCCTCGGCGCAGCCCTAACTGTTGCTTTAGGCGCTGGTGCAATGGCTCTCAATAGCCGGGGTGACTCTCACATCGCCGACATGACTATACCCAACTACGGCCCAAAAACTGGCCCACTACAGCTGATCAGCCTGGAAGATTACGACTCCACACAGCAGGGCCCGATGCGCTTCCGCGATGAAACGTGGAACTGCCTGTTTTATGGAGAGATGGTCAAAACCTTGTCTCACGATGGCCAAGTCATCAAGATTGAACGTGTTGCGTGCCCGTCAGCAAACGGCGGCTCCTACGAGGATTCGATTGCTCTGGCCATCCCGTTGGAAAACTCAACGCTCCCAATCCGCACCGGCGACAAACTCAACGCCTATCACCTGATCAACACCGGCCTCGGGGCGCAAATGATCGACCCATTGTATTTTGCGGGCAAAACAGTTGAGGCTATCAACAAGTGCAAGAAAAGCGACGGCACGCCCTGCTTTGTGACACCGCAAAAACAACAGGGGGATGCTCATGACGAACACCAACAATGACCTTGTCCAAGCCATTGCGGGTCTGATGCCCCCAGCAGTCGACGAGAAGAAAATGTGGCTTAACTACAAAGCCTCATATCTGGATTTATTAGCGGAAATGGATCAAGAAGCCCTGATCCACGCAGTTAGTAACGCGCAAACATTTGAAGCTGAATTCGGCAAACTCAACGTCGGAGTGCCTGACACTATGAAAACCCCAGATGAGTTCTGGGAGCTAGCCGTTAGCTTCGCCAAGGTCGCCCCTGAAGAGCGGAAAAAGGTTTTGAATTATATGGCCAATGCAATTCGGAACTTGGGAGAAGCCCCCAAGACTTGATTGCACTATCTCCGGCGGCCAATCGCCGCCGAGTTGACTTATCAAAATGGACAATCACCACGGTTGACGTGGTTAGGGATAGAAGATGCTCTCGCAATACCAAGAACTGCTACTCAAAATTCGAAGAATCGCCCATGAAGCCGCCATCTCATCTGAACCTGATCCGAAGTTGGCAGCTTCAATCGTTGAGCTCATCGACGAGCAGATTCAAAGTGAACACTCAGAAGCCCCTGGAGAAGCAAGCTCAGCTGGCCATCTGATGATGTACGCCGATGAACCGAGCTTGTTGCGGCTTGATGGTCAGTACTTCAGCATCGAGACCATCCGTGGGTCATTGAAGGCCTCCGGCTATAGCGTGACCACGGACAACCTGGGCATTCACTGGCTAGCCCATGACCTCGTGAAAGGACTTGTGGATCTTGCACAGTCACCACGTCAAGGCGACTCGAAGGTGGATAAAGAAACCTTTCTCCTGCTCGCCGCCGCAGAGCGTATTACGCGACTGGAGCGGATAAAAGAGAACCGAGTCCAAAAGGCATAACGTCGCTTCAAGTGCACAGCCGCTAACCTGCTAGAAGAAGGCCCTGTTTTGAAACCGCCTGCCAAAACCTCTACCGTAAAATGCCCGGACAGCTTCGTCGTACGGGTGCCCAAAAACACGCATTCGGCAATGAAGCGACTTGCGAAGCATCACGGGCGGAGTGTGAACGCGGAGTATCTTCAGGCCATTGCAAACGGGCTCAACGGCCATGACCGGGTTGAACTACTCAAGACGATCATGGCTGATCGAGCAGGCCCCAAGCTGGCAGACACAGTGCTGGCTGGGGTAAAGCACATCAACGGCCATGACACTGCCTCAGGCATCATGAAGTTTGTGATTCGCTATGAAGATCCCTTACATCGGCAGGTAGAGAGTGCGGCGGACATCATTGGTCGACCTCGCATCTTTGTGATCATTTGCTGCCTGACCTGGTGGCTCAATATCAACGCTGAGATAAGCGCTCTTTTCGCAGCAATTGAGGGAAATAAACTGCCCCCATTGACTTCACACAGCTTGGGCCACCTAACGAACGCATTCAGCACTTAGACCTGCGTATGCGCCCTGCCCCGCCCCGATAATGAATAAGCGGCCATATGGCTTTTAAGCGCTTTAAATTTCGGTATAAGTACATTATAAATGAGCCTTGCTTGTCAGGGACTGCGATGAATTTATAGGACACGGAATGAACATCACCCTTTTAACCAGATTCGTAATGGTTGCAGCTCTGTTGGCGAGCCTGGGCGGTTGCGCCCCTTTCGGAGCATCAACATCGCCGACTCAAGCGAATTCGCCCTCACTGATTCCTCAGAGCCTCTCAGTCGAGACATACGTCATCTTCAGCGGCGCGCTGTTGCGATTCAGTGACCCCAACGCTGATTTGGATTCAAGACTGCAAATGAGCGCTTCCGCACTCGCTGACTCTCCAGAAATGACGTTGGATGAGGCCACCCGATTCGTTGGCGGTGATTCGGTGTATTCCAAGGTGCATCGCTTTCAGCTCACAAGCACAACGCTGGAGCCCGGCCGGGTCGAGTTACTCGACATCGGCTTCTCGCCAACGGCAACCCGCGCGCCGGTTAAAGCCAAGATCCAGGTTCAGATCGAAACCACGATCAACGCCAACCACGCGGGCAAGCCGGTGGTAGCCCACGTGAATGTTGACCATTTCACAGAAGGCGGCGTGATAGGTGTTGAAAAAGCCAGCGCTGAGAACTGGCAAGAAATGGCAGCGGGTGATTTCCAGATTCTTAGCTGGAGGAACACTGGAGATCTGTACGTGCTGGCGCTGCGCCTGAAACAAGCAGGCTGACACACCGTTTTTGCAACTACTCCCGAGTCCACCCCATCGCGTGCGGCTGAGACTCAAAACACTGACTTCAACTGTTTGCGTGAAAAGCAATTTCAAAAAAGGAGGTTACTCAAGATGAGTGAGGTTTTGGTTAAAGCACTCGGGCCTCGCCCCGACCACCCAGTGAACGGCTCTTTCATCGCCGCACAGCTGTCACAGGCCGTGTTAAGGGGGGATTTGCCTATCGGTACGAAAGTGAGCCAACAAGTGATTGCCGACCACTATGACGTGAGCCGCATGCCCGTCCGTGAAGCGCTCCGCTGCGCGCAAGCGCAAGGCCTCATCAGCCACGTACCGAATCATACGTCGGTGGTGATCGCGACCTCCCCGAGCGATGAATCGGAACTGGCCAAGTCACACGCCCGTGAAGCAGCGCTTCAATCAAAACTCAGTCAAGCATTGCGACTGATGGGCCAAGCCATGCCGTATCTGAGCGACACCCCGGACATGGTGCAATCCGGCGCAGACGATCTGGCGCTTGAATTTACTGCTTTCTGTTCGGCGCACGAAATGGAGGTGGCCATTGATCGCACCTAACGCATTCCCGTGGTCAGTCGGCGGACTCATGCTTCAAACGCGAGGAGCACTTGAGGGGGCTATTGAGAAGCTTGCAAACGGCGGTACCAAACAGCATCTGACCGCAGCTTACGATTTGCTGAGCGAAGCTCGAACACAGCACAAGCTTACCTCAGACCAAGTCGCTGAAATCAAAGAGCGACTTCATCTATGAAGACTCACAAGCCAAAAGGCCAGGTGCTACGCCATGCCTGACTACTTCTACCAGATCAAAGGGCGTGAATCTGATGTTCACGAAGGCGGCTCCGGCTGGGCCTGGCCACCGGTTTTCAGTGGACTTGTGGTTGCCCCAGATCGTAAACAGGCAAAGGCGCTGATAGAGGACGAGTACAGCCGGGTATTTCCTGTGCGCGTGCTGAAGAAGGACATGGAGCAGCATGCGTACCTTCTACTTATCCGCGAGGTCAAACCGCACGAGGACTACATCCTTCGCCGGTTTCGCGATACCGAGTGCAAGGAATGCCAGGCAATCTTCAAACCAATCGACAAGTACAACGACCCTCATTGCGACCACCTGGGTGGTGAGTATTGTTCAGCCAAATGCTCGACGGCGGGTAAAGCTCGCGACCTCTTAGAATTCAAGCTCGCAGGCTTGGGGAAATCACCGCCCGTGATTTACCAAGTTCGGCAGAAGTCCACCGGCAAGGTCTACATCGGCCAAACAGTTCGCTCCTTCACACTGCGATGGTGGGAACACCTCTCGGTTTCCACCGGGTGTAAATTCCACGAGGCACTGCGAAAAACTCAAATCACAGACTGGGAATTTTCAGTGGTTGAGGTGATCGAGCCGCCGAGCGACTGCGCCGACAAGACCGCCTACATTTCAGATCGAGAGCGATACTGGGTCGAAGTAAAAAACTCGGTGCTTGAAGGCTTCAACTCGGTACTGCCGACGGGTGTAAGCCCACAGCAGGATCTTGTTTTAGAAACCGTGGCTGAGGAGGTGTGGTGATGAATTCCATCACGTCAGATCTCGACAAGGTTCAAACACAAGATTCAGAGCCCCCACCCTCCACTGGCTGATAACCATGATTGATGTCCTCGCGGTGGATCCTCCCCCACCGCAATTCTGAAATGTCGATTGACCACGTAAAGCGTAGGTAATCATGAGCGAACAGACCAACATCGAATGGTGCGACAGCACCTTTAACCCATGGATCGGGTGCGCCAAAGTGAGCCCGGCGTGCGACGACTGCTACGCGGCGCGCAGTACCCCAGCGCGGACAATGAACGTTGTCTGGGGGGCGAAAGAACAGCGCCGACGCACCAGCGCCAGCAACTGGGCGCTGCCCCTTCGATGGAATGCAACTGCCGCCCAGTTTCAAGCCAAGCATGGAAGACGCCAGCGGGTGTTTTGCGCAAGTCTCGCCGATGTTTTCGATAACCAGGTACCGACAGAATGGCGTGATGATCTGTGGCGTCTTATCGAAGCAACACCTAACTTGGACTGGTTACTTTTGACGAAGCGCATCGGTAATGCCGCAAACATGCTGCCAGACTCTTCGGACTTCGACAGGTTGTACCCACATGTCTGGCTCGGCTCAACCATCTGCAATCAGGCTGAGGCAAACCGCGACATTCTGAAACTGCTGGAGGTGCCGGCGCGTGTGCGATTCCTAAGCATAGAGCCGCTGCTTGGGCCTGTTGACCTGATGAGCACGGCAAAGGATTGCTCCGAGACGATGGGCCTTCAGCATATTGACTGGGTGATCGCAGGTGGCGAGAGCGGGCCTCGCGCTCGGCCCATGTCTCCGGACTGGATCCGTAAACTTCGCGACCAATGCTCGGCCGCAGGCGTACCGTTTCTCTTCAAGCAGTGGGGTGAATGGATACCAATGCTCGGCCAGGCAGAGGGCCTGACCGTCCGCCCCAATAAGGCCACCACAGAGGATGGCTGGGTGATGGGTTGGGCGGGCAAGAAAGCATCCGGCCGACTTTTAGATGGTGTCGAGCACAACGAGTTTCCACTTGGTCAGGGCAACTGAACAAGCCCTGCAACTAATGCGCGAGGTCAGGTTTTCTCAAGAACAACAAAGCGCTGCCGTCAACGTGGGGCAAGTGCGTTGGAGTTGCGATTATCGCGTCCGAGATTTTATGGAATGTGTGATGAGTCAGATCGGTAAAACGTGGTTCCCCTTCTTCAAAGGAAGCGATCCAGCTGTTAGCGAGGTTCAAGCGGTGGAAGCGATAAACAGGATGGTCAAAGAAAGCGGCGTCAGGGTTATCAGCATTGAAACTATGTATCAGCCGAAATGGCACGGCTTGCACAAGGTACCAGTTGGGCTTCAGGTTTGGCACGAAGGTGAATAGGTAAAACCGCCCAGGTACAGAACTAGCCCGGCAGATGCTGGGCAGGGCCAGATGAGAGGTGCGGTTCTCGCGCCCAAAAGGGGAATAATTGATGAAATGGTTTTTTAGAAAATTTGACGCTGATGCTAAACGCAAGCCAATTCCGCGTTTGGTACTGATTTGGATGCTGGGTATTCAGTGCGTACTTCAGTTGACAGCTGTGGTTTTTTTAATTGCGACTCCAACCATTCCGTACTGGGTTGTGCTTGGGGTGATTGTTTGCTTTAGCTTTTCACTACAGTTCTTCATACAAGTGAATGATGGCTTGATTACCCCGGCTGCATTGCCAACTAGCCCTGAAAAGCAAACTAATTGATTACGTAAAAGACGCGTATCTGCCGTCCAAGTGCCCTCATCCACAGCCCATACGGGGCTAAGGCAGTGGGAGGTACAATTTGAGTTCCTCAATCAATTTGGAAAGAAGCATGAAACTGGATCGCATCACAGGGAATAGAGAAAACTACGGCGGGCACCTACAGGCGTTCTGCACTAATCCTGCTTGCTCAAGCGGCGCCTTTGGTTTCGCTGTGGCCGAGCAGCCCCAAGGCACCGAGAAGCTACCTGCCAACGTTCATCTGTATGAATGCCGAACCTGTCTGCATCGTTTCGAAGTTGAGGAAACGTCCACCCTTCCAGCAGAGATCGCTCCTGTTGTTTCACTAAGCGCCACAAGCATTACGACTTCATGCCCATGGTGCGGCGAGAGAAACGAGCACAAAGCCGAGAGCTGGCCATTGGTGAATGTGGACGGCTTTTTCAAGGTTTCACCCGCAACAACGTTCGGTGTGAATTGCAGCGTGTGCCACGCCGTTTACGTGCTCCGGCCGCAAGCTGATTAGATCGTGAAAAGGGATGCAAAAACTTGGTTTGAGAGCATCCAAGCCCTGCTGGTCGTTGGGCCAAACCAGTTAGAGAGAAAAGCTCTCGCCCTCTCCCCAATTCTCAGCGGCTTTTCAGGTGTGGCGGCCGCTGGTTCGCGACCTTATGCCGGTAGCTTTGACGGTCGTGATTCACGGTTGCTGGCCAGCCAGAAACGAATAGGTAAAAGACCATGAAAACCTCTCTATCGAAAGCATCAGCACCTTCAACGAGTGGTCAGAAGGAGCTAAGCGCTGCTGTGATGCGCTGACACCAGCACAGCGGCGCACCTACCAAAATATTGCCGACCACCTAAAAAGGGACGGTAAAAGCCCGACCATGGTGGAGCTCGCCGCATTGGAAAACGTAACCACCGGAACGATGGCGATACGAGTAACTGCCCTGATCAAAAAAGGATTCGTGAAGAAAACCCCTTACGTTCGTGGCGGCCTCTCGATTGTGGATGCGCCACGGTCGGAAGCATCAGGGCATATCTGACGCACCTAGTTTTCCCTGAGCACACCGAAGTGCGGGCCTCTAGGTCTATCGAAGAACCGAACGCCCACTCTCTCCAGATCCAGCACACTTCCCGTGCAGCAATCCTGTCGGAGAGGCTATAGAACACCTACCCCGCCCCCCTCCTCGCCTAAAGCAATTCAAAAATCCGATCCGCGCTGTATCCGTCACTTGTCGCATGCCTGGACGTGATGTCCTGTTCCTGAGCCCTACAACCGGCATTCGAGTAGTGACCGTACGCTCTACTTGTCTACTAGTTGCGCGGGTCTCCAAAAAACCGCCGGAACGGGAAATATATTGCTTTACCGTAAGTGAAATATACTTCATAATTTACACATCAAAACGAGAGCCCCACCCCCCGGAGTAAACGATGCTCGCTGACCTAAAAACCAACATTACAATCTTTGTTGTACTTGAAGTCCTAGACCTCATGGCAACGAAAGCAGGGGTTAAGCCGACGGTCATCATGGATGCCATCGTTGCAGATCCTGAAGGCAATACTGCTCGCCACTTCAATGAACTGGTGCAGGTAGGTGTAGGCGAAGTACCAAAGCTGCTTGGGACTGATCAACCTGCCCAGTTCGCCGCGACAACACTGCAAGGAGCTTGAGATGTCACTTGCATCTCCGTGGACTGTTTACGAAAAGTTGCAACGGCTTACCCACAGCCTCGACGCTTTCAAATCACGCGTTGAGTTCGTTGTCTTGGCGTTCAAGTACCGTGTGGTAAGCGAAATCACCACCTACGAGTTGTGGGATCGTGGTTACGAAGGGCTTGGAGAGCGGGAATTTGATACGTGCTTTGAAATGGGTGATTCGGAAGACGTGATTGCTGAACTTATCAAAACGGCTCGCAAGGAAGGGTTTATCGACAGCGTCAAGGAGTGGTGCGGGAATGAGAGCTTTGACCGCTGGTGTTCGTATGCCGATCGTCAAGCCGAATTGTTCTAACTCACATCGGCCCGGTTCGCCGGGCCACACCCTCACCTCAAGGAAACCCGCAATGTCCCAGACAACTACCCTAAAACTCGCTCTTGAAGCGCTCACACTGGCGGCTGAGTGTGGCGGCGAGACTGATCGCGATATCTACTTGGAAGCTAAGCAGAAGCTCGAAAAAATGGTGCAGCAAGTAGTTGCGTACGGCGTGGAGATGGATAGCGCAGAGCGCCCACCTGACGGCGACGATTACAACCGCCTGCTGTCAATCCTCGAAATCTAACGCTGATACAGGTGCCCGGTACGCCGGGCCCTACCACCAGAAAAGGAAACTCACCATGCTCGGCCATGATCGCTCTACCGCTACCAACACTGCCCAGTTTGTAAAACCGAGGCTGAACACCGCCCAGCGCAATCAGCTCATTACCAAAGCTATCTTGGACGCGATTACCGCTGGGCACGGTGAGTGGGTTACAGGGATCGTTCCAGCCGTGCGTAAACTGAATGTCGCGAAGTCGACTGATGGTTTGAAAGTCCGTAACTGCCTTCAAGCCTTGATCGACAAGGGGGTGATTTATCGGGTTTGGTTCACCGATGCCGGCGAGCTATACGATTTGACTGCGAACAAGGTTAACCCTGTAGCCCCGGCAGGTGGTTTCACCATTATGGATGGCCTCTATAAGGGGCAGCTGGTGAACCTCATTTGTGCTGCTGAAGGCGCTGTTTTTGACGATGACGAAAAATTGCCTGAGTCGGTTACCTGCAAAATCACTGACATTCAAGTTTTCTTGAAGGTCGAGAACGGACGAACTGTAGTGGCGCTTAAAGACGGAACGAACGTAACTGAGCTGTTCAACAGAGCGCTTGATAAAGCGGTCGGAATGGGCTGACAACCACGCTCGGCCCGGTGAAGCGGGTCACACATCGAAGGGGATGACAATGCGTCGAGAAATGCTAATGAATCTGCAAGGTATGACTTTCACCGAACAGCAGGCCCGTGATTACTACGGCGACTGTTTCGACACCGCCCAATTGGTCTGGGTAACAATCGATGAAGATGGCCAAGTTGTCGAAGAATAGCAACTCATGCCCGGTTCGCCGGGCCTTGAAGGAAAAGGGAGAGCGCCGCATGGGTGAGCAAACTGAACATCTGGATAATCACATTGTGAGCCCACTGGCGCTGGATGATGTGATGCATAGTGTGCGTAGTGGTTTTCGACATCTACGAACTATGCGGCCGACGGCGGCGCTAAAATTGAAATGTGTGATCACCGGCCAGCTTAGTGCGTTGCGTACGCTGGGTCTGATCTCGGAAAGTATCGAGCGTACGCTTAAAGAAGAAGCTGACGCGGCCTACCTGGAAGGTAAGCAAGCCAGAGAAGCCGCCCGCGCGGCCAGTTGAGGATAAGACCAGAAATGCCCAAGCCCAGCCTATCAAGCTGGGTTGAGGCCGTAGAGGGATAGCCTATAGCGCGATTCCCAACGCCTTCCATTGCGCTGGAATTGTGCTTGCGGTCGTGTTTCTGTACTTAGCTGCGATCTAACTTCCGGCTCACGTAGCCAAGTAGAAAAAGGAGAACGACGATGAGTCATTCCGAAATCATAATTCAAATCGACGAAAGCGAAGGCGCGGCGCTGGATTGGCTTGTTGCGCGTGTTGAGCAGGTAAAAGTGTTCGTCTCTACCTCGGCGAGCGGGACTACATCTTGCTGGCGGCATGACAAGCCCAAGCAGCAATTCTCACCTTATTCTCGCTGGCGCGAGTGCGGCCCCCTTCTTGATAAATACGACGTGACCTTTTCAAAGTACGGTGGCCATATCGAAGCCTTTTGCCCAACTGGCACAGGGAACAATCAGGTGTCAGCCCTTGGCTCTGATCGCAGAACCGCTGCCTGTCGCGCAATCGTGAAATCCTTCCTCGGGAATGTGGCGGTTATTCCATTCGTGTTGAGTAGCGCACACGCTGGCGGAGCTATCGCTCAGGGCAAAACTGAATGTTTCGACAGGCTTGCTGATCATTCCACGCAGCCGAGTTAAGAGCAGAAAGGAACAGCAATGAACGAGTCCAGAGAATTATTGCAAAGCAAGATGAGTGATACCCAGATTAATGAAGGTTTTCAGCGCATCCTGGCAGCTGTTTCGGAATATGGGCCAGACCTCTGCCGTAGTTACGAAGGCGTCGCTGAAACGGCAGCAAACATCAGATCCGCACTATTAGAATATGGGTATAGCGTATCTCTTGGCCAAGCTGAGGAGGTCTATGCCTTCTACTCACAAAGCAGGTGGGCAAGCTGGCTGGTGGGCGGCTGCCTCACAATCGATGAGGCAAAGCAAATGCTGGCTGAGTTCACCAGCGACATTCTCTTCGGTGAAAATCACGCTGAACTCTGATCCATGCTTTTCAGTGAAACAATGGATCTCGACGTGATGCCGCCCTGCCCCTGCCACATCAGCAGGGGCCGTCTGACACTGGAGGGTGGTGCGATTTGTTGGCCGGGACATCACCAGTCAGAACTGCATCACGCCGCTCAATCGCATTGCCAGGGCTTATGGCTCGTTGTGAAGACGGTCAAGCCGGCGGTGCCCCACGGCAGTAACCTCGTGACGATCTCGCCAATTACTGCCGTGTAGGAATGGTTTATTGCCGTACCTGCCGCTCCACAGATGGGAAATATGCTTCTTTACAGACAAGGAAATATATTTCAGAATAGGAATCCAAAGCCTTCGCGGAAGCATGACCATGAACCCATTTGAAGTATCGCTCTGGGCGGCGCGCAAAACGAGCTGCGGTTCGGCGTTCCGCTTTGACGGCATCCTGGCGAACGCTTTCGTTATGCGCGTCGCGGTGGGCAATGCTCACGATATGGAAGATGCGGAGGGTGGTGTTTGGCATCGCACCGCCGAGGTTGTGCGCGTCGACTCGCTGATTGATTACGACTTCATCGAGACTGCTGACGGTAAACGAATTTTGATCCTCAGCCATGAATGTGCTGAGGCCAAGCGCTCCTTTGAACAAATGCGCCGCGTGATCGAGCTGAATGCTGATTATTTCGCGGCCAGGCGCGCCGCTTAACGAAACTGCCCCCGGTTCGCCGGGTTTCCTGCCAGCTGGCGTGCGGGCTTTGCCAGAGATGCAGACCACTAGGAATTCTCATCGGTTCACCATTAGCCCCCGCCTATCCGCCGGGGCCGAGGTTGCTGGAGAGACGCGGTGGACGTACCAATGAATCCCAACCCTTTAAAGCGAGCCGAAACAGTGACTATCGAAATCGACAAACCAAGACTCAAGGCGCTGGCGTTAGCAACCAAAGGTTGGGACTGCATGAATGAATGCTGGCCAGAAGAGGTCGATGATGGAGAGGATGCAACCAAAAATTGGTGCGTTGGCTCTGTAACCGAGGATGGCGACAAGTCCCAAGTCTTGACGGTGAATACCGCTCAGTGGGATGCAGATGGTGATGCTCAAAAGCTGGCCGAGTATTACGCCGCTGCCAACGCACCTACTATCCTGTCCCTGCTTGCGGAGATCGACCAACTCAAGGCTGACAACGAGGCGTTGCGCCAAGGCGCAGAGCGATAGGAATTGATCGAGGGGGTACGCCATGTCTTCCGAGCAAGATGCAGCCGCCCGTGAGCTTTTGGAAATATTCGCTGATGCTCTTGAGCAGTCACACGGGCCATGCTTTGCCGGTCGAGCAGCATTGATGGATTGGATTGATGACCAGTTTTTAAGGCTGGCGCGGCTGGACGTTCCAGATCAGATGGCAGACCCGATGATCAAAACTGCCTATTTGCTTTGGCAGACAGAGACCGCAGGTCTCGGCGATAACCAGGACTAGAAAGAAAAATCGTATGAGCATGATCGACGGGAAAATCCCAGTGTTCGAGCATCCGCCATTCGGTGAATGCTCGCTGGATGAGTGCTTGGGCTGGGTTAGTGATGGGGCAGAAGCATGTGAACTTCTGCTTCGGGAAAGTGAAGTTGTGAAACGGGAGGACGGTGTAGAAATTCCCGGTATTGGAAAATCCGTTTTCGGGGGAGTCGAATTAGGACAGATCCGTGTGGCGACAGACAGTGGGCCATACAGGGACGCGAGGGGACTATATCGCTGGCAACCTTGCTTTTCTCCATTTTACGACTCGGTTGAAAATGCCGGAAAGCCTACTCCACTTGACCACCTTTATATCTATAAACGCTGAGTTCTGGGGATTGGATGCCCCCCCCTTTGGCATCCTCTCAAAACCAAAGGATTACCGCCCATGAAAACAAAATCAATAGCCCGGATCATGCTAAGTCAGGTCGAGATTGGCCTCTTCGAGACTTCCCCTATGCCTTGTGGCAAGCACAAGCAATTTTGGGTTATGCGCTTGCGCCGTCTCCCAAGTAAAAGCTGCTTGCCACGAGGGTTTTCTAAGAGCGCCCGATTCGTATAGGAACGGGATCGCTGCTTACTACTATCGGCCCATGAATGAGTCTTTTGCAGTACCGGGGCGCGGGACTCGCGTCAGCCACCATAGCCCTTGAACCAGGGAGTTAGCGTGCCAATTTTCGTTATTCAGTTGAGCAAAGCCGAGATACAGCATCGCTGGGATCTGGCTTCGGCGGCAAAAAAAGCAGAGTTGAAGCGGTCACTACGTGATCCCAAGGTTTGGCTTGAGCAGGCGATGAGCTTCACTGGGGCCGCGATCAAAACGTTTTGCTTGATGTTGGTCGTCGACAGTGTTTTCCGGGATCAGGGAATCACTGCCCCGATGAGCCTTTCCTTCTTCTTGTGCACGCCAATCGTTGCTTTTAATCCGTGGCAAATGTTTTGGCGGTATGTGCCCCTGGATCGCGCAAGTGCCGCGTTTCAGGAGGTAATCAAAGAACTTAACGACAAATTATAGGACATCCGCCCTTGGCCACCTGGATCGAATACCGCTGCGAAAACAGATTCAACAAATCGTCAGGAGATAGCCTTCCTGAGAACGAGCGCTGCTATTCGCACGACAATAGGGGGCCGATGGAGATGGCCGAAGACACCAGGGCGAGCGTTATTGAAACATTGCAGCAACTGGACGATGAAGCCCGCAGTGGTGGCTGGAAAAAGACGCGCGAAGGCTGGTTATGCCCCTTCTGCGTCGAAGCGATAAAAACCACGTCACGAACTGAACACGGTGAAGAGTCATGACCGACCGCACGCTGGAATTGAACCTTGCCCAAGCAGCGCAAGACCTTGCCGATTACCTCAAAGATAACGAGCTGACCACGGAAAATTACCTCGCGGTGCAGTCCCTGTTTCACAGCGTAAGCTGGATGGGTGAAGCCGCACTAAAGCTTTGCAAAGAGCGCTCAACGATCTGATCGCGGAGAATCCATGTTCAAACGCATTAAAGAGATTTTCGTCAAGATCACGGAGAGCGACCGAAACCTGCTGCGTTTCGTAATGTACGTTGCTCTTTACGGCTTTCCGCTCGGAATGCTGTCCGGTTTGATCTTCGACCACTACGGCTTGGGCATGCGCCAATATTTGCTCGTGATGCCTATCGGCTATGTGATCGGGGGGCTTCATGGCTGGAAAGTAATCAACAAGAATACAGGATAGGTAGAGGCTCGAACTGCCGTCCATGTACACCAAAGCCCCGGTCGAAAACCGAGTCGATGGCGTACCAGGCCTTGCTTCTACGCGAGGGCCGATGTTGTTCCTTCAGCCCTTTCTTTCTGCACGAAAGACGATCTTCATAGAGTGGTTGCCCAGCAGGGCTTGTGGATCAATATCAAGTTTTTTGACCTGGGAAACATCCGAAACTCCTGTGATCACCTTGTAAAGAACGCCGCAAGTACAGCGGTACTCGGCAACCAAAATTGCCTGCGTTGACAGCCCCAAAGGCTCACCACACTTCGCACACACTGTGGAGCGCATCAGATGCTCTCGGCTCCTGTCCGCGCATTGCGTTGGCTTCCTGCCTAGCCTGATAAGGTTCCGAAACCACGGCACATGGCTAGCCCGAGCACCAGCATAGAGCGCGTTGAGAGCGTGGACTGGTCGTGTTTTGACACCCGGCATTACGGCGATAGGGTTGTAACGAATTACACTGTAGTGAGCCCCCCTCGCCCCGCCCCCACCCACCAGAACTGGCGATTTCAGAAGTGGGTGGAAGTAGTCGAAAGTCTCCTTCTCATCGGTATGCAGCAGCAGTAGCGCTGATGATGCAAGGATCCTCTCCCAGTGTTCTGGATAGCACAGTTGCAAGCGTGGCAGTTCGATCTGCCCGCCCAGCCAAATTGCCGTGTTGGTAGCTGTCCCGGAGCAAATGGTTTCTGCCAGCGGCGTAACCTCCCCCAGCTGGAGCGCGCCATGGAGAAAGAAACCCACAGGTTGAACACTCACCTTGGCGCTGCTCGCAGCGTGCAACATCAAGCCTACAAGTGCCCGGTACCGCCGGACACAAAGCTTCTTTTCCCAATCACCGCCGACGATGAAAACGGTCGTCCTAACGCCATTGAAGATTTCTGGCGTGAACGTTTTCGGTGCAGGCGCGATTGCGGGTGAAAGTGTTTGATGGTTGCCCGGCGCGCTGTTGGTGCCTTTATCCAAATCACTTTCAAAAAAATCAATAAATTTGGTCTGGCTTTCCGCCAGGCGATAGAGGATCGCTCTGTCTGTCCCGGATAGCGCCTCAAGTACACTTAGAGCGCTGCTTACAACGCTCGTAAGCTGAGCAGTGTCGGCAACAGCGCGCACTGCACGCTCAATCGCTTCACAGCCCTCTCTGAATAGATCGCGGAGACCAGTCATTGAACGCGCCTCCTCGTGCAAACCAGCAACGTGGTAGACAGCAAGCGCAATGATGGACTGCACAATTTTGACGTGATGGTCGAGATACTCCCCGCCGTCCGCTACCACCATCATTTCCGCCATACGTGTAGCGGCCTGGAACGCATAAGGCTGGGAGGGGATCACAAAGTCCAACAAGTTGAAATCAATGCCACGCACATCAAGGACTGCATCGGGATCGATCACGATCACTCGATTACCCTTCGCCAAAAGCGCAACAGCGGTAGTGCTGTACAAGTCACCTCGGCCAGTGGTGTCTAGCACCACGGAAGAACCTTCGTAATCGATGATATTGTTCGCGGTCAGGGCCACTTCGCCTGCCCCCGACGTCGCAAATGTAACAACATGACCAGCGTGCGTTACCGGCGAGTTGCCGATACGTAGTCTTTTTGAGGCATAACCGAACGAGAATGCCGGGAGACGAGTGTTTCGCGCTGATTTTTGGTTCATGAGTAGCGTCCGTGTCGGATGGTTTGGCGATCAGCCATGGCTTTGAATTATTGCTTCGACGCCTGGATTTCCAACAACTGCTGGTAGCGGCCAAGCACCGCACTTGCATCGCGGTACTGGATGGCTAGTCCAATAGCTTCAGCAACCTCACAGCGCACGGCGGCTAGCAGTTGCGCATCAGCAAACGTTGGCAGGCCAGATGGCCAACCTTTGGTGTACAGCAGATTTTTTGGGATACGTGCCTCGGCGGCCTGTCGCTGCTGCGCAGCCGACTTTGCGCGAGCGATTTTCATGGCCAGCTCTTCACCGAGCAGATCCGGACGCACGTCGGCGAGCCACTTGTTGCTTTGAAACGCAAAGGTTGAGGTCGCTTCGAGCTCCACCATCTCGCGGTAGATCTGATGGTTGTCCGGACAATCGGTGGAGGCACGCATATCCGGCCCGGACGACATAATACAGAAAGCACATGACACCCTAGTCATGCCATAGGTTGTGTAGGCCTCATGAAGGCGCAATCCACGACGTTCAATGATGTGGAATACGTCGTCTATCGACCAGTCAATAATCGCGTTCCACGTTGCACCGACGCCCCCTTTATTCACTATCTTTGGGTCATCTTTGCTGACGGGCATTTTGCTGCGGTTGGCGCTTTCCTGGCGTCGTATGCCGGTCACGTTGACGACGTTCTGACCTGGGAATCGTTTGCGTAGCGCACTCGCACTTAACTGCGTTTTCCCCTCGCTGGTGCAGAAACGCATAGAAGGCGTAGACCAAGGGAGGATCAGTTGAACGCAGGACAGATCTTGATAACGTTCGACGTTATTGCGCCAGCGGACGAGCCATCGATCCATCATGTCCCCGGCGTTCCGCTTCAGGATTATCAGCTCCCAACCGAGTTCCTTGGCGATCTCTTCGCACTTGTCGATGCTCTGTTTCCATTCAACCCGTCCGAGGTCGCAGTGCACCAAGCAGCGCACACCAGTGTGGCCAATACGATCCAAGTGTTCCTGGACAGCCAGTGCACACGCCTGGCTATCCTTGCCTCCGCTGACGCTGACCGCTACAACCGGATCTTGCGCCAGCAGCTGCTCGATCTCCGGCGTTATGGTTACAGCCTGGCTTTGGCGCGACATGGTAGTGATAGGGATCAGCTGTTGGTTGGTCATGTACGTACCCCGCCGCCTTGATTGTCTGCGTTACCCAGCACCGAGTCCGCTGTAGCTTTAGAAACCTTCCCGGCCGTGACGAGTGCTGTGAGACCCATTTGCAGTGTCTGCATACCGACATTTGAACCGGTCTGAATTGTTGAGTAGATCTGGGCAACCTTCCCTTCGCGGATCAAATTGCGAACCGCTGGTGTGCAAAGCATGATTTCGTGCGCTGCGACACGGCCGCCGCCAATTTTTTTGACGAGCACCTGGGCAACGACGGCCTGAAGCGATTCAGAAAGGATTGATCGAACCGCTTGCTTTTCATCAGCCGGGAACACGTCGATTATTCGATCTATCGTTTTTGCCGCCGACGAAGTGTGTAGAGTTCCGAAGACGAGATGCCCTGTCTCGGCCGCCGTGAGTGCAAGGCGAATGGTCTCCAGATCGCGAAGTTCACCAACCATGATCACGTCAGGGTCTTCGCGCAGTGAGGATCGCAGGGCGGCATGAAAGCTCAACGTGTCGCGATTCAACTCGCGCTGATTGATCAGGGACATTTTGGAGGTGTGGACGAATTCAATCGGGTCTTCCACTGAAACGATGTGATACGGCTTGGTGGCATTCAGGTAATCGATCAAGGCCGCAAGCGTCGTGGACTTGCCAGACCCGGTCGGCCCGGTGATCAACACTAATCCTTTCGGTGTTTCGGCGATATCTTTGAATACATCGCCCAAGCCCAGCTGCCCCAACGTCAGAATTCCCTCGGGAATAATCCGAAAAACCGCACTGACGCCCCTGCTTTGCGTAAAGGCATTGACTCGAAAACGGTTACCTTCTGAGGCATAGGACAGATCGAGCTCAAGTGACTTTTCAAACAGAGCTCTCTGAGCGTCATCCATCACCTCAACCACCAGGTCGCGAGCTTCAGCTTGATTGAGCGCCGGTAGGTTTATCTTTGTGATGTCGCCATCGATCCTGAGCATCGGCGGCATGCCCGCAGAGATGTGGAGATCTGATGCGCCATTTTTGATCGCGAAGGACAAAAGCTCAGAGATTTGCATAGGGCCTCACGGCAGCTTGAAGGGGTACTTGGATACCAGTCATTGACTGGATGCTTGCTTCAGCACCCAGTGGGGGTTGCATACGTTGAGAGCGCTGACGCAAGGTCGTTTTTGCAACACTGATCCGCCCCTTGAGGCAGCTTTGAAGCACTAGCGTCGAACTGAATCTCGCTACATCATCTTCGGTCTCGCTGCCTTCATCTTCGGCCAAAGCCAAACCGACAGATCGCAACCGGTCTGCTACAACGCGCTCCAGCATTTGGTAGCGCTCAAGGCGGCGGCTGAGCCTGCCGGCATGAAGTGTTTGCAGTTCTGTATATCGGAAGTGACGCGGTGCTTTTGAGCAGCTCATTGGGAACACTCGCCGGCCTGATCTGGAATTTCCGTTACCGGGGCTTTCAGGAGCGGGCCAAGAGCGTCGCCATCGTGGGCGGCACGCATGAACTCGAAAAACTCATCACGAGGAAGATCATCAACCCACTGTCCGTATTCGTCCTCTGACATGCTGTCGATGGTTTCGGATAACCGCGCCAGCTTGGGCTTGAGCCTCTCAAGTGCCTCTGGGTTATCTGGCAAAACATCGCTGACCGCTCTGCCTTTTTGGCTGCGTTCCCTAGCCTGAATACACCTGCTGCTTCGGCAAGCCTTCAGGCTGGATCGAAGTTCATTCAGATCCGCAATCATTTCCGGTTGACCAGACGCCGCCAGCAGGTCAATCGCTGCTTTGAGTCCCGCATCAACCATGTCCAAGTGTCCTTCGACTCGTGCAGATGAAAGACTCAAGTCGGATTTATTGCTCTTCATCGATCCACTCCCCAAACGACACTGATCAGCGCAAGACAAAACAGGTGGCCGGGGTAAAACAGATAGCCCCAGCGCGTCACCCTTGGTACCGCAAATCTGACTTGCTGGCGCGCCAACCAAATGCCAAATACGGGTGCGGCACTGGCGGTGAGCATCACAAGGATCGAATACTCGTCGAGCGCGAGAAAACCTTCGAGGCGACCGCTACCACTAGTCATGAAGAAACACAGTGCGGCAGGGATAATCAGCGTCCAGGTCGAACCGCGTAACGCCAGAAGGAGGCTGGCTGGCAGGAGGACACCAAGGAGGCCATAGTTCAAGGATGTGTGCGAAAGGACAGCCGTAGTCGCAGCGAGGATTGCGATTATCGCGCTTCCCCAGGTGCGGTAATGCACACCCCAAACCACCAGCAGTCCAAGCACCAATGTCGGAAGGATGTTCAACGTCACCGCGTGCGCACCAAAGGCGAGCTTGTAGGGGACTTCCGAGACGAGCGCAGCGGATAGCAGCAGAGTGAGATATCGGAAGTTGGCGGCCGAGAAGTAATTGCCACTGCGCTGGCGGTAAACGTTCAACGCCATGGCTAGCGCGAACAACGGAAATGCGAGCCTACCGGGTACGAAAAGCCCCATCAGACTTGGCGAAATAAAACGGACGTGGTCGAGCACCATGGTCACCATGGCGATCCACTTGATGAGATCTATTCCACGGCATCTTTCGTTAATTGCTTGGTCGCTTACGGCTTGGTGACTGCTGGTGATTGTGTCGACGACATAGTGCACGAACTTCAGAAGCACTAAGGCTATTGCTGCCAAAATCAGCATCTGAACGGCTGAAGTAATTTGCATCGCCCGGTCATTCCATGCCAATGGCGTCAGGCCCGTTTAAGCGTTCGCGCCAGCGCTTGTCTTATGAATAATGCATTGCTGAGTGTTCTGGCCCAGCCTCCCTTTATGCGCCACACCATGAGATGGCGCAGGCATAGGGCCAGATCACTCAGCAATTCATTCTGGCTGTACCAGACTCACCAAAAAGGAGGTCTTTGGAGACCTCCCATCCAGCGGTTATTGAGATTCGATCATGCTCGTAACGGGAGCGGCCGAAGAAGCACGCTTGAGAAGAGCCTTCTCGTGAAGTTGCTCCAAACCGACGTCGCCTTTTTTCGCGCGGGTGACCTTCCAGGCAGCGAATCCATGTTGCGGCAGTGGCGGCATCCCACGCACTTGAACTTGAACCTGCTGACCGAAGCTTTCAACGCACTCGAAATGTTTGTTGCCTTTCACAACGACCGCGCCTTTCGAGTAGGCGAGATCATCCAGAAAACAGATATTTTCTTTGATGAGCTGCGATTGCTTTTCACCCTGATCAACCGAGTTCTTCGCTACCAGCTGAAGCTGGATGGACTGAAGATTGTTGTTTGTGTTGCGGAGAAGCGCATTGGTCTCCTCCTGGTGTTTCTCAGTGGCACAGCCCGACACCAGGCCAGCACAAAGCATGACAAACAGCAGTTTTTTCATTGGTCGAACTCCATGGTTTTATGCCTGCATTCGTGTAGTGACAGATGGGGCGACCAACGTGGGGGGGTTCATTAGGGGAACCACCTGTCGCTACACGAATGCAATCTCTTGCGAGATTAGGGTTTTAAACACAGGTTCGTCGTGGCGCACCCGGCAGGACTTGAACCTGCGACCATCCGCTTAGAAGGCGGATGCTCTATCCAACTGAGCTACGGGCGCTTTGACGAAATAATTGAGCTAAACCAAACAGCTCAAATCTGGTGCACAAGGCCGGATTTAAGAACCGGCGACCTGTCGCTTAGGAGGCGACCGCTCTATCCAACTGAGCTACTAGCGCATAAACCTTTAGGAATTGGGATGACTACTTCTGCTTGCGCTCTTCGAAACAGCAGTAGGCGAATAAAACTGACGATGCAGACTCACAAAAGCAGTCATTCCAATTCATTCCGCATTATGCGGAGGGTCTTAAAACTGGTGGGCCCACGGAGATTCGAGCGTTATGAATTTTCTGCTCTCACCAACTGAGCTATAGGCCCGTTGTTGCCACCGCACATGCTGTGGCTTCGAAGTGGTGAGGATCTTAGGAAAAAACAAAAAATGAGTCAACGGTTTTCTTTGTTTTAATATACTTATATCACAGTCCTCAAAGCGACAAGCTTGCTTGGGAGGGTGATGCGTATTTCCCTCGGCCAGTTCGCCGAGCGCGCTTTTGACAAACCTTGCGGACTTGCTCCTTCCAGAAAGGGTTCGAGGTGGGCCTCCGTGAGCTCACGTATTCATAGATCTCGGCGAGATCCGCCTCTCCACCGCAGTGGTTTATTGCGGCAATCGTGAGCTCCCCCCAGGTGCAGGGGCCATTCACGAGTGCAGCTTGAACGTCCTGGGGCAGACCGCTCACAAAGTCCTGTTCGTGATACAAGCTGAACCCGACCAACGTGCGCTTTGAATCCTTTGTGAAGATTGCGAAGCAAAGAGGCTTCTCAAGACCAGGGTAGATGTTACGCGGCACCATCTCCTGATAAAGAGACCACTTCTCGCTGTACCTGACCACGCGACTCGCTGTCTGGAAAAAATAACAAGGCAACAGCATGCCTATGCGCCCATCTCTCACCAGCGCCCGGTGAGCGATCTCCAGAAACTCATCGAACAACCCCGTTTTGAACGGGGGATTCCCCAGAAACAAAGTAGGTTGTACGGGAAAGTCCACGTCTCGAATGTCAGCAGCAATCACGCTGCGGCCAGTCCGCCTGCGCGCTTCATCCGCTTGAATTGGATCGATCTCTACTCCGAGAGCTGGTACGTGCGCGGGTATGGCCTCCAAGAAGCGGCCGGGGCCGCACATTGGATCAACCACGAAATCGGCGCTTGTGAGATCGGCAAAATGGTGACGCGTTAACGCCTTTGCCACCCACGAAGCGGTGAAGTATTGGTCGAGCAGTCTTGTGTTGTCGGTCGGCACCGGTTGCTCCTGAAATCTGCTGTTCAAGTCTTTTCTCGCTGAATGGCGACAGCAGGGGAACTGGACGTTGGCGAACCGCCCGCAGAGTGCTTACGATCCATTTCACTTACCAAATCAACACACTGCAAAACAACGCCCAACATAAGCGCCACCCCCCAGACCTGATCCACCCAGGTCACTTCGCCGAACAAGGGCCCGGCATTCGCCTGTATGGTCAAACTATTTACGGCGTCAAACAGTTTCCAAGCCATCGCGAGCAAAAGCAGGTACCAGCCCAACAAGAGCGATTTCATCACCAATCTTTTTTGGAAAAAGCAGGAAGCGTTCAGCATTCCTCACCCCTATTAACTTTAGAAACGTGGACACCAGGTGAGGCGGCTCACCTCCAAAACCAGCAACTTGCACAGGGATCCCTATCTCAGCTATTTGATTACGTACCGACTGTGGGTTGTATCCCAGATTGCGCACTTGCCTAATTTGCAGCTCCAGCAGGGCTCTTCGCCTGTATCGGCACCATAGTGTGTTGGAGGAGTTTTGATCAGGCCTCGGTCTTCACAGATCAAGCAATCGAGCCTGAACTGCTCTACAGCTGAGGCTGATTTCAATCTAGCTGTCAATCTGTTCATAACGCGCCCTGTGGCTTCTCGACGCAGGCAATGTTGAAACATATTTCACACGCAGTAAAGAAGTATATTTCCTTTATGGCAAAATACTTGTAAGCTCAGCCTCCGCCATCCATCAACACGCAGGATAAGTTATGCCCTCACCACTGGCTGCATTATCCGAAGCCCTGGAACGAGTTTTACAGGATCCAGAAGTCGCGAAGCTTTCCCCTCAGGAGCAGGCTGTCAAAGCTGCCCTTCTGATCATCGCTGAATCAACGAACAAACGCGCTACCGAGGTGATAGAGGGAAAAGCCTTTCTACGAGATATCAAGGCAGTCGCAGCCCAATTAGGAAACATAGGTAGGCAAGATCCGCCTGAGCGAATCTTGATGTTGCAGGATGAGTATCTGTATCCCTCCAAGATTGCAGATTCCGTGAGCGCTGTGGAAGATCATCCGCATAACGTTCTAGAAACTGATGCACCCACAGGTCTGGGTAACCAAGATCTTGTTCATGCTATTCGCGGTGCATTGCCACCAGAACGAGCTGACGAGGTGGCTGAAATAGATTTTCTTGATGTGCTCCGCCCCCAGTACGAGTCAGGCAAGGGAGTCATTCAGATCCTTTCATCCATGACTGATTTCGAGATCGCGTTTGCTATCAAGTCCTCATTGAAGCTAAGCAAAGGCAGGCCGGTTCAAGTGTTCTCTCGCAACGAAGACTAATGATCACTTTACTCGTATCCCGCACTACACCAATTCTACAAGGACGATTTATGAACAAAGCATTTTTGATGGCTGCACTTTTATTGGGATTACACGGTGTAGTACAAGCCGATGAACCGGTTTCAGCTCCTATTGGTAAGGACGCAAGCACCAGCTCACTGATTGATTTTTGTCAGCAGCTGAAAACAGGCGACCTTAGCACCGGCCGAATTTACTCTCTGACGACCATTGCTAAACGTTCGCCTTCGGCGACTGAAAGCGTTGATGCGGCATTGAAGGAAGGAAAACTGACAGCAGAATCGCGGTCGCGCATCTGCGATTCGATCCAAGGTTCGTAACTGTAACGCGTACTTTTCATCATGCGTTCGCCTGTTCGTCATACTGCCTCGAATGGACAGGGGCACAGACGGACTTGTGGGAGCCAATTCGCCACGGTTCGTACAGGTTTTGGTGAAAAAAAGGAGGACGGGCTTTATAGTGGCCGGTCTCCGTTTCATCAAGTAGCCAACTCACATGTCCGAACCACGCAAGATCCTCGTCACCAGCGCCCTGCCCTACGCCAACGGTTCGATCCACCTTGGCCACATGCTGGAATATATCCAGACCGATATGTGGGTGCGCTTCCAAAAGCATCGCGGCAATCAATGCATCTATGTCTGCGCCGACGACGCCCACGGTTCGGCGATCATGCTGCGCGCGGAAAAGGAAGGCATCACCCCGGAACAACTGATCGCCAACGTGCAGG